>NZ_JBHUEM010000011.1:0-161853 GCF_042680805.1 Bacillus salitolerans | reverse complement strand
TGACAATCATACAATGAAAGGTTATTATTTTTATCTGGTATATTTGGGTAATAAGTGTTTCATCTTATCTAGCAGAAACTGTCTACTTTAGTTTAGCAGTCACATATGGTTAAGGTGGGGGCATTTCCCCACTTTAAAGAGATTAAGGACTTTGATTTTGACTTTCAGCCTTCTATAAACAAGCAACAAATCCTTGATTTTACGTCTCTACGTTTTATTGAAGAAAAAGAGAATATCGTATTCTTAGGTCCAAGTGGTGTAGGAAAAACACACTTAGCAACTTCACTTGGAATAGCTGCAGCAAAGAAAAGAACCAGTACCTACTTTATTAAGTGCAATGAACTAATCTTACAATTGAAGAAAGCCAATGTGGAAAATCGTTTAGAAAGTCGGTTAAAGCACTATGGGAAGTATAAGTTACTAATCATTGATGAAATTGGCTACCTACCAATTGACAAGGAAGATGCGAAGTTATTTTTTCAATTAATTGATTTAAGATATGAAAAGAAAAGTACCATTCTAACTACGAATGTAAACTTTAAATCGTGGGATGAAATTTTTCAGGATTCTAAGTTAGCTAATGCGATTTTAGATCGTATATTACATCACGCGTCTGTTGTAAGTATAGTTGGTGATTCGTACAGAATTAAGAACTATTTAGAAAAAGATAAAGAGTAAAAATGTACATTCTTAAACAGTCAAAAGTGTACATAGTTAACTTGACATTTACAGATTGTGTAAAATTATCACTTGATCCTGGATTTATTTCTTTAAACATAGGTAGCAGACACTCAACCATATTAAAATTATTCTCCATTTTTTGTTGATTCAACAAGTTCGACAAATAATTCGACATGAAGTCACCTCTTTATATTCTTAGTTAAGGATATTTCAAAGTCTATTAAATTATCCCTACTAATAGATTACCTTTAAGTTCATTCACTATGAGAACGAGTTAAGGCAAAGCACACTAAGGTGGTGGAGGAATTATTGATAGATATACTAGCTTCTTTTACCAGTCCTATATACAAGGTATTAATTTTTTATTTAAGTATCATATTAATTATTTCAATACATAAAATTTACTAGTTTAGTTAAAAGGAGGAAACAAATGAATAATTTAGTAGTTTGGAGGAAAAATATTAAAGTAATCCTATATGAAGGGGTATCTAAAAATAAAAGTAGTATAAAAAAAGTAATTAATAAAACTGAACTAGATCTTAGATTCCGTAACTCTTTAGAAGCCCTTGATTACTTAGAACTTGTTTACGGAAATGGTGAACGTTTCGGTAAAGGAGTTGTATTCCCCTTTAATAAAAAAAAGAGGATTTACAAAATCGGTAACTGGAAGAGATGCGTAGATGGAAACTATTTATTTAAGATTCAACTTGCTGAAGTTGTTTGGATTAATGACAACAAAAGTATCAAAAAAAGATTCTTAAATCTATTTAAAAGAAAAAATAAATTAACAATCGAAAAAATAAATGAATTTATTAATCTATATTACAAATAAAGTAGCTTAGGTAACATCACAATACTTCTCTAAGTAATCAAACTAGGAAAAAACGAAGAAGACAAAGTACAAAACGATGTTTCTTTCATACATATCTTCGCACGTTATCTTTTATCACCGACTTCCCAATCAGTAATGTGATTGAAAGTGATTGGAATGCCGGAGGAAATCGTATATGATCAAGATGCGCTATTAGCAGTCAGCGAGAACGCAGGAGACCTTATTCTAACGTCAGAGTTTACGAAGTATTACCAAACCCGACAATTTAAGATTTATATTACGTGAGGCTGAATCAAAAGGCTGGACGTATCATGAGTTTATCCATGAAATTCTAAACTATGAGATGAACTGTAGGGAGAAAAAGAACAATGAAAGGTTGATGAAATGGGCTGAATTTCCGGAAAAAATGACGTTTGAAAACTATGATTTAAAAGAGCAATCAGCTATTGGAGAGAAGCAGCTTAACGTGTTAAAGGAGTTGAATTGGATAGAGGAATGTTTCACATTAATTATGATGGGACCAACAGGAGCTGGAAAGACTCATTTATCCATTGCCTTAGGTACCCATGCCGTGGACAAAGGGTATCAGGTATCCTTTGTATCCATGAACCAGCTTATGTATATTTTGAAAACAAGAGAATTCATTAGTAAGTCACAAACAAGGTATAAACGAATTCTCTCTTCAGACTTAATCATTATTGATGACGTTATGTACATGACTTATGAGGCACAGGAGGGAAACTTATTCTTTCAATTCATCTATGACTTATATGACAAAACTGCTTTTATTTTAACATCTAATAAAGGACCAGGAGAGTGGGGAAAGTTTTTGGGAGACCCCACTCTCACAACAGCCATTTTAGATCGTCTATTACACCGAAGTGAAATTATAACGTTTGATAAGGAGGCAGATAGCATTCGGATGAAGTACAGAAAGGCTATATTTTAATTTCTACCTGTTGAATCTTAATTGTGGAAACTTGTTTAAAATTAATTGTGAAAATCTGTTTATTTCTACTTGACGGTTACAATCCTCCTTGGTGTACTTAGTTTAAAGTTAATAAATTAGCTAATTTTTGATTCCTTCATTTCAAAATATTCTGGTTTAAAAACACTTGGTCTAATATTCTCATTTTTAGAGAGTGAGAGTACTTTTATCCATCCGTGTTCATCTAGAAGTCGTTTACTCATATATCCAATTCTTGCAGAAAGGTTAGTATTTTTTGTGCTTTTTGGACATTTCACACCAATTAATACTCGGTCTTCATTTATTTCTAATAATGTAAAATTAAAACCTTCTTCCTGATTGCGTTTCTTTAGTAATTCAATTTCTGTTCTAATATCCTCTTCTACATTTAGTCCAAGTTCAATTAAATTGCTATAATTTAATTTTTGATTGGCTAGTCGCAAAGAAATAATTATTTTCTTTTCTGAAATAGGTAAATATTGCTTATAGCCCTGAAATTCTTCTTTAATATCTTTACTCATAATTTTCCTCCTTTCAATTTTTTTTAAGTTGGAGAAAAAGTGGGCTTTAATTTTTAATCTGTATACAGGTGACCTCTGATGAGTACACTTGCTTAAATTTATGGAAAAATTCTCCTCTTTAGAACAAAGTTTGTTATATTTTCTAGATAATCTGTTCATCAAAATGTTTACTTAAACTCCAATTTCATTATCGTTTAGACATAAATATTTTAAGAATGATACTGAACATTAAAAGATTATTTATTAATTAATTCCGAGTTTCTTCCATTTTTGATAATCATATAGGATGGCAGGTGGTCTTTCTTGTCCAGTGCGATATAGCCACAGATAAGAAGAAGATTGAGCAGCGCGACCTGGTTCTCTTAAGACCTGTAAGGTTGTCTCATCCGCATGGAGAATATCCTGTTTTATGAGGAACTCATGTATTCTCTTGTAGAGAGGACTCAACCATTGATCAGCTCCGTGAAGGAGCCAATTAGCCATTGTCTCACGTGATAAAGAGAGACCAAATCGTTCGAATTGCTTTTCGATTCTATATAAAGATAGCCCATCCACGTACTTCTGGGGCATGATGTACACCATCATAGAAGGAGAAGTCAAACTCTTTGGTTGAACCGGTGAAGGCATAGGTGCCGTAACGATAGGTGTTGTTAGTTCTTCACGTTCACAGTGACGGCATGAATAGACATATCGTTTATGTTAAACAACTTTGACTTCAGGTGGAATGATTTTTAACTCTTTAGGAATTTCTGTGCTCATTTCATGTAAGATCCACCGCAACACGACAAACCTAGTCCTCATCAGAAAGGCGATACTCACTCATTTCTGTAGGCAGGTTTTCAAGCATGATTTCCCGTTGACCATGTTTCTTTTTACGGCGGTACGTAATGGTTTCAACAGTTGGTCTGGTAGTTGAGGATTAGCTTCTTATTCAACTTCGTTGAGAAGTTCCAGTACAATTTGATTTGGAGCCGTTTTCTCACTTGAAGAGCCGAATCGCTTCGTTGACTCAGGCGAAACTGCTCTTCATACCATTTTAGTTTCGCTGTTAATTCACTAACTTGCGCTTGTAATGATTCAATTGTAGGGTTCTGTGTTGAATTTTTCGTTGTATTTTTTCATACCTATAATTCTACTAAATCCTACATCAACCCTTCTCAAAACAATATAAACATACCTGATCTTAAAGGGTAAACTTAGTATTAACTAAAGAAGGAAAAACACTATGACATTGTTCAAAAATAAACATTTCCTTTAACAGCCGTTAATAGAAAACATCTGTGCAAAAAGATAGTATTTTCGCTACAAATACCCAGTAGATAATGGTAAGATATAGAGAGTTATTAAAAAGAAAATGTAGTGATAGGGGAAACTTTAATGGAGTTTAATGAGTATAAACAGCAATTGATCGAATTAATGATGAAATATAAACATTTGTTTGATCAAAATAGTTCCGGAAAGTATGAAGTATACTGCTCAGATTATCTTGCAAATCCTCTTAAAGAAATCATTCCTGGGACCTATCAAAATATATTAAAACATATTTCTGAGAATATAAGTAGTTACTTCAATAAACAAATCTCAGAGCGACTAAGTAAAGAAGATTGTTATCATTGGTTAGTTGAAAACACGAAGAATCCCAAGAGCTTTGAGTATATTTTACATGTACCTGAGGAATTTTGGCCTGTTTTTAAATATGATAGTGATGATATCATTAATACCCTTCACATCATTGCATATATTGAAATAGACAGTCCGTCTATCATTAATGGTGTTCATATGCCTTTAGACATTCAAGTGCATGATGTTTCAATGATTAAACTGTATGAATATAGTAGTCAACAGGATGTTTTGCAAGTCATTTACAGTATAGGAGAGTATCTAAAAACACTTAAAGTAGAGAAAATGTAAAATTTTCTCTACTTTTTTATTTTATTTTGATTCGCCCCATATAGTATCAATTATTGTTAACAACTTTCGTTTTTCTTCACTTGAAAACACTTTATCTCCAAATGTTACTTCCTTTGAACTTTGTAGCATCTCAAGGAGATTGATTTTCTCAGTCTCAAATTCCGTAAGAAAACCTGCCATATTTAATAGTTCTTCGATGGGCAATTCATATGCCTCTGCAATTTTCTTTAATATTTCAGGAGTTACCTGGACTGGACGATTGTTACGAGGATCTACTCCTTTTTCTAAAAGACTTAAATAATTATGAGAGATTCCTATTAAATCAGAGGCTTTACGAAGAGAAATCTTTAATCTATTAGTCCTGACATCTACTAAAATACTTCCTAGTGTTGCATTAACTTCTTCCATCCTAAACACTTCTTCCTTTATACATTAGCACATAAATTAAACGTTGTAATCAATCTCTAAACAGCAAGATACAGTATTTATATTAATATGATCCTATTATAACCTAAAAAATAATGTTTGACAATTTGTAATCAATATATTACTGTAATCAATATATTACTAATTGAGGTAATAGTTGAATTAGAGGTGAATTCATTGAAAATAATTATTTGTTTCGTTTTTACTATTGTTCTCCTTCTTGGGGGATGTAGTAAAGAAGTGTTTAATAAAGCTGTGAGTGATGGTCATTCTGCCATTGAGAACAAAGATTATCAAGCTGCAATCCAATATTTTAAAAATGCAGTAGAAGAAAACAAAGATGATGAAGAGGTTAATAAGTTATTAGAACATGTAATCGCTATGGATTCTGCGATCATAGCAAAAACACAAAATAACTTAGAGCAAACCCAAACTTTACTAAATGCTGTAATTACATACGAGGGTGGTTCTGAAACAATAAAGAAACATGCTCAAGACGAAATTGAGATTGTCAAAAAGCAAATTGGATATAATAAACAATTTGCTCATATTCAAAAATTAATTACAGAGAAACAGTTTCAAGAAGCAAAACTAGAAATTGAAAAAGTAATTAATGAAGTTTCAGATAATGAAATATTTGCAAGTCTGAAAGAAGATATGAATCAGTTAATGGCAGAGGTTCAAAACAAGTTAGATGAGATTGCTAGAAAAGATCAACATATGTATGCAAGTTACTTTGAAAAAGTAAATGTTATTAAAGATGATTTTGGTATCTGTAATCAAGACAACGGTCCAAGTGACTGTCCGGGGTTACAGTATGTTGAATTAATTGATTTCGATAATAATGGAACTTCTGAATTGTATGTGCTATACGGAAAATCGTATGAAGAGGGTTATCATGAAGAGGTATGGGGGTATAAAAATGGAGAAATTTTTCTACTAAACGAAAAAATATTTGATAACTATGGTCTAATTAGTGATTCAACTCGTTCTATTTCTTCTGTTAATGAAAAAATATATTTAATAGGAGCAGGGGGATACTCCGCAGGCACAAGAGGAGAGGATCCTAACTGGGCGGAAGACTTTTATATAACAGAAATTTTTGAAATTAACAACAATAAGCTGTCATCCATAGGAACTTTAATAAAAACTTGGAAACAACATATAGAAAATCTTGAAGAAAAGACTGAATACGAATATAAGACAAGTGAAAGTAATAGCAAAGCGATATCTGAAGAAGAGTATAAAACATTTCTAACAATATATGGTTATGACTCAAGAAAAGAAATTATTAATAGCGAATCTGGTTCAAAGATGCTAACTATTGATGTTTCTGACAATATCGATATTATTACTAAGTTCATCAGTACCTTACGAAAAAGCGTAAATTCTGCTAATACAAACGATTATCTTTCTACTCTGAATACTAATGAACAACAGAATTTAATGGCGTTTATAGATCAATTTAGCTACTTAGAAGAGGGCTTCGATAGAGATAACTATACTGACTTTCAAATCATGTCATTCTTAAGCGATGCTAGATTAGATGGGAAAATCAGTAAAGATGACTTACCACCTTCTTATATAACAAATGATTATATCATGGATGAGGATTTTGGATTTTATTATGGAGCTGCCTCAGTTGAACAGGTAAATACTCTGACTCAAAGATTATTTGGTGTTACAGTCGCTCAAAAAAATCTAGTTGTAGAAGGGTCTATGGAATATGATCTAGTGAAGTTTCAGAATGGTAAATTTTATATAATAAATCCTGATAGAGGGGGTAGTTTAGAAACTACATCTTCCCAAATAGATACCCTATATGATTTAGGGAATGGTTTATTCTACACAGAGTTTACGATTTATGCTACTGACCTTTTAGAAGGTGAAAATGACTTTTATAAAAAGCCTATTGATACATGGAGTACTGAAGAAAAGAATCTATTTGTGAATTATCCATCTAAATCAGGTTATGCAGTTGTAAAACAGAAAGAGGAAAACGGCAAGAACATGTGGCAACTAGTTAAAATAAGTATAGATAGTAAGATTCTAACTGATTCAGAAATAGACAAATATAAAAATTATTTAGTAACACCTAAATAGGGTTATATAAACAAATAACAATTTAAAGGAGTGTATTTAATGTTTAAGAAATTAGCAATCTCGTTTTTATCCCTTGCTTTACTTATCAATGTAACTCTCACTAAAGAAACAACTGCAGAAGAAAACGATCCGTTCTCTTGGATGAAGGATGCCGAAGCCAAAATTTCTCCGTATCTATATAACTATTTATTGGAGAACGCAGGGATGACTTCTTATCTATATGCCGATAAGACTATTAATCTGAAAGAAACAGAACAGTTTTTCGAATCAATTTTAGAGAAGACTAATGATTACATAATAGGAACTAAATTTAATTACACTACTATTATCACTAAAGAAGGTTTATTTATCTCATTTGCAGATGGAGTTAAATATGCATCTACCCTTTATGAAGGAAGTTATAGAGGAGATATCATTGTTCAAAGAGCTGTTAAACAATTTGCAGGACCAACCGTACAAAGTTTTGCACATCTAAATTTTAAACATCTTGATGCTACGTCATATAGTTTTATTCGAACTTTTGGAACTGTAAATTTACCAATGAACGTAGAAATCAGAGAAATCACAGAATATGAACAAAGGAGAGAAGGAAACTTAAACCCTTTTATATTTTCACCAGGACTAACACATAAAATAGACGGTTGGACTGGACAAATAGATGTCGATGGCATTCCTATAAAAAATAGTGGATATGATTATGGTTATGTAGGGATTACTTATAAAGGTGACAAGATTACAGTCTCAGAAGCACATACTAATAATAAATTTTTTAATTTGAACAATCATTTTTCACCAATCTTTAAAGATGCAGACGAATTGTACTGGGCAACAAAAGAAATTCAATGGGCTGTTAAAAATGGTTTAGTAAAGGGTTATGCTGACGGAACATTTAAACCCGAGAATACATTAACGGAGGCTCAACTTGCAACAATTCTTGCTCGATACTTTGACTTGAAATCAGATCAGCAGTACGGACATTGGTCACAACCAATCTATGACATGTTAAAAGCTTATAATTTACCACTTAAAGGTTACAAGGATGATAAAGTAAAAGATCAGCCAGTTACAAGAGGAACATTGGCACAAGTCTTTGCTGCAACACAAGGGAAGAAATCAGAACTGAAAAGCGCTGTACAATTCATGTATGATAACGAACTGGCAACTGCTCGTAATGGTCAGAAAACATACGAAAGTTATGGAGTAGATGAAGTGTTAAAACGTAGTCATATTTCTGCCTTCTTTCAACGTTTAGATGCGAGAGGTTTTAATGAGATTAAATAAAATAGTAGACACGTTCAATAGAGTTTATTTTATTTCTTGGAAATTTAAAGTCTAATTACCCATTAAAAGAAATAGCTGGGAAAGACCAGTAAAGTATAGAAGGGTAACTTCCTATTATTCTTTAAGTTCCCCATCATTAGTTACTTAGTGTAATAGGGACCACAAATCTATTTTTTTCGAGAAAAATGCTTAGTTTTTCATATAACCAACTGAAGTATTAGTCAAATAAAAAAATGAATGGAGAATCCAAATGAGTAGAATCATAGATACTTTTAAGAGAATACGACTTCAAAAAACTTCTATTAATGTAATGGGAGTTCAACTTGAATTAGGTATGGAACAGTCAAAAGCAATGGCTCCGGAACACCTTAAGGAATTATACGTAATTCGTAACATCTTATCACCATTTTCATACCGTTATGAAAATATGAAGTTGCAACTAGAGGAAGAACTAGAAGAAGATGTCATTGACCAAGAAATGTTGAGGAATCATTTGATTGTTCCTCTACGCCAAGAGGCTGTCAATTCATACAATGCTGTTGCTAGTACACTACTAGGAAGTGAAGCATTTTTATTGATGGAAGATGTATATAGAGAAGCAATTATTGCTGCGTTTGAATATGTGCATCATTTTGAATCTATATCAATCATTGCATTCCACAATGACGAGGAACTAGATTATAACGAAGAAGAGATTGAGCCCATGGTTGAAGGAGTCTTAACAATTATTAAAGTAGTAGATTATTATATTGCTGAACAAGAAGAGAAACTGAAAAAGCAGATTGTAAAGAATTAATTATTGTAAGAGATTTATTATTTTTTTCTTAGGAGATTTAATCGTTTTTATTAAAATATTTATTTATACTTTTTTCTAATTCTATATCTGAAACATTTGTCTCACAATTTGGTCCACAGTTCCTAATTCTATCAGAACAGAGATAATGGTTTTTTATATAATTAATTTACGGTCCAAAAACTATCCAAGTATATTTACTTAGTTTAAGGGAATGGGGAATCACACTTTTCAGTATTCCGTCATGCTATCGGTAATGACAAAAAATAAAGTTGATAGTGGGAATAACGTAGTTATAAAACATAAAATTAAACATGAAACTAGGTGGATACTTTGAATAAAATTTTGTTGATTATTATTACTGGTTTACTAACATTTTCAGTTTTTATGGTACCTAATTTACAAGATATACAGATGGTAGAAGCATCTAATGATGATTTTAATGAAGACCAGCAGAAGTTTTTGGAGTATTTAAATGAATTTAGAAAAGATGCGGGATTGAATGAAATTACCTTGAATCCGATTCTTAACAAAGCTGCAGAAAATCATGCATATTATTTTATAAATAATTGGGATTTAAGTAATCTTTATGGCGAGATAGAAGGCAATGAGGGTTTTACAGGAAAAGACGTTTATGACCGAATAATTGCAGCCGGTGGAGATGTTGATTTAGCAAGTAGATCGTTTGACAAGATGATAGCCAATTTTTCATATGATTCAGTAGAAGCAGTAAAAAGGTTTTTAAACGGGGCATGGGGAAGGTATGAGTTTATTGACCCAAGAACAGAGGAAATAGGTGTTGCACTTATTAGTGGAGTTTGGGTCTTTATTGCAGCAGTAAATCCTGATATGGAACCTGACATAATGTATTATCCTTATGATGGTCAAGAGGATGTAGTACCTTATTATTCGGCTTTATATTCATTAAGTCAATGGGATCCTCTAGAAAATTTTTATGATGAAGGGTTTGTTGATAATACTCCAGGATTTATCATATCATTTACTCCACCAACTTACACTGAGAATATAAAAGCAATTATTGTAAATAGTAAAGGTGAAGAAATCCCTTTCTATGAAGATAAACTTTATACAATTCAATTTTTACCAAAAGAACACTTAGAACCATTAGAAACGTATACAGTTTCAGTGGATTATGAGGATGGCCTAGACGGTAATAAGATAAAAAACAAAACATGGTCATTTACTACGGGGGATAAAACTTATAGTGGTAGTATTATAAAAAAACCTGAACCAGTTGAACCTCAACCATCTGAGCCGACAGTACCAAATGACCCAGTTCAACCGACTGAACCGGTACAGCCCCAACCAACTCAGAAACCAATAACATATGTTGATTTTAATCAAAATGAATACTGGGCAGAAAACATGTTATGGGCAATCGACTATGGCTTAATTCAGGGGTATAAGGACGTAGAAAACCCTAAGACTGGGGTGTTTGAAAATCTATTAAAACCATATAATGTGTTAACGGAAGCTCAATTCTTAACAATTCTTTGTAGATATAAGTATTCGCATGAATTTGCAACTACTGTAAGAAAAGAAGTAGACTTTTGGGCATCTGTACAATATCAATTAGCTGAAAAATACAATTTACCTACTAATTCATCATTAACTGATAAGTCTTACGCTGATAAGCCTATCACACGTGGAAAAATGGCTCAAATCTTAGCATCAGCACACTTCCAAAAGGAAGTATCGGAAGAAGATGCAGTTCAATTCATGTATGATGCGTTCTTATCAAATGGTTATCCTGCAGAAGATGGAAGTTTCCCTAGAACCTATGAATCGTTCGGTGCGGATAAAAATCTAGCAAGGGCACATATTGTAACATTCATGAAAAATTACCACAATTATTTAGAAAGCCCAAAATAATAATATACAAACGAGACAGGTACTTCTAAAGTGTACCCTCTGTAAAGGATATTAAAAAAGACTTTGCTACATTAAGAAGATGATATCTGTATTACAGATGTCATCTTCTTTAAGTTCCACTTTTATTGTAATAAGTCATATAGCTTTTATCACATACTTACTTCGAATGTTTCAGTGTTCTTAATATGTGCTTCATCCTTGACGTGTCCAAAGAACGACTCCTGTGGTGCGCATTATCCCAACAGTCTCCTAATCTTGACATGAATTGACCTCCCCCCAAAAAAATATGAAAGTTACCCTCGGCTACCTATTGTTTCAGGAAAATATAAAGGTAAATTTACACATATGTGGAAAATATATAATGCATATAGGAAGGGGGGGAAATATAATGGGAATGTGTTTTGAGGCTTATGTAGGCCACAGGTTGAATGAGGATGATATAAATAGGTTTTGTGATGAATTGAATTCAAATAAATTCAAATCTATAAATAGATTTGTAAATACCTATTGTTCTTTCAATAATACTCGAGTGGTACCAGATCAATTAGTGGATACCATAGATTTAATTGGTCCAAATATAATAAGTTTCATGTTTTCTGAGAAAGTGTGTCGTATTCATTCATATATTCGGTGGTGGGAATTTTTAATCGAAGAAGAAATTCAAAAACATTTAAGGAAAGTTTCATTTGAGATTATGAATTATTTCAATTCATCTTTTGTTATATACGTACCTGATACAGGGGCTCTAGAATCTTATTTAATAGATTTTATGTGGAAAGATGAAAACAAGGATGTTAACTACATGAGGAATTGGCTGCAAGAAAATTGCGGCCCTCCAAAAACTAGAATTATGGATATTTATAAACAATTTGATAAATATTGGGGTTCAGATGGCTATTTCATAGATGTATTCCCTGATATTAAATAATCAATATTAAAAAAATATTATGTTACCCGTTTGAGAGACTTTTGTTGAAATTTGAATATAGTAGTGACAAATTAAACTTGTGAAAAATCTTCCTAAAAACAATTTACATCTTTTTAGTGACTGTATCATGGGTTATTTAGCAGGACAAGTTTATGATGATATGCATATTACGATGAATAATTAATAAACCCGGACAGTTAGGAAAAAGAGGAAAAGATGTACAACAAATTATTATTACTAGACTAAAGATATTTTAGTTTAATTGGTTAGAGGTGCTGTCAGTGAAATTATCATATTTACTTATTTTCATCTTAATGAATTCGATAATCTATTTAAAAGCAATTTATATATTAGGGTGGACAAGAAGGGATACTTTTGAACTCATGGTTAGTATGAATTTATCATTTTTATCTGCTTTACTACTTGAGGTTGAATTCCTTATAGCGGCAATGTTCATTACACCAACAATATATATTTTTTCCCGGTTTCTTTATAAGAAATCTAGTCAATGATAGTACATTGAAAGATAGATTGAAATAGTAAATGGTATTAATTCACAGTGATAAGAAGGAAGTATTTGTGAAGTGGCAATCTCCAATAGGAAATAGTTTCCAATATGGAGATCCTATTATAATTTCCAATATACAATTACCTTAAAGTTTAATCCACGCATAACTTTTTAAAAAAGAGAAACATTTTAATGGTCAGGATAGTTGGAAAAAGTCACAAATAGGTTCTTGGGGAGAGGTAAAGAAATGGATTTTGGTAAACAGTGTTTTGATGGCTTGGAGAAGTTAAGCTGTGGGCTTCGGCGTGGGAATTCTTTGTACTTTACTTTAGACGAAATTAAACAGCTTCCAAATATTATTAAGCGTCTTAATTGTATTAACGACTTAGTGATAAGTCCTCTTCATATTACTGATATATCAGTTAAAGTGGTACATGTTGTTCAAAATAAATTTTTAGTGTTCTTAAGCGATGCAGGAAAAAGTAGTATTGATGTGGAATGGACTATGTCCTAATGATATTCAAATCCGAGTATTTAAGGACGAAACCTGGTTTAAACTTTAAAAGGTGAAATTGAATTTTCTTTAGAAGATTATGATATATGGAAATGTCCAATATGTAATAGAGTTTATTCATTTAAAAATAATAGAGTAGATGAGATGTTTTTACTTGAATATGACGATGTTGTTATTTTTACAAACTGTTTATGCGGTGAAAAGAATGACTTCATGAAATATGTTGCATATACGGATATTGAGATGGATAATTATACCTTAGAATTAGATATAGGAGATCCTATTAGCCTTTTGCAAAGCCCACCAAGGGATTTATGGAGTTGTGCCAAGTGTAATAGATTCTATATAAAAGAAAAACAAAAAGAAAGCATAATTGTATATTAAGAATGTAATTTATAGTGATATACAAGATAGCTAGTGATATACAAGATAGCTAGCATGGTTAATGTTAAAACATATTATGAGGACGGATTATCAATTTGAATTGTTCCATTTAGCAGGAAGGATATTACATATTGTTACCCCAAACATATAAAAAGGAGTAAAAAAGTATTATTATTAGATGTTCGTTTGAAAAAGGGGAAATAATGACGTATTCTAGAATTTATTTGGTGAGGTGAGTAACCTGGAAGTAAAAAAACTAGAAGTTAAAATGTTGAAAAGTGAGTATTGTGATGTTGAACATCAAACAATTCTAATTGATGATACTCCTCTAGATATCCTGCTTCATCAAAACTATCCCTCAGAACTTTTACTAGGTTTGATCCCATTAATAATGGATTGGGTTGATAATCTAATAGAAAGAGAATTTATTAAAGTAAGATATAAATCAAAAAATGAAGAGTTTGTTTTACCTATTCTAATGTGTCCAGATGATTGTGATTTGTGGTGCACAGTTATTGTTGCACATGTTGTAAGAACAAATGAGTATATCATATGGGACAAAATAGGTATTGATAGGAGTTCAAGTGAAGAACTACTGAAGGGGTATGATTGTATTGGATCAAGAGTTGAGTGGCTGGATAAAATACCTCAAATGAAATTTGATGTAGCTGAGTATTATACGCAGCTTGACAAGATTTATAGGTAGTAAACTGTTACTATGAAATTTATACTGACGAACCTTTGATGGTAATAGGTAAAAGAATGAGAGGTGAGCAAAATAAAACTTAGATTTATTAGTACACCGATTTACATCAATAGAAAAGAGTATAAAGTATTAAAACCATTCAATGATTTTCATAATATATATGTAAATGAGATAACAACAAAAGTATTTAGTATCTTTGGAAATGAAAGTGAACTAAAAACATTAGCCAATTTATTATATTTATTAAAGCGACATAAAGACATAATCATCTATTTACCTCTTAGAAAAAATCCTCAGTCTACTTACTTAAAAAATAGATTCAATTATTCAGTTCAACATGACATGGTTTTATTACACCATTCTGTACAACTTAATACAAAAGACTGGAAATGGATTAGAAATAAATTTGATAACTACAATCTAATAGAAATATGTTTTGAAGTTGATCTACCAGAATGGGATAAAGAAGAACAATTAAAAGGTTATGGTAGGGTTTACTATAAAGAAAACAATGACCTTCTAGACTTGAAAAGTTATGCTGAAACACTTTTTATAGTTGGTAGTAGTAAGCCATTTTACTTTCTATCCTATGATGTTGACTATGTCTCCCTTAATGGGAGAGAAACTTTTAATAATCAACCTGGGTTTCATGAACACGAACATATAGATTATTTGCGAAAACCTTATAATTCAAACAAGGGGAATGGATTTGCTCTATCTGTCAACTTCTATGATCAAGAGTTGTGGGGAGTATAAATCTGAACTAATTAAGAATGGATAAGGGATGAGGCTGTTACCCATTCGCATTTAAGGCTCATTTGGAATAAATGCTAACTTAAAAGTGTACATAAATGACTGTTTAAGAATGTCCAGTTTGGATGCAGCATTATATTCTGGAGGTGAATGGTATGCATATGCAAATCAGTGTAAATTATGAAGATTATAGTCTTGTAGATTACCTAAATTATAATTGTAATAAATATCTTCAGGGGTTACGATTCATCAAATATTAGAGATTGTACGTCAAGGATTGATGAATTTTACGAAGTTATTGCATTACTTCTATCTGAAGAATCAAATCAGAAATTTTACTACAAACAAGTGTTATAGCATTACCTAAAATACTCCTGATGAGTTAATTTAACAGGGTAAAAGCATATGTACTTGTAAGACCAATAAGGTCTCTATTTATTAGTTTCTATTTTGAGAAAAACTATAAAAGGTAGAAATGTAAACTTCCATTCCGAAACTTATTACTAACATTGAGTTGTTTACTTAAAATGCCAGTTGAAGTAAAATTTACTTGTTAAATACAATGTAGGAGGACACAATGAAAAAATTTCAAGCAATACTACTATCTATTATTCTATTAGTTGTCCCTTTTAATTCCAACTCGGTTGAATCTGCTAGTACTGATTTTATCGACCTTTCTAGCAATTCATTTGGCTATGAGCAAATTATGTTGCTAGTGAATAACGGAATTATAACAGGATACAGTGATAACACATTTAGACCGAATAATGTCCTGCAACGAATGCATGCAGCTGTATTATTTCAGAGAGCACTAAAGCTTGAACGTACATCTGATCAATATTCATTTACAGATGTGCCAAAAACACATGCTTATTATGATGCAATCGTAGCTTGCTTTGAACATGAAATTTTTAGAGGGTCTGGTGGGAAATTTAATCCTAGTCAAGATTTAACGAGGGAACAAATGGCTACCCTTTTAGTTCGTGCCTTTGACTTAGCGGATACAGGAGAAGCTGTCACATTTAAAGATGAATCTGCCATTAGTCCTTCTCATTTACCAAACGTAAAGATTATTAAACAACACGGTATTGCGACAGATGAATCATTTAAACCACATGGTAAAGTGACGAGAGCTGATTTTGCTGTGTTTTTAGGTAATGCTATGATGGCGATTGAGTTACCTATTATCGAAAATATCGAATTTATTGAAGGAACAAAGGAAATTAAAGTACTTTTTAATCAATCTATGATATTAAATAATGAAAGTCCCCACCTTGATCTTTGGGTAGATGGAGTGGAGACAGCTGAAAATCACACGTGGGATCAAACTGGAAAAGAAGTGAAGGTTTCGGTTAAAGAGCAAGGCTTATACGAGCTTACGTTTAATGGTGGAAAATTATCAACACCAATTTCCACTAGAATTCAAGTCTCATTTTCTCTTCAAACTTATACAATTGAGATGACGAATTTACGTACGTTCCAAATTAAATTTAGTGAGCCGTTTTCAATTACCGACATCAATATGCTAGGGGAAGTAAATGGAAAGGCTTTGATATCAGGATTTGAAAATCTAGGAAAGGATGGTATTCACGTTGGCTATCATCCTTTAGACGACAAAACCTTTGAGATTTCAAAAACGGAAGGAGCTTTTACAAGCGGAGAAGTTATTACAATCAATCCTGGAGCATTTGTAACAAGAAATGGCTCGAAACCGTTCGTAGCTCTCCATAACTCTGTAAAGGTCGAGGATCTATATAACCCAGAATTACTACGTGCTGAAGCCCAGAGTAACGAACGAATCATATTTACGTTTAATGAGCCGATTGATAAATCCAATTACTCAGGTGAAATCAATACAAAAGATACAGTACACGAGGATATTTTAATCAATGGAGAGCCATTTGTAGGATTAGTTGATTTTTCAGTATTTAATTGGGGAGTCTTACAACCTACCGTTCCTTTTGAACCAGGAACCTATGAACTTACAGTACAAAACGTCGTTGACTTTGCAGGGAAGAAAGCAGAACGAAAAACCGTAACATTTACCATTGATTAGATAGTGACAGTCACTTCCCGTTTTTTCTTGTTTCACACATATGTTCCACAAACGAAGAGCTCTGTAGGTTGCAGAGCTTTTCTCTATGCAAATTCGACAGGTGACAGGCAATACCCGAATATTCTTGTTTCACAGAATTGTTTCACAAAAATAGGTATAAATTCGGAAAATCTATGTTTTCTATAATCAAATATAATATAGTAGATGATAGATATTTAGTTTCTTAGGAGGGTATCATGAATCCGACCTTTGTGATGTGGTTGGCTTTCAGTTAGAAAAAGTCCATACCGGAGTCATTCAATGGATTTTAAATACAAATGAAAAAACAATCGATTGTGAACGAAAATATGAAGCAATTCGAAGGATATATTCATTTTCAAAAGGATATCGGTACGATTGGGAAGATTATAGACCGGAGGATATCGTGCGAATTACGTGTTATCCTGAATATTCGATTGGAAGATCTAGAAAGATAGATTTAGTAATAGAGATCCAATTAGTGAACGAACAACAAAAATATATAGTTATTGAGATGAAGGTTGATTCGATTCCGTATGAAGGACAATTACAGGGAACCCATCAGGACTTTCTAAAGCATAAAAGATGCAAGGAAGAAGATGTTGAATTCTTTCTTTTCCTTTTTGGTAGTTCTCAAGTCTGTTCATTACCTAAAAAACTTTCATTCCTTTACCGTTATGAAGCTAGATTTCATTCTAGAAGTATTCATGGGTATGCACACGGATCATTACATTTATACAGACTGGATTCAATCTATGATGATGAAAATTATCGAATGAGAGCCGTAAAACATTATGTACTCGAATCCAATCGGGAGTGGAATACAGAAGAATGGAAAGAGATAGGCTACCGACCTTGGATGTCGCTCATGTACTACATCTATAATAGTTTAAGGTTAAATGCGAAATCTGAAGCGTCTTGGGAAATTTATAGTGGTAGCAATAATGCTGTCATGAACTATAAGGCTGAATGGATTAAGAGCAAGGCTTTTGGAAAAAACATTGTGTACTTCTAGGAGTTTAACGGTGAGGATTTTCTTTTAAAGGTAAAGCTTGACGACCATGAAAAATTAACTGATCGCGAATTAAGAGATATGCGAAAACAAGTAGCGACGGCTTGTGATACCCTTCCCATACGTAAGGGAGGAAAGACGAGGCATCGCTATGGAACCTATAACTCACTATACAAATGGTCATTTGATTTCAAAATAGAGTTTAATGAAGTCATGGGAATTGTAGAAGGTATTATGGACGAAACTAAGAAAATATTGGTGTAAGGGTGTATATTCTTTTTTTAATACAATAAAAGTTTGGAGTTGAAAATGATGAAAAGGTTATTACTAGTAGGAATTATGTTCTCAATACTAGCCTTAGCTGCATGTCAACAACCGGTTGGTGAAATCAGTGTAGAGACTGAGGTAGAACCGTTAACAACTGTCGATGCTCAATTACAAGATGATCAAGTAGTGACGAAAAACTATCAAGGTTACATAAATGTTGTAACAAAAATGGATGATACGGATTTCAAGAAAATCACGAAGCTAGTTGTAAGGGATATACAATTCGCAGATAGTGAAATAGGAATTCCTGTCGTGTATCGTTTTAATCCAGAGCTTACTGAAGATGATATAAGAGCAATTTATGTAGCAACTATGAATGGAAACGTAAATACGAGCTATGAATATTTACAAGATGATTTTACGGATTATGGTTTAGAAAAAACGGAAAAAGGCGAATATACAACAAAATTACAATACATTATTCTACAAGCTCCAGCTGAAACACAAGACCTCTCAAATGAAGTCTCATTCATAATGGAATATCACTTTGAAGATGAAACAGTAAAGGAAAAAGAGTTAAAGGTTGAATTATAAGGATTTTAATAAAGAAAGAGGCTCTCGAAGAAATTTTACTTCAAGAGCCTCTTTCAACTTATTTTAATAAATACCTTGGATTACCTCTTCTCCACAACCTGTGTCTGTAATCCACTTACCACATTATTATTTAAATCCGAAATTGGAGCGATTTGCTCAATATATTCTCCTACTAAGTCAACAGTTGTGTCTCCGTTTAAATCTACAACTAGCTCCACTGTGTTTCCTGTCACGCGGGATGATAGAACTTCGTATTTTCCATTGCTAACTTCAAAGGATAGTCTAGTTACCGTGTTTGCATCAAGGGTTTCTGTGAAGTCCATGTAAATATAAGCTTTTTTACTATCAGCATGGTTCTTTACATAGACTTGTTCCTTGTCATTTTTAACTTGAATCGATGGTGTAATGTGATCGAGCACTTCATACACACCTTGAGTTAGTTTTTGACCAAATACGTTCGTCGTAGTTGGGGCTTTCTCGGATGTAATATATATACGTTTTCCATCAAGTTGACCATTTCCACTCAATTGATGGTCATTTTGTAATGTTACAACTACTGTAGATGCTCCATTTTCAGTTACTAACTGAATATCTTCAGGCCAAAGAATTTCGTTCGTATCTAACTTGCGATCACCATCCAAATCCTTGAATGGGATGAAATCCATTTCCACAAAATTTTTGATTTCTTGTCCTAATTCAATTTCAATTGTCTTGTTATCGATAGCTGTTACTGAAGAGGCATCAATTGTAAATGATGAATCTGACGATAACGTAATGGCATTTGAAAAGCTCTCGGTTGTATTACCGTTAAGGTCTGCAACCATTGCAACTTTCAACTGCAATTGATTTAACGTTTTATAACGAATCGCTTTCTTTAAGTCCTCAAAATACGTATTAACTTTCGCTGTTGGTGTGCCAACTTTTGTTATCACAAGCTCGGCCTTACCATTCTGATGATCATAAATATCGATTTGCAAGCCAGTGTTTTGGAGAGAGCTTAGTAGATAGCTAGTTCCATTAACAGTTAATTCGTACTTAGATAAATCAAGGATAGAGTATTGTCCTTCTGTTTGCATACTTTCCTTATAATCAATAATGAAGGTAACATATTTGTCTTCCTGTAACACATTAGCCGTGAAATCACCTGGTGCCTTTTCACTTCCAGCAGCGAAAGTAAATGTTCCTTCAGTAAGAGTGTTATCAAAGAGATCTACTATATTTTGAACTGTTAGTGTGTAAGTGTCATTACGTAAATAGCCATATTTAGTATCTAATGTAATGATAAAGCTACGATTTGTAAAATCATCCTTTTGAGAAATACGTTTAATTGAAACTGCTTCATTGCTTGAATTCTTTAGTAAATAGTTCGTTTGGTTTTGAGCCGATTGTATGGATAGTGGTTCGTTAAATACAACCTTTAATTCTACATAGCTACTTGATGCGTTTTCTTCTGGTAGAAGTTCAACGGATTGAATTTTTGTAGAAACTGCATCAGGCTTTAATTCTACACCATAGTCGATAGTAGTATTTGAATTTCCCCAGAGATCATTTAATGCATAGGCGTCAATCTTTATTGGCGTTGCTTCAGATTTGATGGAATCTTTCTCATCAAATACAACGATAATTTCATCTTCATCTTTTTGATACACATATTTTGCATTGATCGAGCTACTCGTATGATGGAAATAGGATGCTAGATTGGATTTACTGGCTAGGTTTACATCTCGATCAAACTTAAGTGTATATTGATTCGGATAAACATCTGTGACTTCTACAACTGTCGGCTTTGTTCGATTATAAATCATTGAAAATGAGTAATCTTGAATAGCCAGAGGGAATCCTGCAAAATCTGTTATGACCTTATCAAATTTAAGATTGTAAGAGCCTTCTTTAATATTCGTATTAAATTCAATAATGGCTTCGTTTCCATCGTTTAATACGGTAACGTCATTTATACTATACGTAGAATGATCAAGTGTAAATCCTGCACGAATTGCACGGTTTGTAATGATTTCACCTGATTTCGCCTCAAACTTCATTGCTTCTGAGAAATGAAGTTTTACTTTGTTTTTGCTTAATGGAACGACCTCTAGAATATAAGGATTTGTATCATCCTTAAATTCAACGACTACATACTGTTCAGCACCTGTTACGTCCTTGCCGATAAATAAGGTAGAAGTGACTTGATTAGCATGTGCCTCTGCAAGCGTTAATAGTAGTTCTTTATCGGTGGTCTTTGCTTCTGTAACCGCAATTTTCTTTCCGTCGCCAGTCTGGATATAGAAGTTTGCTAGATTTTCTAAGCTCGCTTTGTTATATCTTGAATGGTTAAAGCTAATCTTCACTTGCTTTAGATTTATTGCTTGAACGTCACGAACCGTTAATGGCTGATCTTCAACCGTAACATTTGTTTTGATTGTGTAAGAAGTATCCTTTAATGTTCCTGTTAAAGCATATGTTCCAGGTTTTGATAAATCAAAGTCTGCTGAATTCCATATAACTTCAACTTCTTTTTGCTCACCGCTCTTAAAATAGGCATTAACAGAAGAAGGAAGTGTTGGATCCTCACTTATATCTATTTTTTGATCAGCAACAGGCTCAACATATTCGACCTGCATCCATGCGCGGTACATAAAGGTAGCAAATTGCCCTCTAGTTACGACGTCATATGGTGTATAGGTACCATCCGCCTTACCAGTTGTAATCCCATTTTGGTATAGAATTTTCACATTTTCACGATGTTCTTCTGAAATTGTATCCAAATCAGTTAATGGGACTTCAACACCTTCAATTGGACGTAAATTAAATGCACGAACAAGCCAAGTTGCCATAACATCACGAGTTAGTCCATTCCCAGGGTAGTAGTGTTTATCTGAGTTGGGTGAAATGATTCCTTCATCTTTAATTGCAGCAACCGCTTCTTTTAATTCACTATCTAGGTGAATATCTTCATAATTTCCAGTAAGCTCTTCTATATTTTCTGGTGTTTCAAGCTTAAGGGCACGTGATAATAGTTTTGCCACTTGTCCTCTGTTTAATGATTGGTTCGGTCTGAAGGTCCCATCTGTGAATCCATTAATGATTCCAAGATTGGCAAAGTAGATCACTTCTGTATAAAATGGATCTCCTTCTTTTAAGTCTGTAAATGAAATTCCACTTTCCGCAACTGTTAAAGATGGTGCGGCAGTAGATGCAATAAGTACTGGAGTTAGCGCAAGTGCAGTGAATTTTTTTATACTCATTAATATTCCTCCATTCTATCTATTTCTACATCATTTTCCGACAAAAGGAAATTTTACCATTCTATCATACTATATATCTAGGAGTGGATAAAGGGAAAAGGGGTAGTGGGATAATTCTATGCCTAGTAATCGTCTCAAAAGGTTTACTTACAGTGAGAAATCTTTGGAATGTTGTCGTTCCTTGGTGAAGTGTGTATGGAGTTAAAGGAAAGGGTAGTGTAGAATAAAGTCGAAGATAAAGCAACTATAGTTACGACGAACAAAATGTAACGAGAGATTAATAAAAATAGAAACAAGATAAGTAAATCGCAAAACGAGGCAAGAAACAAAGCGTGGAAAAGTAAAATTCAATGTATTAGTTCCACTAAGGGATAGAAAAGTACTCAATATGATTGCAAACCTCACGTTGAGAAGCAATACTTGGTATGCTATATTTAGTCGTATATTTTCAACGTGCGACGTAAAAGGAGTTTATTATGCCTGAAGAATTGCTAAAGAAATGGAATGAACGAATAAAGCCTGAATGGCGCTTGGCATTTATTGCTGCACTGCTAATCGGCTTTTTTACCCATATGTATGTGTTTACAAACATGCTGCCGAATCATGATGGCTTGATTAATATTTATAATACGCAGCGAAAATTCGGTTCCGGTCGGTTTTTTCTAGGATCCTTTAGTGGAATCAGTTCCTACTTTGATTTACCTTGGGTCATTGGGAGTTTATCGATCCTATATTTATCGATTATGTCAGTCCTACTTACCGAGCTTTTTGAACTCAAAAAGAAGCTATCGATCATTTTAACAGCGGGACTGATTATAACGTTTCCAACTGTCGCTGCAACGTTTTCCTACATGTTTACAGCAGACGGGTACATGGCTGGAAATCTATTAGCCGTTCTTGCTATCCTGGTTACAAAGAAATATAAGCTTGGCTTTCTAGCGGGTGCCGTTATTCTCTTTGTAAGTGTTGGAATATATCAAGCGAATTTAACATTGATACTAACTGTAATCTCTATCTGGTTTATTCGTGAACTTTTATTTCAAACAGTGTCAATCAAATCATTCTTTCTATATCTTTTAAGATATGTAAGTATGACCGTGATTGGTATGGGACTATACACGTTAACGTTTAAAGCCTATCAAATTTGGTTTGGCGGAACAATTACAGATTATCAAGGATTAAATGAGGTAGGAACGACAGCTGGTACATATAGTGATCAATTTTCGAAAATTAAAGAAGCTTCTCTTGAGTTTTTCTTTAGAGGGTTTGTAACGACTAACCCCATTAAACTATTTGAGCTTTTAAATGTAGGCCTGCTGATTTTGGTCGTACTTATCCTTTTAGTAGTGGCGATTCAGAAAAAAATATATGTGAAGCCCGTTCACTTCCTATTACTAATTTTCTGTATCGTGAGCTTACCTATCTTATCATTTAGTCTTTACTTTGTTTCACCTGGTGTGGAGTATCATATGCTGATGGTCATGGCTTTATCGAGCTTCTACTTACTTCCGATCATTCTTTATGACAGACTGGAGGTACCTACTTTCGGTGCAAGATTGAACTCTTGGGGAGTAGTGGTCTTCGTTTCACTAACCATCTTTAACTTTGCTCTTATTGATAACATTGCCTATTTTAATATGACCTTAAAATATGAAAAGTCTTACGCACTTGTGAACCGGATATTGGACCGGGTTGAGCAAACAGAAGGTTATGAGGATGTGGAAAAGCTTTTTGTGTATGGTAGGGTTACAATGAAGACAAAAAATGCTTCCGAAAGAATTCCGGAAAACATTCCAACGATGACTGGTGCGATGGGCGAAATTATCTTAGCTCAACCGTATCACTATCAATACATGCTCGCGAATTATTTTGGGAAATCTCTCAAGCTTGCAAATGAACGGGAACAAGAAGCGATTTTAAATAGCGAGGAGTTCTTGGAAATGCCCGTCTGGCCGGCTAATGGCTCCATCAAAATAGTAGATCATATCGCAATAATTAAATTAAGTGAATAAATACATTACATCTTGTCTAGAGAGAGGGAAACGATCCGATATATTTATATTTTGTGAATACTGCTAAAATACAAGTAATACGAATGGTTACTTGTGGTAAAACTGCATAATACATTCACATAAAAATTCAATTGGGTGGCATGCAAAATGAAACTTTCGATTGTCGTACCTTGCTACGAAGAAGAAAAAGTAATTGAACAATTTTATAAAGTGATAACCGAAACACTTGAACAGGAAAAATTTGAGTATAACCTAGTTCTTGTGAATGATGGGAGTAAAGATAATACGTTATCGATCTTAAAGGCTCTTGCTCAAAAGGACGAGCGTGTGAAGTATATTACGTTTTCCAGAAATTTTGGGAAGGAATCGGCCATGCTAGCCGGCCTTTCTTTCTCAGATGGAGATGTCATCATTATTATGGACGCCGATCTTCAGCATCCACCTTCCCTTATACCAAAGCTTGTAGAAGGGTATCATGAAGGCTATGACCAAGTCATTGCTCAGCGGACTAGAACAGGAGACTCGTTTGGTAGAACGGTATTATCTAGATTGTATTATAAGATGATTAATAAGCTTGTTGATGTGAAGCTTGTGAATGGTCAAGGGGATTTCCGTTTGTTAAGCAGAAGAGCTGTTAATGCCTTATTAGATTTAAATGAGTACAATCGTTTTTCAAAAGGGCTCTTTTCTTGGATTGGCTTCAAGGAAAAGGTTATTAAATATGAAAACGTATTACGAGATGCTGGTGAAAGTAAATGGACCTTTTCAAAGCTTCTAAGCTATGGAATTGATGGGGTGATTTCCTTCAATAATAAGCCTCTTCGTATATCCATTTACCTAGGCATAATCACGACTGTTTTTGCCATTCTATATGTGTTTGTGTCATTAGTACAGAATTTAATCTATGGTATAGATGTACCTGGTTATTTTACAACGATTGCTTCTATTTTAGTGCTTGGTGGAATACAATTACTATTCCTTGGCGTGATTGGGGAGTATATTGGAAGAATTTATTATGAGATAAAAAGACGACCTCATTACATTATTGAAGAGGAAAACGTTCGTAAGGGAGAAGAGGTTAAGGAACATGTTTATACCTCACGAGGTTATTAGATTCATTATCGTTGGTTTTATGAACACGTTTAATTATTATGTGTTATATTTACTATTTTTTCATCTGTTTGGCTGGCATTACATGGTATCACATGTGTTAGCCTTTATAATTAGTATGATTGGATCCTTCTTTATGAATTCCTATTTTACGTATAAGACGAAACCGACATGGAAGAAGTTTTTCCAATTTCCACTAACTTATGTTGTCAATATAACGGTTACGAGCACGGCGATATTTCTACTTGTCGAAGTGATGAAATTAAACGAGACGATTTCACCACTGCTGGCATCCGTTATTGCGATTCCATTTACGTTTATTATTTCGAAAAAGATTCTTGTCAAAGATGAAACAAAAACAAGTTAGGAGTTCTTGAATGTACAATCGCTCCATTTATTCTTATATCCTGGCGTTTTTCATACCTTTTCTATGTATTGCAACAGTGTTTCTCCTATTTGGTGTGTACCCATTTGGAGTACATACGATATTATTTAAGGATATGTACGGCCAGTATATTCAATTTTTCTATCAGTATTATGATATGTTTAGAGGAGATAAGAATTTATTTTATAGCTGGGAAGCAGGCCTAGGAACGAATTTCCTTGGTCTATTCGGCTATTATTTATCTAGTCTGTTTAACCCAGTCATTCTCTTGTTTGATCGATCGTATTTACCTGAGGCAATCGCGTT
This sequence comes from Bacillus salitolerans, assembly GCF_042680805.1. NCBI lineage: Bacteria > Bacillati > Bacillota > Bacilli > Caryophanales > Bacillaceae > Bacillus > Bacillus salitolerans. The sequence continues at coordinate 135,650 of NZ_JBHUEM010000011.1, read as the reverse complement.
GCTTGTCATGTTAAAAGTGGGCTTTATGGGACTTACAATGTTCCTCTATTGTAGATGGTCCTTAAAAAGCTCTTCGATAGAAGGTCTCATTTTTTCAACAGCGTATGCGTTGATGTCATATGTTCTGATCTATTTTCAGAATATCATGTGGATGGATGCTCTCATTTATTTACCACTTATCTTAATAGGTGTTGATCGGTTGATTCAATCGAGAAGAGTTACTTTGCTTACCATCTCGTTAGCGCTATTATTTATTTCAAACTTCTACATGGCATTTATGGTTGGATTATTTGTATTTTTTTATTTTGTAATAAAAGTGATACAAGCAAATGACCATCGGCTGAAACAAGCCTTCGTATCCTTTTTCTTATTTGTTATGTGTACATTGATCGCAGCAGGGTTATCGGCATTTATCATCGTACCTACCTATTTATCGCTAGGTGAAACGGCAAACGAAATAGTGCCAGATACAAGTTTCTACTCATTGTTTCCGCTCACACAGTTTCTCTCTAAATTGTATTTTGGATCGTATGATTCCATTGTGGACGGGCTACCAAATGTATATGCAGGGCTATTACCGCTACTACTTGCAAGTGTGTTCTTTTGGATTAAGAACATTTCGTTAAAGGAAAAACTCCTGTTCGGCAGTCTGATGCTTATATTGATTGCAAGTTTTCAAATATCTACGTTAAATCTAGTGTGGCACGCATTTGATCAGCCGAATCTTTTCCCGTTCCGATATTCGTTTTTGTTTTCGTTTGTCATTCTATATGTAGCAATAAGAGCGTATCAGCATGTGCAAAAACAAGAGGTTCCTTGGCTTGCTGCTATGTACGTCCTACTGGTTGGGGCGGCTATATGGGTACAAAAAATGAAGCTAGAGCTTATGACAGAACGTGCGTTATATATCAATATTGCCCTTTTATCACTAGGTTTGTTTTTATTACTTCTAAAGGTATATCTTCCTAAGTTAAAAGCTGTGGTCTCCATTCTTGTCTTAGGGTTTGTGATGTTTGATATGACGGCGAATGCCTACTTGGTGATAAGGTATGTAAGTGTGGAAGCACCTCCGCCAGGGAGAACGGAGTTTTCTGAAGGTCGCAAACTTAGAAGTATTTTTAATGAGCTTGAGGATTATGACACGACTCTATTTCGGGCAGAGGGTGATGGTCTTTTTAGTATGAATGAACCTTTTCGATATGGATATAAGGGGATGAAGCATTTTAGTTCAATGATTGACATGGAGACCGTCCAATCAATGGAAACACTCGGCTACACCACCTATAACAATAAATGGGTCTCGAATAAAGGCGGTACTCTGTTCACCGATGCTCTTCTTGGTCAGAAGTATTATGTTAGTGAAAAAGAAGAGCTAAGTAGATATGGATATACAAAGGTCAATGAGCTTCAACATGATGGATATCGTGTTTTTCGTAATCAATTCTCTTTACCTATCGGATATGTTGTGAACGATCTGCCACAAGAAGTGGATAGTGATCGGAATCGATTTGAGGAACAGAACAAGTTGATTCGTACGATGGTTGATTCCAACAGAGCTACTTATTTTAACAAGCTACCTATAAAAAGTATAACGTATGAAAATGCAGAGTTACGTAAATCAAAAGATGCAGATATGCTTGTAAAGCTAGAGCAAGGCATTGATGCAAAGATTGAGTATACATTCCAAGTAATGGGAGAACAACAACTATATCTTTACTCTCAGTCATCTAGTGACCGAACGTTTACTATTTTTATTAATGGACATGAAGTAGGTGTATATCCCGAAACCTACAACAAAGGTATCTTTAATTTAGGATTGTTCAAGAATGAAGAGGTTACCGTTACGCTTCGTTTAGATACAGCCTTTTATGAATTTACTGACATGCTTTGGTATGGTTTGGATATCGCTCAATATAGTCAGGCGATCAGCCAATTACAGAAATCACCTCTTGAAATTACAGATTGGACTAGTCGAACATTAAAAGGAAATAGTAAGGCAGAGCAGAAAGGCTGGCTGTTTGTTTCGATTCCCTATGACCGCGGCTGGACGATAGAGGTAGATGGGAAGCGGGTAGAACCTAGTATAGCTCTTGGTGGTTTTACGGCGATTCCAGTAAATGGAGGAAACCATCAACTTTCGATGTCTTATATATCTCCAGGCTTTGTTCCAGGATTAGTGATTTCACTTGGAAGCTTACTGTTGTTTGTGGTATTTCGGTACATCGTCAAAAAGCGTTTGGTTCAGTGAATATAGAAAAAGATCCAGCATTTTTTTGCTGGATCTTTCAAATTATTGAACATCAATAACTTCTGCGTTATCAAATGCTGGTGCATAGTTATAAATTTTCCAGTTTCCATTTGCTTGTTTTTGGAGATGATAGACACCATCAAGTGTCATCGTATTTTCGTATGTCATGTCACCCTCAGAAATGGTGAAATAGTAAATAAGGTCTGTTACCTCAACTGTTGCATATCGATCGGTTGCGGATAAGACGGATACACCAAACGTGTCTTCAATCGAAATTGTAAATCCTACACCCTCTTCTATCATTACCTCGTATTCTTCAAGCCCGTAGCTTGCAAGAGCACGATAGTAGCCAAGTGTGTTTAAGCTGTAATGAGCTTGTAATCCTGTAAAGTCACTAGCTTCAAATAAGCGATTTTCTTCTTGAACAAAGCTTTTTACTACATCATGTAGCGCTTGCTCACTAGGAAGATGGTTCGTTTCTAAATCAAGAGCTCGTTGTATCATTACCATGGCTTGTGCACGAGTTGCATGATTACGTGGTTTAAATAGAGTGTCATACCCATTCACGATTCCAAGTGAAGATGCTTTATCAATCGTGTCTTTTGCCCAATATCCATTTGGAACATCGGTAAAAGCTTTTGGCGTGCCGTTAAATTCAATCGTATTTTCAAATGCGCGAATAATAAAAGCTGTAAGCTGTTCACGAGTTATTTTTTGATCTGGCATGAACTTACCGTTACTTCCTGATATTATTCCTAAACTACTACCAATTTGAACATATTCTGCATACCAGTCATCAGCTTTTACATCTGTAAAACTCTTGCCAGATTGGTTACTCGTTAACTGAAGTGCATTCACAAGGATTTTAATAAATTGTGCACGAGTTATGGTAGCATCAGGTCTTAATTCCACATAACCATCCTCTACAGGATACCCTGTAATAACATCAGCATTAAGAAAATTATCTAATTGATCGTATGCCCAATTTTCATCTATATCAACGGGAATATACGATTCGTAGCTTCTTACCTGTTCAGCCTGAGCCGAAAATGGTACCGTAAGTAGAGCAGCTGTCGTCATCGCTGTTATCCATTTTTTAAAATTCATCTTTATTGCCCCCTCTATATAGTCATCATTATTGATAATACTTGAAGTAAATGGACATTGCACTAGCAACTTTTGGATGCGGATTGTAGTCATTTTCTTAATATTAATTCTACTTCTTTTTGCTATAATAGATTAAAAGATTAAGAGAGGAATAACTTCATGAAACAACTCCGCCTCCTACTATTTATTCTATTATTCTTTAGTTTAACCTTCCAAATTGTTGAAGCAAATAATGAAGAAAAAGAATGGATTTTATATTTCCAAAATAAAGCACAAATGAAAGAGGTTCAATCCTTTATTGGTGAGGGCTATCTTAATGAGCATGAGTTAATGGCGAAAGCTTTGTTAAGTGACGCGGAACAATCCTACATTAAGAACCGTTTTAATATTACAATAGAACCAAATTTTCAAAAGAGGGCAGCTTTAGACGCTACCTTTAATGACCCGAAATTATCAGAACAATGGGGAATATCTCATATTGATGTGGAGAAGGTATGGCAGAAGCAACCTTCGTTAACAAACAAATTAAAAGGAAAAACGATACAATTTGATACAAAGGTAGCAACTACGTATAACGAAACACTCAATGCTTTTCAACGTGCGACCATTCAAGTAAATAAAGAAAAGCTATCTAGAATTTCAGTAAGCGCCGATCATGTAGAGCAAGAATGGGGAATTGAAGTATACGGTGATGGTAAACGTTTGGCTGGTAATACAGGGAATTTACAAAAGCTTGACGTTTTACTAGATAAAACAATAGCTTATTCCAAGCTAGAGATTGTTATTACCGGAACTGAATCATGGCAAGTGAAGCCATTATTTCACATTGTTGGTGTAAATCATTTTGTTGTGGCAGTGATTGATTCTGGTATTACAGTCCATGAGGACTTTTGTGATAATATTCTTTACAGCTTAAGTGTAGATTATAAGGAAAAGTTACCTTACGGTGAAGATCGATTCGGTCATGGAACACATGTTACAGGAATTTTAGCAGCTTGTTCAAACAATGGTGTTGGGTATTCTGGTGTCCTAGGTAAAGCTGGGATAGATATACTTCCGTTAAAAGTACTAGATAGGTATGGAAACGGTGGGGATTTTGAGGTAAGCAAAGCCGTTTTAGATGCAGTGTCTATGAAGGTTGACGTCATTAATATGAGCCTTGCTGGCAGAGGCGAGACAAAGATGCTTCGTGAAGCGGTCATAAGTGGACTTAAACAAAACATCCCCATTGTTGCTGCGGCAGGTAATTGGAATATGTCCACTGAGAATATTTATCCTGCCTCCTATCCAGGGGTGATAACAGTTGCAGCTAGTGACAACCGTAAGGGAATTATCTCAATATCCAATTACGGCTGGGAAGTCGATCTTAGTGCTCCCGGTGATTACATGAATAGCGCGTACTTAAATAATGAGTACAGATCTTTAAGAGGAACGTCGATGGCAACTCCTTACGTAACAGGAGCAGTAGCGCTATTAAAAGTAACATATCCAACTATTAGTCTACCAGAGATTAGAGACCGACTTATTTCTACGAGTATGGATATTAAGACTAAAGGTTACGATATTCAATCTGGATCAGGCGTTTTGCAGATAAATTCAGCAATTCAAGCAAGCAGTACTTCCGGATTAGACTGGTATACACTAAAGGAAGGACAGATGATTTCTACTAAAGAGACTCATGTACTTGGGGTGTCAAACAAATGGATTGGACATTCACTTCTAATCTATGCGGATACAACTTTATTGTATCAAGGTTCAATTGAAAATAACTGGGTTGAGTTTAATTTTAAAGATTTCCCTATTACAAAAGACTCGATTAGGCTTAGTGCAATTGTTTTTGATCGTTCACATTCCATTATTAGTAATGAATCATTACTAGTAAAAGCAGAAGCAACAAAACGTGTTCCCTTTTCTTTTACAGACATAAATACTGATCACTGGGCTTTTGCAGATATTTCAGAGGCATATGACCGTTATTATGTAAATGGATTTGGTGATGGTACATTTTCTCCAGAAGGAAATATTTCAAGAAGGCATAGTGTGATGATGCTATCCCGTTTATTCGATTGGAATACTCCTTCTAGCTTTAAAGGTCCATTTACAGACATTTCATTTGATCTGCCCGGATCATTAGCTATCTTTTCCGCCTATGAAAAGGGGGTTATCAACGGATATGCTGATCGAAGCTTTAGACCAGATGAAAAGCTTACAAGAGCTCAAATGGCACTAATTTTAGCAAGAGCATTAGATCTTGCAGAAACTCCTTTTAACAAAACACCATTTGAGTTTTCAGATATTGTGAAGGAACACCAAGCGTATAATAGCATTCAGCATTTAGTCGATATTGGAATAATCACGAAACAAGAAAACTATAGGCCAACAGATTATATAACACGCGCCCAGTTTACTGCGATGTTAATGAGGACACATCGATATTTTAATCAATAGAGATCAAGTTTTCGCACCCTTATTTAAAGGGTGTTTTTTATTTCGACAAAAAGTGCCATTTCCGAAAAACATTATATAAGAATAAGGATATTGTCAATATTCTGGGATAAAATAGTTTGACTATTTGTAATTTTATTAATAGACTAATAGATAGGGAAAAATTCTCAATCTATAGATAATTTAGATAGATTAGTAGAAATTTCTCAGAATACTTAAGGGGGAAACAAATTCGTGAAAAGAGGATTTGCATTATTATTAGCATTCATCATGGTATTTTCAAATTTTTCTGCCGTTGCGGCAGCTACCTCGTCTGATAATGTAAGCAATTATAGCTCGTCAGATAAGGTACGTGTAATTGTTGAACTGGATAGTGATCCAGGAATCATTTATGCGCAAAAAGAGCAAATGCGCTTTACTGATTTATCTGCTTCGAAGCAAGCTGATTTAATCGGCAAAGCACTTAATGAACAAGCCTTTGTTAAAAAGGATATTGCAAAACACAATATTGATATTACATATGAACAAAGCTTTACGACTGTATTCAATGGCTTCAGTGGTGAAGTTGAATATGGAAATATCGCAAAAATTGAAAGATTAGCTAATGTAAAAAAAGTATATTTAGCGACTGAGTACACGCGTCCAGAGGTAAACCTTAGCTCTGTAAAGCCTGATATGATTTATAGTAAGAACATGGTAAAGGCACAAGAAACTTGGGCTGATTTTGACTTTAAGGGCGAAGGTATGGTAGTAGCTGTTCTGGATACAGGTATTGACCCAAACCACCAGGACATGGTTCTTAGTGAAGGAACACAGCCATCTTTAACAAAAGAAGTAGTAGATACTGTAATTTCTCAAAAGGGACTTAAAGGAAAGTATTTCACTGAGAAGGTTCCATTTGGTTATAACTATATGGATAAAAATAACATTGTTTTAGACTTAGGACCGGATGCATCGATGCATGGTATGCACGTATCCGGTACAGTTGCAGCAAATGGTGATGAAGAAAACGGCGGAATTATGGGAGTTGCTCCAGAAGCTCAAATTCTAGCGATGAAGGTGTTTGGTAATGATCCGATGATGCCTTCAACTTACAGCGATATTTATATTAAAGCAATTGATGATGCAATTGCTTTAGGTGCAGATGTTATTAACATGAGTTTAGGTTCACCAGCAGCTTTCGTTGATGGAGAAAGCCCTGATCAGCAAGCAGTCGCTCGCGCAGTTGACAATGGGGTATATGTATCGATTTCTGCGGGTAACTCAAGCCAATTTGGTTCTGGCTTTGATGTGAATCCATTTAGCTCAAACCCTGACATAGGTATGGTAGGATCGCCAAGCGTATCTTATGATTCTACTTCTGTTGCAAATATGCAAAATGATTATATAGATCTAGATGGATTTATTTACGAAAATGGTGATGAAACGGTTTCTGTTCCGTTTATTTCCTCATCAAGTATTCATCCAAATGATCTATCTACAAAAACATATGAGGTTGTGTATGCAGGATTAGGCCGCCTTCCAGGAAATTCAGCTGCTTCACCTGATGCTGATGACTTTGCAGGTGTGGATGTAAAAGGAAAAATTGCTTTAATACAACGCGGAGAGTCCACGTTTGTAAGTAAAACATTAAACGCACAAGCTAATGGTGCAGTAGGTGTTATTGTTTTTAATAATGTAGCTGGCTATGTAAGCATGGCGTCTGATCCAGCGATTACTATTCCACAGCTTTTTGTTCTTAAAGAAGATGGTGATGGAATCAAGGCTCAACTAGATGCTGGAGAAAAAGTAAGCATTACGTTTAACGGGGAAAAGGTAACAGCAGTAAACCCAGATGCTGGTGCACTTGCTGAGTCTAGCTCATGGGGATTAACGCCAAACCTAGATTTCAAACCAGAGCTTACTGCACCAGGTAATAACATTCTATCTACATTGAATGATAATAAATATGGATTAATGAGCGGAACGTCAATGGCGGCTCCACACGTTTCTGGTGGTGCAGCACTAGTTCTTCACCGTGTAGATGAGGAGCTTGGACTTTCTGGTAAAGATCGTGTTGTAATGGCGAAAAATATTTTAATGAATACTTCAACAACAGTTGCGGATATGGGAACATATAACGCAAACTATGGAGTAGGAAATCCATATTCACCTCGTCGTCAAGGTGCTGGATTGATGAATTTATACGGTGCAATGAGCACGCCAGTTGTTGTAACAGAAGCTAACTCAAATGAGGCTAAGGTTGCACTTAAAGAGGTTGACGATGTCATCACATTCTCATTAAAAGCACATAACTTTGGAAGCGAAGAAGTAACTTATCGTGTGGAAGGAAATGTTCAAACAGACCTCGTTTTCAGTGGTGTAAATCAATTAGAAGCACAAGGTATCTTTAAAAATGGAACAATTGGTGAGGATGCACCTTGGGTTGGTGATTTCCCAATCAGCTTCTCTTCTGAAACATTAACGATTCCTGCAAATGGATCCAAAACGTTTGAAGTGACAGTTGATTTAACAGATGTAATCGATTGGGGTAACAACTTACCTTTAGATGAAGTATTTGAAAATGGTTATTTTGTGGAAGGTTTTGTAAAGTTAGTTGATATTAACGATACATTGCCTGCATTAACAGTTCCTTACGTTGGATTCCACGGTGATTGGGACGATGCGCCAGTTTTAGATGGTTTCTTATCTGATGAAAACTCCTATTACGGTGAGTCTGGTTTAGTATCATCTAATATCCAGTATGAAGAAGTAAATGGTGAAATTACACCAGTATACGAATACTTAGGATATAACCCAGTGGAGGGATTATATAATGGAAGTCTTGCTATTTCTCCAAATGGGGATGGCCAACTAGATGCAGCAATACCATTATTATCATTCCTACGAAATGCAAAAAATGTTGAGTTCTCTATCTTAGACGAGAATAAAAAGGTGTTACGCAAATTAAATACTGAAACAGATATTAGCAAAAACTATTTTGCAAGCGAAACAACGACTCTGTTCGATCGTGCAGCTTGGGATGGGAAAATAAAAAATAGTGTAACGAAGGATGGTTTATATTACCTTCAAATTAAAACATTGCTAGACTATCCAGGTGCAGAGTGGCAAGTAAGTGAATATCCAGTTTATGTTGATACAAAATCACCTGGTTTAAGAGCTACTCTTAAAGAAGAAACAGGGGTGCTTGACTTATTTACTGTCGATAGTGGTTCAGGTGTGTCACACCTTGACATTCAAGTGAATGGTAAGTCTGTTTTAGACGCTCCACTTTCTAAAGATACAACGAGATACTATTTAAAGGATGTATCTGAGGATGCAGCAATCAAGGTTATTTCGTACGATTATGCTGGAAACGCAAGAGTAGTTGTGGTTTCAGGAGATGCACAAATTCCGTTTGTGGTAGCAGAAACTCCAGCAGCATTAGAGCCTGTAAACACTAGAACAGTACCAGTGAGCGGGTATGTAACAGATGCTTCTGATGTTGATGCTATTACAGTAAACGGAAAGTCTGTGAAACTTGCATGGGATCAAGCAAACAACCACTACACATTTAACACAACGGTTCAATATGAAGTGGATGGAATGCATGACATTGTAATTAGTGGAGTGGATAGTGAAGGTAATGAAATTACTTACACTCGTAGTATTTTTGTAGATGCAACAGCACCAAAAGTAACAGTTGATGCTCCATTGTTTGTGGATGCAAACACTGAGACTGCTTCTTATACTGTAGCAGTTGAAGACAACTTCGGTGAGCTGTATTTCTATATTGATGGTAATGAAGAGTTCAAGCAGTTGCTTGACCAACCACTTGAAATGAAAACACTTCAACATAGTGTAACGAAGGAAGTTACGCTAGAGTCAGGTAAGAATACATTCTTAGTAGAAGTAGAAGATATTGCTGGTAATAAAACTGTTAGAGAAGTAAACATTTACCGCGGTATGGATGCTGCTGATAACTACAAGGATGTTTCAGCTAGCCACTGGGCTTCAGAAGAAATTTCATTCCTAAGTCGCTTAGGTGTAGTAGATGGATATGACAACGGTTCATTCGGTGCAAATGATCATGTAAAACGTTCAGATGCGATTGAGTGGATTGTAAATGCATTAGGATTAGATACAGAAAATCGTCCTGATCCAGGCTTTAGTGATGTATCGGCTTCTCACCCGGCTTATAAAGCGATTGCTGCTGCGAAAGCAGAAGGAATCATTTCCGGAAGCAATGGTAAGTTTATGCCAGATAATTCATTATCACGTGCTCAAATGGCAAAGATCTTATCTGTTGCATTTGACCTGCAAGCTGGATATGATGCAAAGTTCTCTGACGTTCCTACAAGTCACTGGGCGGCAGCATACATTAACAGTCTAGCAGCAGAAAACGTAACAACTGGAAAAGGTGACGGATCTTACGCACCGAATGAGTCAACAAATCGTGCTCAACTAGCTGTATTTTTAGCTCGTGTGTTAGAAGATTCATTTAAATAATAGTAAACAAAAACCCTCCACCATTATGGTGGAGGGTTTCTTATAAGTTAAGAACGTATAAGTTTCTGGTGTTTAGTTTATACAATGTTACTGCTAAATCCAGCTCCAGCACCCAGCCACTCGAGGTCAAATAACCCTAAATGAGTAAAAAGGGATAAGCACCCTTTTTCTCATTTAGGAACATTTGCTTGTCGTGGCTAAACGGGGCGCTTGCGCCTTTTGTTTTTGATGAAAGACTATTTTACGGAAATGTCAATAAAACTACCAGTAGTAGAAGTAGATTTAGACTTTAACGTTTCCCAGCCAGGATGAATAACTAAAAGATAGTCTCCACCTGAAATCATATCGTGCTTAGGAATTACTTTTACTTTTGTAGGACTCACATAATCAAGCTCGATGTCAACAACGTCTCCACCTAACTGTATCAATTGAATGATATCCTTTGTCATGGACGTAGGCTTATATGGCTTAGATAAAGATACCGTAAATTCTTTTGATACAGGTACATCCGTTAAACTGTTAAGCTCTTTATATGCATCGAATTGTTCAACTAAGAAATGACGATGAGCAAGTCCTAATGGTCGATTTGTTTCAATGTGCGGGGTGATACCGACTTCTTGAATGGTATGATGATTTGGTGTATAAAATCTAGCCGTTGTTAGCTTTAAAACATCATTGTTCGGTAAAGTAAGCAAGCTTTGCATCAACCCTTTTCCGAACGTTGTTTCCCCGTATAGAGTCGCAGCATTTGCATCCTTTACTGCACCCGCAACAATTTCCGAAGCACTCGCACTATAACGGTTTACGAGAAGATCAACGGAGTCACTAAAGGTTACATCTTGTTTGATCGCTTTATACGTTGTGGATTCATGTCGCGTTTCTACAATCAACGAGTTTGTCGTTTGTGGAAACATCCCGACCATTTCCTGTGCAACATATACATATCCCCCAGGATTATGCTGCAGGTCGACAATCCAATGTACTGCACCACTTAATCGTTTCATCGCTTTTTTCATTTCTAGAATCGTACTTTCGTTAAAGCTAGCTACAGACATATAGCCAACGTTTCCTGCTAGCATTTTAGACGTGACAGTTGGGAGGGTGATTTTTGCACGAGTAATGGACTTCGTAATCTTTACCCCTTCTCTTAACACGGTAAGTTCGACCTGTTCTCCTTCTTTACCTTTCAATTTTGCCATAAGAGCCTCAATTGAATCAGAGGTGACATCTTGCCCATTGACCTCGATGATCAGATCTCCGGCATGAAGCCCTGCCTTTTCAGCTGGACTTCCTTCAATCACTCTTGTAATGAATATCCCATTCTCACTTGCCTCTAACGAAATTCCTACCCCAACAAACGATTGATTTAAGGAATCAAGAAATTCCCCGTATTCTTCACTTGTAAAGTAAGTGGAATATGGATCTAACTTTCCTAAAATCTCGTCAATCGTAGGAAGATTGAGAATCTCTGAATCTACTTGATCCACATAATATTGTTTAATATAGCTTCTAACATCATCGATCGGTGCAGCTAGTGTAGATGTAGAGAGACTAAAAAAAACAAGCGTCAGTACTGTAAAAAGAAGACACAATTTCTTTAGATTTATTATCAATGCATTCACCTTCTTATAACTTTTTGAGTTACTATTATTGTATCTTAATTACAAGTATCGGTATATTAAATAAGAATAGATTATTATTGGGAATTGTTACCCATGTTTTGTATGAATGAAGTAAATGATATGTTTGGGGGGCTTTGAATGTCCATTTTAGTTACAGGTGGGGCAGGATATATAGGTAGTCATACGTGTGTTGAATTACTTGAGGCTGGGTATGAAGTTGTTGTCGTTGATAACTTCTTAAATAGTCATTCAAAATCAATAGAGCGAGTTTCAGACATTACAGGGAAGCAGGTCAAGGTGTATAAGGTGGACCTATTGGATCGACAAGCGGTGGAGCAGATTTTTAATGAAAATAACATTGAAGCTGTCATTCATTTTGCGGGATTAAAGGCGGTTGGCGAGTCTGTTCAAAAGCCACTTTATTATTATCAGAATAATATAACTGGGACACTTGTTCTTCTTGATGTGATGAGGGCGCATGGCGTTCATAAGCTGGTGTTTAGTTCTTCAGCTACTGTATATGGAGATCCTGAGCAGGTGCCGATCACGGAAAAGTCTCGCCTACAAGCAACCAATCCATATGGTCGTACGAAGCTTATGATTGAAGATATTTTAAAGGATGTCTATGTATCTAATAACGAATGGGGAATTGCGTTATTACGTTACTTTAACCCGATTGGTGCTCACGAAAGCGGCTTAATTGGGGAGGATCCAAGTGGGATTCCAAACAATTTGATTCCGTATATTACACAAGTTGCCGTTGGCAAGCGTGATGAGCTTAAAGTATTTGGAAATGACTATCCTACCTCAGATGGTACAGGAGTTAGAGACTACATACATGTTGTCGATTTAGCAAAGGGGCATCTAAAAGCTTTACATAAAATAATGGGCACAAGTGGTGTGGAAGCTTATAATTTAGGCACAGGTGTAGGCTATAGTGTGCTGGAAATGGTGAAAGCCTTTGAACATGCTTCAGGCAGGACGATACCGTATCGCATTATTGAAAGAAGGCAAGGAGATGTTGCCGTTGTGTATGGCGATCCATCCAAGGCAGAACGTGAGTTAGGCTGGAAAGCAGAGAAAAGTCTAGAGGAAATGTGTAAAGATTCGTGGAAATGGCAGTCGATGAATCCAAAAGGATATGAAGAATAAGCAAAAACCGTCCTGTTTTGTCTCAACAGGACGGTATTGCTTTGTTATATTGCTTATCCAGAATAGTCGGAGGGATATCCACGATTTTTTTTATTTATCCAGAATTTTGTTCCTTTTATCCAGAAAAATTTTCATATATCCAGAAAAAACACATGTTTATCCAGATTAAGCTTCTTTCGTTGCTTGAAGCTGAAGGGCTACTTTAATTTGATCTCCTACTAGAACACCACCTGTTTCTAATGCAGCATTCCATGATAGACCGTAGTCGCTACGATTAATTTTTCCTTCTGCACTAAAACCAACCTTTAAATTACCCCAAGGATCTTTTCCTTCCCCTTCAAATGTGACAAGGAACGTTTCTTGATTTGTTTTACCATGAAGAGAGAGGTTACCTGTTACTTCATACTCATCGTCAGCTTTCTTTGTGATTTGAGTAGATGTGAATGTCATCGTAGGTGTGTTCTCTACATCAAAGAAATCTGCTGAACGTAAATGGTTGTCACGATCATCGTTACGAGTGTCTACACTTGCTAATTCGATAGTAAATTCGATTTTAGCTGTTGTTAAATCTGATGGATCTGCTTCAATAGATGCACTGAATTCATTGAAAGAACCCTTCACACTTGAAATCATCATATGTCTTACTGAAAAATCTACACTGCTGTGCGCTTTGTCTAATGCCCATTTTGAAACTGTCATTTTACATTCCCCTTTTCGAAAAAAATATTTTTAATTCAATTATCTCTAATTTGAGATATCTCAATATGAGATAAATAATAATACATATCTTCTTTACCTGTCAATGAAAAATACTCAGCAAATTTTGATGAAACAAAACGGCTGAAACAATCGTCTTATTAATGGGCAGAAAAAAATGTAAAAATATGAGACTTTTTGTTGTGTGATTCACTAACGAAAAATGATAGAATGTTAGACTAGAGAAAGAATTACAACAAAGGGAGCTACGGAGGAACTATGAAATTTATCTTTCAACGTCTTTTCATCGTATTAATTGTCGCTCAGTTATTCGTAAGCCTATTGCCACCACTACCTGCTGTAGCAGCAGCGGAGACACCGATAACGAAGGAACAGTATATTGTTTCACCAGGTGTCACGTATAAAAATCAAGTCTATCAAAATACGACTCAATCATTTAGGGTTCTAGAAATGAATCTACTAGATCCTTATACAGAGGTTAAGCTTGGGATACCAAATCCGATATCGTCTTTAAAAACGACAACTAGTCAAGCGAAAGCGAATAGTAAGGATTCCCATCATGTTGTTGGGGCGATAAATGGTTCCTTTTATTACACAAATAACAGATTACCGATGTATTTAATTGCTCAAAATAACAGCATTATCAACGGTGGTTTTACAGCAAAGGATTCAAGTCAGTATGTAAACCAGCCGATAGCTTTTGGAATCAATAAAGACGGAAGAGCTCAAATTGACTCCTTTAACTTAAGCATTAATATGGAAGCAGCAGGCAATGTTCATAAGATCCATGGTATTAACAAGGAACGAGCTGCTGAAGAAACGATTCTTTATACAAGAAGTAATCACTCAAGTTTTCAAACAAACACAAACGAGTATGGAACAGAATTTGTGATTCAAAGCGCTACTCCTATTCGTGAACCACTTCAATTCGGTGATGTACTATCTGGGCAAGTTGTAAAAATTCGTCCAAAGGGTGACACAACAAATACGTTAATCATGGAAAATCAATTTGTTGTATCTGTCCAAGGTAATCTTCCAAGTACGCTAACCGGGATTAAAGTTGGTGATCCAATCTCAGTAAAAATTTCAATCGATGATAAGTGGAACAATGCTAAGTTTATGCTAGCAAGTGGACCGATGCTTGTTAGAGATGGAAAAGTTCAGATTTCAATGGATACAAACAGCTCGAGAGCGAAAGAGAGAGCGCCAAGAACAGCCGTTGCGATGGATGCAACAGGGAGTAAGGTATTTTTCGTAACAGTTGACGGACGTCAGCCAGGTTATAGTACGGGAATGAATCTTACCGAGTTTGCTGAGTACCTCGTTAGTCTTGGAGTAAACCGCGCTATTAATCTAGATGGAGGTGGCTCTACAACACTTGCTACTCGTCGTTATGGTGCCCACTATGCAACATTAGCCAATTCTCCTTCAGATGGGAGAGAACGAGCGGTTTCAACTATTTTACAGGCTGTAAGTACAGCTCCATATGGAAAAGAAACACACATAGGATTATCTATTCCGAATGGAAAAGTACTAAAAGGTACATCTATTGATGTGTCGTTAAAATATGTGCTAGATCAATATTACAATCCATTAAAATATGATGCTAGCAAACTATCCATTTCTAGTAGCTTAGGCAACTTTAATGGGACGAAATTTACAGCAACTCAAGCGGGTACAGGCACCATTAAAGTTACTTATGGCAGTGCAACAAAAGACTTACCATTAAGTGTTGTTGAAAAAATCGATAATTTTAAATTAAATATCCCATCACTTGTTATGGGAGAAGGGCAAACTGTAACATTAAAAACCCAGGCATCTGACCCTAACGGACAGCCAATCATTTATGATACTTCCTTAGTTTCATGGAAGGTAGAAGGAAATATCGGGACTATCACGAATAATGGTGTTTTCACTTCTAGCCAAGGAAAAGCTGAAGGTAAGATTATTGCAACGATTGGTTCTAACACTGTTAGTATACCTGTAAAAGTAGGAGTTAATTCAGAACTTATTGACTCCTTTGATACAATGCAAAATTGGCGTAATGAAAACATTCGTGCTGGATCGACCTTAACGAGAAGCACCAAGTCAGAGCCATTCCGTCAAGGTGCAGGCTCAGCGAAGCTTTCGTATGACTTTTCAGTCGGTGAAGAAGGGATTGCTGCTTCTTATATTTCAGCCGTAAATCCGATTACTTTATTAGGAAAGCCTCAGAAACTAGGAGTATGGGTATATGGTGATGCGAAAAACCACTGGTTACGAGGAAAAATTGTTGATGGAAGCGGACAAGAGCACACGATTAATTTTACTGAAGAAGGTGGATTGAACTGGTCTGGTTGGAAATATGCTGAAGCAGTTTTACCGACAGATATTGCCTTGCCGATAAAGTTTAAACAAATATACGTAGCAGAAGCTTATAAGGAAAGACAAGGGAAAGGAACCTTATATTTCGATCAGCTGCAAGCGGTTTATAGCAACAAGCATGTGGAACAGCAATTTAAAGATATTGATTCTACATTTTGGGCTCAAAAAGAGGTCCTTTACATCTTCAACAAAGGCATAATAAGTGGTTATCAGGATGGTACATTCAAGCCTGGGCAACCGCTTAAGAGATCTCATGCTGCCCTGATATTGGCGAAGGTATTAAACTTAAATACAAAAAACAGGCCAAACCCTGGTCTTAAGGATGTCACTCCTAATCATCTCTACTATGATGTGATTGCAACGGTAGTAGACGAAGGGCTCATTACAGGAAAAGACAATGGTACGTTCGATGGAGAGGGGTACTTAACAAGAGCCCAAATGGCGAAAATTCTTCAGAGAGCCTACTCATTAGGTGGAACTGCACCAAAGACGTTTAAAGACGTACCAAAGAGCCACTGGGCTTATCATGAAATTTCAGCACTTGCAGCAAATAATATTACAACTGGACGTGCGGATGGTACATTTAGTCCAAACGAATCCGTTAATCGTGGTCAATTTAGTGCGTTTATTTATAGAACAATTACAAATACCGGCTTAATTAAAACGACGGCCCATAGCATTGTAAGGCCAAAACAAGTCTATACGTATGATCAAATGGAAAGTGATATTAGACTATTGAGCATGGTGTATCCCTGACTTCCTTCAG
Organism: Bacillus salitolerans; assembly: GCF_042680805.1. Lineage (NCBI taxonomy): Bacteria > Bacillati > Bacillota > Bacilli > Caryophanales > Bacillaceae > Bacillus > Bacillus salitolerans. Next base: position 118,741 of record NZ_JBHUEM010000011.1, on the reverse strand, counting down.
TACGAAGTGATTGGGAAATCAGTTGATGGACGTAATCTATATGCGATTAAGCTTGGAAAAGGGGATAAAGAGATCTTTATTAATGGTTCTCATCACGCAAGAGAACATATGACGTCCAATCTGGTCATGGAAATGCTAGATGTATACTCCTATCATTACAAAACAAAGGAACCTTATAGCGGCTACGATGTTTACGAGGTCCTTAACGAAGTGAGCATCTGGTTTGTCCCAATGGTAAACCCTGATGGGGTTACACTTGTTCAAAAAGGATATACAAGTGCACGTAATCCATCACAAGTTTTAAAACTAAATAATGGGAGTACGGATTTTTCCGCCTGGAAAGCAAATATTCGAGGTGTAGATTTGAATCGTCAATATCCTGCCAAATGGGAAAGCATTCGTCACGATCCTGGAAAGCCTTCCCCGCAGAATTACAAAGGACCTGCTCCATTAAGTGAACCAGAAACGAAAGCACTTGTAGATTTCACCCTAAAACATAAGTTTAAAACAGCTGTTTCGTACCATTCTTCAGGTGAAATCATTTTTTGGCATTTCCATCAATCGGGGGCTCAGAAGGATAGAGATTTCCACATAGGTAAAATGCTCGAAACGAAAACTGGCTATCGTCTCGTAGATCCGGTCTCAAATCCTAGCGGTGGAGGGTATACGGATTGGTTTATATCCAATCAAAAAAATCCTGCCTACACTCCAGAACTGTCACCACACGTTGGTCCGAGACCTATTCCACTTGAGAATTACGACAAAATCTGGACCCAAAATAACACAGTTGGTCTCATGCTAGCCCATGAAGCTAAGAGTAGATAGTAGTTTGGTGAGAATCTTCCTTTTAGGAGGGAGATTCTTTTTTTTAAAGGAAGGCATTAACCAGGTTCCAGCTCCCGGCCAAGATGAAAAGGAGACGATATTTGTCATTCCTCCTACTTGAGGTCAAATAAGGAATATTTGCTGAGCTGAGGCTTTAGTTATTATATTTGCTGATAAACCAAGGTTAGTTACCGATAAACTATCATAAGTTGCTGATAAACCATATAAAGTTGCTGATAAACAAGATAGTTGATGATAAAATTCAAAAGTTGACGATAAACTTAGGAAGTTGCTGATAAATTTCAATAAGTTGCTGATAAAATCAACAAAGTTGCCGATGGATTTCTATAATGATAAAAAAGGCAAACTTTACATGTCTATATTGTAATTATTCCTCAAAAAGTAATCCAAGCTTCATCGAAAAAATTCAAAATATCAAATGATGGAGCTTTATACATAAAAAGCAGGTTTTTCCATATCACTAGCAAGTTAGAAGCAAAGAAGTGTAATCGCAGTCGTAACCAAAGCAAGTGTATTAAAAATACATTCTTATCAGATCAAAGCCAAATCGTTCATTCTTATTTTATTTAATGAGTGAATTTACTTCATATCATCAGAGACTGCTGATCCATAATACGGTGCGCTTTGTTGAATACAGAAGGGTGACTACTTGCATTTTGTATGACCCAGTGAAAAATAACTTCTACTATAGCTGGCTCTTTAAGAGCTATAGACTATGAAAATAGGAAAAAGGTTCGGTAGAAAAACGATAGAATTATAGGGGAGGACATGGTAAGCTAGTACTATGTCTGACGGAATTTGTTGAAAGGAGTAACCCGAATGTCGAAAAAAGTCATCCCGAGTATTTTGTGTTGCTTTTTGTCGTTCTTCTTGTTTGCCTTTGTTGCAGTGGCTGACACCTCATCAAATCCATCTGACGGATCAGGTGAAAATAATCCTCCGGGCTCTGAAGTAGAAGCTCCTGGAGACGAGAATGTATCCGAAGAAAATCCAGATGAGAATGAGACAGAACAAGGGGAGAATGAAGAATCTTCTGATACTAGTTCAAGTGAGGAAACAGAAGAATCTAACCCTACTCCAAGTGGAAAAGAAGTAACGGTTAATTATGCTGATGTCGCATCAGATTTCTTTGCATTTCGTGAGATTTCCTATTTAAGCTCCATGGCAATTATCATGGGATATGATTTAAATGGAGAACGTGTTTTTTATCCATTTAATGATGTAACGAGAGCCCAGGCAGCCAAAATGATTGTTGAGGCATTAGGTGCAGAACAGCTCATCGTAACAGAGTCGAGCTTTAAAGATGTTCCTCTAGATCACTGGGCATCAGGTTACATTGAAAGAGCCTATGCATTAGGAATAATCAGTGGATATCAAAACGGGAATTTTGGTCCAAATGATACGCTGAAACGTTCACAAATGAGTAAAATTTTAGTAAATGGGTTTAGTTTGGAAAATACGTATGTAGCATCCGAAGCTAAAGCTTCATCGATTTTTTTAGATGTACAGTCCGACCATTGGGCATCACCTTACATTACGACACTTTTTAATGAAGGAATTACGATTGGTAGTAATGGTAAATACTTACCCGAATCTAACATTAGTCGTGCTCAATTTTCGATCTTTTTATCCAGAACACTGAATGAAGAATTTCGAGTAAATGTTCTTGGTCCACTTTCAGGAACTGGAACGGTGACGGCTAAATCTTCTCTTAACATACGGTCCCTTCCTTCGACAGCTAGTGCCGTGATTGGTACACTTTCGAATGGGCAAAAAGTAGATGTGTATGGTTCAGTTGGATACTGGCTACAAATTAAGTATAATAACCAAATTGGGTATATTCATAAACACTACATTAAACAAAATGGGTTATCAAACCCACTTCAAGGAAGAATTATCGTCATTGATGCTGGACACGGCGGAAAGGATCCAGGTGCTATTGCGAACAATGCTCAGGAAAAAGATATCGTCATAAAAATCGCACAAAAGTTGAATGAGATGCTGAAAAAGGATGAAGCAACTGTGATTATGACAAGAAACGATGATACGTTCCTTTCGCTTCAAGAGCGTGTTGACTTTGCAAAAGGTCACTTTGCGGATGCATTTATTAGTATTCACTCCAATGCAGTTGATAATAAGGATATAAAAGGGACTGAAACTTACTACGATACATCAGAAAACAATAACCCTGATGAAAGTAAGAAGCTGGCTTCTGAAATTCAAAGTCAAATTGTTGCGATGGCAAAAATGGAGAACCGAGGGATTAAAGATAAAGGCTTCTATGTTATCCGAAATAATGACATCCCGAGCGTGTTAGTAGAACTAGGCTTCCTTACGAATGAAGAGGATGCCAATAAGCTAAAATCTGATGAGTATGTAAACATCTTTGCCGAAGCGATCTATAACGGTATTAAATTGTACTATGAAAAATAACGGGCATTTTTGCCCGTTTTTGTTTGGGAAGAACCACTCAAAAATAGTGGATGAAAATAGTATTAATTCTCATAAAGGTTCATCAGTTATACCCAAATTCTAATAATGGAAATAACTATGATATGATAAAGAAAATGTTAATGCTCGATGAATGTAATCATTTACATTTTCAATGTTTTAAAGTAGAGAGATAAAGTGACATGTAAGAGGTGTAAAGGTGAGAAAATTAAAGGGATTAGTTATTAGTAATATGTATCCAAGTGAACAAGCAAGAACCTTTGGGATATTTGTGAAAAACCAGGTGGAAGCTCTAAGAGAAAGAGGGATTGAAATTGATGTTGTTTCGGTTTCGAATCCGAAGGCTGGTAAGAAGCATGTACTCATGAAATACTCTCGATGGCTACTAGACTTTATTATGAACTTACCTAAAGGAAAAACATATGATTTTGTTCACGCACATTACGTGTTTCCTAGTGGATTACTAGCTCTTTTACATAAACGGCTATTCAAAACGAAGATGATTATTACCGCACATGGTGGAGATATTGATAAAATGGCAAAGAAAAATGCACGAATTCGTAATTGGACGAGATATATCCTAGAGGAAGCAGATGAAATCATTGCAGTTGGACAAGGTCTGCATGATGAAATTCATGAAAGCTTTGGGATACGTAAGGATAAAGTTTCAATTATTAATATGGGTGTGAATCGAGAGGTATTCAAGCCGCAAGATAAGAAAACTCTTCGGAAAGAGTTACGTATAGATGAAGGACCAGTCGTACTGTTTGTCGGTAATTATATACAAGAAAAAGGAATCCTCGAGTTAATCAAAGCGTTTTCGAAAGTTAAAGAAAATCACCCAAATGCTCAGCTTCATTTCATAGGACCAGTGAAACATGAGGGGTTTTTTAACGAAATGATTTTAGCTGTAGACCAAAGTGATATCAAAGATATCCATATTCATGAACAAAAAAGTCAAGCTGAAGTAGCAAAGTGGATGGCTGCGAGCGATGTGTTTGTCTTACCTTCTTATATTGAAGGTTTTGGATTAGTAGCAGTTGAAGCAATGGCTTGCGGTACTCCTGTGGTAGGCTCAAATGTTGGGGGGCTAACCTATCTATTGCAACAGGACCGCGGGGTGCTAGTAGAACCTAAGAATCCTCACTCACTTTTTAAAGGCATTGATCAAGTGTTACGGGATGAAGGCTTAAAAAACAGGTTGATACAAAGTGGGCTAAAATGTGCTGAAGAAAATGATCAAAAAGTTCTTTTAGACAGAGTGATAAAGCTATACACGTAAGGAACGTGACAATATGCAATTAAACGTAATGAAAATAATTGGGGCTGTTGTAGTTATCAACATGCTAGGGAGATTGCTCGGATTCGCTAGAGAAATCGTCATTGGTTTTCAATTTGGTACATCCTATCTAGCGGATAGCATCATTACCGCCTACACGATACCAACCTTTTTAAATATTGTGGTAGGCGGAGCTTTAACGACTGCCTTTATCTCTATTTACTCAAAAATGACAGGGGAGAAAGCAAAGAACAGTTTAGTGAAAAATGTCTTTTCTTTACTGAGCTTTCTTTCTATAATAGTCATCATTTCTTTGTTCGTATTTACAGATCAAATCATCTCGATGCTATTTCCTGGCTTCACAATAGAAGAACGAACCGTAACAAAAAATCTTTTATACTGGATGGCTCCAACCACCGTGTGTATGTTATTTACAATTTGGTTTTCTGGAATATTAAATCTTCATAATAAATTTAAGGTCGCAGCCCTTTCTACATTCATTAATAATGCTGTATTTATTGTAATGGTGCTACTATTCGTGCCCATTATCGGTGTATCAGCCTATGGTCTAGGTGCTGTAATAGGATCTTTATTAGCAATTATCGTTCTTTACTTTTCGATTAAAGGGGTTACTCCAATTGAATTTGGGATAAAGTTTAGTCTTGATGGTGACTTTCAGAAGCTTGTTCGTTTAGCGTTTCCAATTATGTTAGGAGGAGCAACCCTTCAGTTTTACTTTTTACTACATCGTTACTTTGCCTCCAGCCTTCAGGACGGGGCAATTTCAGCTCTTAATTATGCGGGCAAGCTCATTCAGTTCCCACAAATTATTTTGATAACAGCGGTCACAACCGTTATCTATCCGTTATTAGCAAAAAAAGTGGCAGAAAACAGAGGAGACGAATTACAAGAAATCTTTCAAAAAGGTTTAAGGTGGCTTAGTTTACTAATTTGGCCAATCGCGATTTTTATTGCTATTTATTCAAAAGAAGTGATTACCGTGGTGTTTGAGTATGGCAGCTTTACGAAAGAGTCAACGGACTTAACAGCTCCTTTATTAATGATTTTTTCCCTATCGATGTTCTCACTTGCAGCTACTGCCTATGTAACAAGGTTCTTTTATGCAATGGAACGCTCTGTACTTCCAGTTTTGTTTAGTGTGATTTCAGTTTTTGGGATAAACAGCTTTATTTCTATCTATTATTTGGACGAGCTCGGAGCTAGTGCGATAGCCCTGGGAACGACGGTTAGTTCAATTGTGAATTTATTCCTTCTATTAATCCTTGCCCAAAGCATGTTAAAATTAACGTTAGAATACAAACCTCGACAACAATTGCAAACCCTTTTATTTTATTGCATGTTGGTGCCAATTATTTGGTTTTCAAGAAAAGTATTATTGCCATTACCAGAATGGATGATGATTGTCGTTGGTGGACTCCTACTTATTGGTATAAATCTAATACTGTTAAAAGTATGCCGTTTTCCGGAGTGGGAAATGGTAAAGGGGAAATTTAGAAGGGTAAAGGGAGAAGGGATATAAGATGCGATCTAGACTATTATTGTTACTAGTTGGTGTAATATGTTCGCTTGCCCTAGCTGGCTGTGAACAGGAAAAGACGAGTGCGAATGAAGGATATGAAATTGCTACGGTAGAATGGTCCGAAAATGTGCTTTCCAATACGAGTAGGAAGGTAAATGATGTGGACCAGCGAGCTGCACAGCTTGAAAAGGAAATAGCATCATTACAGGCAAAAATTAATAACTCAACTGTATTTAAAGATGTCCCAAAAGGGTATTGGGCTTATATCGAAATTATGAACTTATATAATAAAGGCATTATTTCAGGCTACCCTGAAGAAAAGAAGTTTTATCCAGAAAATGAGATCTCTCGTTATCAGGCAGCTTCGATGCTTATTAAAGCACTTAATTTGCCTAAATCTACGAATCAATCTGTATTCACCGATGTTCCAAGTGGGCATTGGACAGAAGAAGTAGTGATGACCGTTTACGATGCTGGACTATTTAAAGGGAGTAATGGAAATTTTATGCCGACAGCGCCGATGAAGCGAATTCATATGGCAACTGTTTTACAAAGAGCCTTTGACCTGCAGGATAACGGGGATGAATTTATTCCTTATGTGGATGTTCTTGAGGGATCTGAAGGATATGAGGTTATTAAAATTATCTCGCAGCATGACATTGCAAAAGGAAGTAATGGGTACTTTTCACCAAATAACCCAACAAGACGCTCACATTTTTCAGCGTTCTTAACAAGAGCATTATCGATTGAAACACTTGAAACAAAAGAAGCTGCCAAGTAATGGCAGCTTCTTTTGTTATTTATAAGTTCCAACGGTAATACCCGAATAATAGTACGTAAGAATTTGATCATACATAAAGCCTTTTTCAGCCATTCCACGTGCTCCCCATTGGCTCATGCCTAGACCATGTCCCCAGCCATTGCCTGTGAAGGTAAATAGGCTAGGATAGCTTCGTATATAAACGTCTGAGTTTAACGCCTTGGCCTTTATGTTAGGATCTATAATAGATATCTTAGTATCGTCTTTTAATTGAACCTGATAGCCTGCTAAATGGTCGGTTTGTGAAATGGATCCATCAGCTCGTATAATTTTTGCACTTGAATCACCTTTTACATCGAACTTGATGCTTTTTAGTGAAACTCCAAAAATGGATCTAAAGCTATCTGGTGATTTTACGAAAGAAGGCTTATAGACAATGTTTGTTTTAAGCTTTGTTTGGGAATCATAAACAGTAGCTTGGACTTGCTGCACTCCGCCGGCTTTTGATTTTTCTAGTACTTTTAGTGATACGATTGATGATGTAGCTGGCAGGGCAAGCTTTTCTTTAATGGAATTGTTTGGGGCTACAGCTGTCCAATTATAATGATGGGTATTCGAGCTATGCCGATCGTAATCATCTAACACAGCTCTGATATATGGTACGGTACCTGACCACACATTTTCACTGTTTTCTGTATGGCCTCCAGAGCTTGAGTGAAAATAGGCAGCGATTGGTCTACCATTATATAGCGCATAGATTTCTTTTGTTTCTTCTATCGCTTGATTCGTTCGGCTGTGTTCTTTTGATTTACCACCATAAACTTGACTCGCTACCGTCATATTTAGATAGTCCCTTGCTTGGATAGAATCCCATGCATAGCTTCTAGCGGCTACGGCTTGAGCTTTTAATGCCTCCATTGGCCATGAGGCTGGCATCTCAGACGGGACAACCCCTTTTAAGTAATTCTCCATGTCAAGTGTGTTAAAAAGAGCCGGGCGATCTGTGCCGGGTACGACGGTAAATGAACCGCGGTATTTTACGGACATAATACCACCAGCTGACTGAATGGGAGTGAACTCTACTTCATTCTCTTCCTTATACATTGTTTCATTTATGGCAAAACCTTTTAAAGAAATATAATCCTTCCCATCAACGGTAGCTTTAATTTTTCCATCAACTTGCTCAAATGATACTGGAGTTGTAAAGAGTAGTGCTTCTTGATTATCAAGGTTCACCAATAAATAAGATCCTCGAATGGTGGCAGAAAATTTAATTTCTGGTAACAATTTGACCTTAACACTCGTCTTATAAGTGATAGGCGAAGTAGAACCAGTTGAATCAGCCAAAACACACATAGGAAACGCCAAAAGTATAAACACTAAGAAAAGGAGTTTTTTCATTGCTGCTCATCCAATTGCTGATGTAACGCTTCTACTTGTTCTTCTAGCTGCTTTACTCGTTGTTCTAGTTTTGTAACTTTATCAGTTAAGGGGTTTACTTTGCTTAGTACCCACTCAACACTTGCTAATACCGGCTCTGTGTTGGCTAGTGTTTTCGTTGTAAAGAGTGTACCTACACTTAGGATTGTTACTAGGGAAATTGTAAGTAGCTTTTTTTTCATATTCGACATGTTGGCCTCCTAGTAGTAATTCTATGAAACTTCATTTAACTCATTATATCAAATTTTTAGTAGAATTTTGAAGAAAAATTGGGGTGATGTTTGTAGATTTATAGATTATGATGGTATACTGATTAAAGTGAGATTGTTGGGTAAAAATTTCTATATAAGAGAACATATAAAATGTGGTATAATCACAAAAGTGTATTAAGAAGGAATTAATTTGGTAGTCTTTCGCAGAATATTCATAGTTTTCTGAATTTATGAGAAACCGGACAAAAAGAGAAAAATGGAAACGAAAAGTATAGAAAAATAATTCTAGAATTCACTGAAATGGATATCATAAGACTTGAGGGAGGGTCTTTATGCTTTACTTGACCTTAATAATTTGCTTTATAAGTTCTATTCTTTTAACGCCACTTGTTAAACGATTTGCGTTAAAAATTGGAGCAACTGACAAACCGAATAAACGAAAAGTCCATCAAAAAATCATGCCACGTCTAGGTGGTTTAGCAATATATTTAAGCTTTTTAATTGGATTCATGATTTTGAGTCCAGATAATCAAGATGCCCTGCCGATATTAGTAGGTGCTACGATTATTATTATTACAGGATTCTTTGATGATTTATTGGAGATTTCTCCGAAATGGAAGCTACTTGGACAATTGGCAGCAGCAGCTGTTGTTGTCATCTGGGGAGGAATTCAAGTCCTATTCATCAACCTACCATTTGGTGGCTATCTTGAATTTGGTATATTTAGTATTCCTTTAACGATCATTTGGATTGTGGGAATTACAAATGCGATCAATCTAATTGATGGACTTGATGGATTAGCAGCTGGCGTATCGTCTATTGTGCTACTTACGATTTCTGGTATGGCTGTTATGATGGGCGACGTTTTTGTTGCAAGTATAGGGGCTATTGTATTAGGTAGTACGATTGGCTTCTTAGTGTATAATTTCCATCCAGCCAAAATTTTTATGGGTGATACAGGAGCATTGTTCCTAGGGTTTATGATTTCTGTTCTATCCCTACTTGGATTTAAAAATGTAACGGTATTCTCATTTATCATTCCAATTATTATTCTAGGTGTGCCTATTTCTGATACGTTTTTTGCGATTATACGTAGGGTTGTTAACAAGCAACCAATATCTGCACCAGATAAGTCACATTTACACCATTGTTTGTTAAACCTTGGGTTTACGCATAGACAAACTGTCTTAGTCATTTATGCTATTAGTGCTGTATTTGCTCTATCAGCGGTTCTATTATCACAAGCTGCATTATGGGGTGCATTTTTCATCATCTCCATCTTGATTGTAGCGATTGAATTGCTCGTTGAAAAAATTGGCCTTATTAATAAGGATTATCGTCCTTTAATAAAATTTGTACGTCGTGGCATGCGATATGCAGCTAGAAAATAACCTCAGCACTTGCTGAGGTTATTTTTTTGCGAATCATGAATTTCTAAGCATCACCATTAGTTTATCCAATTGCCGTAGAATCTGACTGGATTTTATGAAATGAAAAAGTACCCCCTGCACTGCTGGAGGTACTGTAAATGTAATTAGCTTTGTTTTTCATCCGGGAGGTCTGTGTTGTCATCGAGTGGTTGTGCAACATGGCTTGGATCGCTTTTAGAGTTAACTTCTAGATGTGTTTTTAGTTCTTGTTTTAGCGATTGAACAGATTCATCCTTAAGCTTATAGTAATAAACTCGATTAATATAATCATCTTCTCCTTCTAATTGTAAAGATTGAATGGAGAAGTTAGAACCTGCAGTAGCATAATCATGAAACGAAAGCATTTCTTCAAACGTCATGTTCGTTTTCATGTTGGTACCTACGGCTTCAATTAGATTTCCGTACTTCGTAACAGATCCAACAGAAATTGCTTTCTTTATAATTGCCTCTAATACAAGCTGTTGGCGCTTACCGCGCTCAATATCATTATCGATTTTACGCGTTCTTGCTAAGGCTAGTGCTTCTTCACCAGTAAGGGTCTGTAATCCCTTTTTTAGACGAATGGCATTTTTTCGATCCTTACTATCTTGCTCGGAAAATGTAATCGGGACATCGACTTCAATTCCCCCTAATGCTTCTACCATATCGATGAAGGCATTGAAGTTTAGCTTTACGTAATAATCAACTGGTATGTCAAACAGTTCCTCAACTGTTTGGACTGTACCTTCTACACCCCCAAATACGTGAGCGTGGTTGATTTTGTCATAATCATTATTAAAAGGAAAGTGAACATAAGAATCACGGGGAATACTTACAAGCTTAACTGTTTTCTGATTTTCGTTAAACGTTGCTAAGATAAGCGCATCTGTTCTTGTAGCTGTACCGTATTCCCGACTATCACTATCATCTACACCCATGAATAGGATGGATATATTGTCGTTTTTAGGGTTAACTTTATCGGAACGCTTATCTGATTTTTCCCGTTCACTTAACTCATTATCTTTCGAAGCGGCACCAAGGGTATCCTTTGCTACGTAGTACAGATAAGCACCGTAGCTTGTTGTAGCTAGAAGCAACACTAAGAGTGGAACACCAATAAACTTCCACACTTTTTTTCGTCTATGACGTTTCTGCTTCATAAGCTTATGTCTATTTATCGTCATTTTTTGACTCCTTTTACCCAATTAATACAAACCTTTATAAAAAAGTGAACCATTCTCCATTTTACAAGAAATATGTCGATTCGTAAATGATTATGTCATTAATAACATTTCAGTAAATGTAGTAAAATGATGCAAATTATGGGCAGGAGATGTTGCTCAAATTAACAAGAAATATAATTTTGATGAAATGTTAAATCTCTTCTTCTAAATATGTGACATTTCCCTCTGAAATATGTCCTTGACCGTTTGTCAAATCAGTCATCCAGCTCGTGAAGCCTTCTTTCATCCCTTCTTCCACATATGTTTCGATTTCAACGGCATCTAGATAGTGAATGTCTTTTACCTTATAAATAGAAGACCGAAGTTCGTTTTCAAGCTTCCCAAGCCAAGTATAATCTATGTTTGTATGCATCACTCTCATTAGCTTTCGTTCAACAATACCAGTAGCATTTAGCCCTTCGGATGTTGAGCCCCCATAAGCGCGAATAAGACCACCTGCACCTAGCTTGATACCTCCATAATACCTGGTTACAACAGCGACAGTATCCTTAAGTTTGCGTTTCTTTAACACTTCTAACATCGGAACACCAGCTGTACCACTTGGTTCTCCATCATCATTAGCTTTTTGAATGTGATCTTGTTCTCCAATCAAATACGCTGAACAATTATGGGTTGCATCCCAATGCTTCTTTTTTATATCAGAGATAAACTGCTGGGCTTCTTCCTCCGTTGTTGCTCTATTTACATAACAGATAAATCGTGACTTTTGAATTGTGATTTCATGTACTCCGTATCCTTTTACGGTTAAATAACTAGCTAGCATGTACTTCACTCCAGAATTAATATTCAGTCATAGGAACTATTATACTGTTCGAATTCAGCCACATCAATTTAACCGTTTTTGACTAAATAAATTGCTATTGTTTACTTATTAAACATGTAGTATCCAATAATTCGTACCAAATGAAAGGGGTTTATGATTTGATAATAATGATTAATAGTAAGATTTTACATTAATAACCAAAAAAATTAAGGCTTTTTACCTACAAAAGTGTTAATATTAAATGGTAAGGAAGTTGCTAGAATTCGATTGTCGCTTCTTGTACTGTTAAGGTGGAGGAATATACAATGCCTGCAAAAAAACCAAAACTTGATATCAAGATGCTTGATCACATATTAGAGAAAATGGTAAACACTGTAGAGGTCAGTAAAAACGAGATTTTTCGAATTGGAGAGCAATCTAGACAGGAGTTCGAGTCATTGGCTGATGAGCTTCAAGAGGTCAAACGTCAAGTCATTATGACAATTGAAAATGGGGACAAGCTTGAATCGCATGTAAAGTTTGCGAGAAAAAGGCTATCAGAGGTAAGTAAGCATTTTAAGAACTACTCAGAAGATGAGATTAGGGACGCTTATGAAAAGGCACATACCTTGCAAATGGAGCTAACCGTCAATCGTCAAAAAGAAAAGCAACTACGAGACCGTCGTGATGAAATTGAACGACGTTTAATCGGCTTGCAAGAAACAATTGAACGAGCAGAATCATTAGTAGGTCAAATTTCGGTTGTCCTCAATTATTTAAATAGTGATTTACGTGCATTTGGAGATTTGCTTGAGGATGCAAAGCAAAAGCAGGATTTCGGTTTGAAGATTATTGAGGCGCAGGAGGAAGAACGTAAACGTTTATCACGTGAAATTCATGATGGACCAGCACAAATGCTAGCCAATGTTATGATGAGGTCCGATTTAACGGAGAAAATTTACCGTGAACGAGGTGGCGAGGAGGCCATGCAAGAAATAAGGAGTCTTAGAAAAATGGTTCGAAACGCGCTATATGAGGTCAGAAGAATCATTTATGACTTACGTCCAATGGCTCTTGATGATTTAGGTTTAGTTCCTACCCTCAAAAAATACTTAGATACAATCGAAGACTATAACAAAAATGCGATTTATAAATTTGTTCATATTGGTTTAGATGTCCGTTTATCATCGAAGCTTGAGGTTGCACTTTTCAGACTTGTTCAGGAAGCTGTGCAAAATGCCTCAAAGCATGCTCAAGCAAGCGAAATTCTTGTTAAGCTAGAAGTTCTGCGAAATCAAATTATTGTTGTTGTGAAGGATAATGGAAAAGGCTTCAATGTAGAAGAAAAAAAGGACCATACATTTGGTTTAATGGGAATGAGAGAGAGAGTAGAATTACTTGATGGCCAGCTAACAATAGATTCTAAACCTGAAAATGGAACGATTATCATGATTCAGGTTCCATTAAATGGATAATTGTACGTGGAGGGGACCAAGATGAAGAAAACAAGTATTATCATTATAGACGATCACCAATTATTCCGTGAGGGAGTTAAACGCATATTAGATTTTGAAGCGAACTTTGAAGTAGTGGCAGAAGGTACAGACGGATCTGAGGCTATTCCATTAGTGGAAAAGTATCACCCTGATGTTGTGATCATGGACATTAATATGCCAACGATTAATGGGGTTGAAGCGACTGGAAAGCTTGTTGAGATGTATCCTGAGACAAAGGTTCTCATTCTTTCAATTCACGATGATGAAAACTATGTAACGCACGCTTTAAAGACCGGTGCACAGGGCTATCTATTAAAAGAGATGGACGCAGAGCAGCTAGTTGAAGCAGTAAAGGTTGTAGCCGACGGAGGTTCATATTTACACCCGAAAGTCACTCATAACCTTGTAAAAGAATATCGTCGATTAGCAACAAATAGTCAAAAATCAGCTAAAAAAGAAACGGAAATCCGCAGACCACTCCACTTATTAACAAGACGTGAATGTGAGGTTTTACAGCTATTAGCAGACGGTCAAAGCAATCGCGTCATCGGTGAAACACTATTCATAAGTGAAAAAACAGTGAAAAACCATGTGAGTAATATATTGACAAAAATGAATGTAAACGACCGTACCCAGGCTGTAGTATTTGCCATTAAAAACGGCTGGGTGGAAGTGAAATAAGCTTACGTAATTAAAGGACCTGCCATGATAGTGGTAGGTCTTTTTTTGTTTACACCTTCAATCAATAAGTTAACATAAGGAAATAGTCATGCCTTGTTATAAAGAGAATCTAGTCATGGTCTATTTGCCTATGATATAATTTTTACTGAATGAACGGATATTCCGCTAATTTCACTGAAAATTCAAGCAACTAATGGATTTCATTACATACTATATAAATGATGAAGCTTTTGAAAATTGAACCTATATTCCTAGAAAATTATGTTTACACATAGTTGATAATTACTATATTTTACCGATATATACATTAATTGGGGAATTTACAAAAAGAGGAGGGTGCTTTAGATGGTAATGATCCGGAAGCCTGCCCATGCCCTCGATACAGAGGACATAATAGCCGAGGATATTTATAAGAATCGTTCCTTAATTGTTAGAAAAGGAACGAAAGTTAGTGATATGCTCATTAAGAAGTTTATTAAATGGGAAATCGAGACGATACCGATTTTATTAGAAGTAGAGTTCGAGGAAGAAATAGGACCGAATTTAACGCCTATTACAGAGCGGAAAAAAACGTTTGAAATCATTTCGGACGAAGTAACAAGAAAGTTCTTTTACGATACTTTACCTCTAGTAGCGCATGAAAATCGCTATGGTTTTGCGATGAACAGTGAAGAAGATTTAGATTTCATTGAAGATACTTTCTGTACAATCGTCAAGAATGGATTTGTATATAACAAGCTGCAATCGTTAATGAAATGGGATTATTATAGTTTTATTCATACCTTTGATGTGTTTATATTGTGCAGTTTGTTTGCACGCCATTTAAAGATGGGGAATGTTCATAATATCGCAAAAGCTGCGTTGTTATATGATATAGGGAAGATTTATATCCCAAAGGAAGTTTTGCAAAGTAAAGGTTCCTTGTCTCGAGCTGAATTAGATAAAATTAAAATGCATCCAACCTGGAGCTATGAAATGCTCGAAGGAAGAACAACGGATGCTATTCGTGAGCTAGTGTTAAATCACCATGAACGTTTAGATGGAAGTGGATATCCGAATAAATTAAAGGGAAATCAAATTGATATTGGAACGAGAATTTTATCAATTATCGATGTGTACAGTGCTCTTACATTAGAAAGAGCTGATCGATTCCCGTTAACCTCTCCGAAAGCACTTGAAATATTGCTTTCAAGTACGGATCAATTTGATCAATCGCTCATTATAAAGTTTATGAACTACCTGCACATTTTCCCTCTTCATAGTGTGATTAAATTAACAAACAATAAGCGAGCGACTATTACTTATATTTATAATAATGCTCCATACTCACCACAAGTCATGGAAAACTACTCGAAGGAAACGTACTACCTTCCAAATGATATGTCGATTTCCATTAAGGAGTTCGTTTCTTGGGATCTTCAGGACAAACAGCAACAGGAATGGGAATTGTTTATTAATTATTTGCAGACCTACGATGAAAAACGTGCATTAGAAAAGTTTAAAGAACTTATTACTGACAAGCTAACTGACGAAATCTATGCAGAAATCGTCATGACCGCTATGAAGGAATTGTTCGACCGTGGTTACGATCCAACAATTGCGGAAAAAATATTCCTCATGTGGCTTAGAGAGAAAACGATATCAATTAGTGTAAAAAGAAGAGCGTAAGGGACATGTCTTAGGATATGTCTTTTTTCTTTTGGAAAAGAGGAATTTATTTGATTCTCAAAAAATTGGGGCAGGACAGATTTCAAAAAAAAAGCACAAATTTGTCGGTTGTAAAATAATAGGAATAATAATGCATATATGACAAATATCATGTAAAATAAGATTATGTAAAGTAGAAGACAAATCAATTTTATATAAAGGAAGGTACTTTAATGAAAACAGCTGTTGTGACGGATAGTACTTCTTACATACCTAAGGAGCTTCGGGATAAGTGGAATGTACAAATGATCCCGTTAAATGTTGTGTTTGGAAATGAATCGTACCAGGAAGAGTTGGAGTTAACGACGGAAGTATTTTACGAGGAAGTAAAAGGACGGCAAGAGCTTCCAAAAACATCACAGCCTGCTATTGGACAATTCGTTGAGTTATTTGAAAAACTTTCAGCTGACTATGATGCGGTGATTAGTATTCACCTATCTAGTGGAATAAGTGGTACGTATCAAGGTGCAGTATCGGCTGGTGAGATGGTTGAAGGAATTCAAGTTTTTGCATTTGATTCTGAAATCAGTTGTATGCCACAAGGCTTTTATGTCCTAGAGGCTGCTCGGTTTGCGAAGGATGGAGTAGAGCCGGAAGTAATTATGAGTCGGTTGAATGAAATGAAAAGCAGTATGAGAGCTTATTTCATGGTTGATGATTTATCTCATTTGCAACGTGGTGGTCGGTTAAGTGTAGCACAAGCATTTGTAGGGAGCTTACTCCAGGTAAAGCCACTTCTACACTTTCAAGAAACAAAGATTGTCCCGTTCGAGAAAATTCGTACCCGTAAAAAAGCGTTAAAGCGTATTTTCGAGTTATTTGAAATGGATGCGAAGCAAGGTATACCGTTAGAAGCATCTGTCATTCATGCAAGTCGCTTAGAAGAAGCAAACGAGATAAAAAAGGAATTAGAAGAACAGTTTCCAAATGCTAGTATTACTGTTAGCCATTTTGGCCCTGTAATCGGTACTCACCTTGGTGAAGGAGCGATAGGGCTTGGTTGGTATAAAAAGTAAACAGAGCGTCTTATTGATTAAGGCGCTTTTTCAAAAGGAGGTAAATATGCTTTTTTACAATTCGGGCAATACCATTATCCCGATCAAGTACTGTAAGGGAAAAATGCTACAAAGGATTGAAGATATCCCAATTCCTCTTCATCCTCTTCATTCCTCATACCGCTATTCTGCAAAACTTCAATCCCACCTTCAAGGAAGACGACTACTCTATGATAGCCTCCCTTTTTCAGAAGAACTCCTTCACGAACACTATATCAATGGTTATGTACATTATCAGCAGGGGATAAAGAAAGAGAAAAAAATTTTTACCTGTAACCGCTGTGGTAATGAAGACCAAAGCTTGTTTGCAACCTTCGATTGTTCAAGATGCTTTAAGCCATGTACGTACTGTCGCAACTGCGTCATGATGGGGCGAGTATCTCAATGTACGACCTTGGTGACCTGGTCTGGTCCTATTCAAGTATTTAAGTATACTCACCCACTAGTATGGAACGGGAGCTTATCAGAAGGTCAACAGAAAGCATCGGAAATCGTACAAGTATCTATAAAGAGTGCAGATCAATTGTTAGTTTGGGCGGTATGCGGATCAGGAAAAACGGAGCTTCTATTTGAAGGGATTAACGATGCACTTTCTAACGGCAAGTATATATGTATCGCTACTCCAAGAACGGATGTTGTTCTTGAATTAGCTCCTAGACTACAAGAGGTTTTCCAAAGTGTGAAAATGTCTGCCTTATATGGCGGGAGTGAGTACTCAAAAGAGCTTCAACCTCTCACCATTGCCACTACTCATCAGCTCCTTAGATTTTACAAAGCGTTTGATGTCATCATTATTGACGAAGTCGATGCCTTCCCATTCTCGTATGATCCTGTTCTTCAAAGAGCGGTGCATTCGGCTAAAAAAGATCAATCTTCTACAATCTATCTAACAGCAACTCCAGACCTAAAATGGCAACAAAGAGTGAAGAAAAAAGAAGTGTCATCCATTATTATTCCTGCGAGATACCATGGTTACCCTCTCCCAGTTCCTCGTTTTGCTTGGTGTGGAAATTGGAAAAAATCTCTTCATAAACAACGTATCCCACCCCCTTTACAAAAATGGATTCAACAAAAGCTGACCAGTCAAAAACAATCATTCCTCTTTGTTCCTTCAATTGAGCTTCTACATATTCTCCAGCCATTATTAAAAAAGTTCCATTCTGAAATAGAAATAGTTCACTCTGAAGATAAAGAAAGAAAAATAAAGGTAGAAAAATTTCGTAGCGGGGTAATACCGATAATCGCAACAACAACCATTTTAGAACGAGGAGTAACAGTTCCGAATACTGACGTAGCAGTGTTAGGAGCAGAAAACGCTGTTTTTACCGAAAGCTCTCTTGTTCAAATAGCTGGAAGAGTGGGGAGAAGTTCATCATATCCCACAGGAGAAATCGTTTTTTTTCACTACGGACAAACAAATGCAATGGTTCGAGCGCAACGTCAAATAAAAAGCATGAACAAATTAGCAAATGAAGGAGGATTGCTTAAGTGAAAAAATGCTTGATTTGTCACGCAACCCTACATCCCGAAGTTAGCTGGAGACAGGTACTTCTACTAAATAATGATAAAACCATTTGTAATAGATGCGAACAATCATTTACAAAAATTGGAGGCCTGATTTGTCTTATTTGTGGAAGACCTATGAAGATGGACGAGGTTTGTAATGATTGTATGAACTGGGAAAAGAGTAATTCGAATCATCTACTGAAAAATAGATCTCTCTTTACGTACAATGAGAAAATGAGAGAAGTATTTAGTACCTTTAAGTTCCGCGGGGATGTAGAACTACTAAATATTTTTAAATGTGATTTTAAAGCCTTGTTTAAAAGAGAGTACCCAAATACAAATCTCGTTGTCCCAATACCGCTTAGCCTTGAGCGGCATTATGAAAGAGGATTTAATCAAGCTGAGCTTTTAGCGAAAGGACTTGGCGCGGAAGTTGCTGATGTATTAGGTAGAGAGCATTCTCATAAACAAAGTAAAATGAGCAAGAAAGTGAGGATGAAAGAAGTAAACCCATTTTTTTTAACGAAGAAAGTAAATCTTACAAGTCAACATATTGTAATAATTGACGATATTTATACTACTGGAGTAACGGTAAGAAATGTGGCACAGTTGTTAGTTTATGCGGGTGCTGCAAGCTGTTCCTCTTTAACATTAATAAGAAGCTAAAATCGTACAAAAGACCTATGAGTTGGTTACAAATTAGGCTTTATATCCTGTTTGGTCAACCGTTATAATAGGTATTATGAACAGCAATGAGGGGGAATAAGATGGGCGAGCTTGCAAATTGTCCTATTTGTAATAGTTTATTTGTACAAACTGAGATACACGATGTATGTCGTGAATGCTATAAAAACGAGGAAAAATTATTCCAGAAGGTATATGATTTCATTCGAAAAAGAGAGAATCGTATGGCGAAAATGCCTGAGGTGGTAGAAGCTACAGAGGTTGATGAGGAATTAATTAGTAAATGGATCCGTAAAGGGAAGTTAAAAGTATCGAATTTTCCAAATTTAGGGTACAAATGTGAACGATGCGGTACGTATATACAAAAAGGCAAGCTATGTAATAGCTGTACTATGGGAATTAAAAGTGCATTAACGAAATTAGAAGAGGAAGAAGCTAAGAAGAAAGAAAAAAGTAGACGTACTTACTTCCATGATTAATAAAAAATAATTCTAAAGTCGTGTAAACTTTTCCCTTTTCGGGCCGATACTAATAGTAAATAATTAGGGTCGCGGGAAGCGAGGTGCACGATATGAAAATTAATAACATTAATTCAATGAATGTTAATCCATACAAAAAGAATGTTAATAAACTCCCAAATGTTGAGAGATCTTCCGCAAAAGCTGATAAAGTCGAAATCTCATCTGCTGCACAAGAGCTTCGTCAAACATCTAAAGTTGTAACAGAACGTTTAGATAAGGTCGAGGCACTTAGACAGCAAGTTCAAAGTGGTAACTACTCGGTAGATGCCGAAGCAGTTGCTAAAAGTGTTCTTCAATACTTCTCAAATAATTAATTTAGGATTTGAATTCATCAAATCCTAAATTTTTTACGTAATACGAAGAAGAGGAAGGGAGTAAACAACATGGATGCTGAAAACTTAATGAACACGCTCACGAAACTACTCCGACTCCATCAAAGTCTTCTTCAAGTATCGGAGAAAAAGTCAGAAATCGTGAAACAGAACGATATTGACGCTCTTTCACTTATCATGAAGGACGAAAACAAGCATGTACTTGCAATCAATCAACTAGAAGAAGAACGTAAACTTCTTGTAGCGAAAGTGATGAGTGGCCACCCATTTGACCAAGAATCACCAACACTCTCTGATTGTATAAAAATTGTAAACGAGGAACAGGGCGAGAAATTAGCGGAGCTGCAGCAGGAACTTTTAGAAGTGCTAGGTCGTCTGCAAGAAGTGAACAAGCTAAATCAACAGCTTGTCCATCAATCATTACAGTTCGTTAATTTAAATATTGATATGCTAAGACCACAACAGGTTGAATATAACTATGGAAATCAAAAATCAACTACAACACCGAAAAGCCAAACTTACTTTGACTCGAAGGCATAAGAACGGAGGAACAAACAATGCGCTCAACTTTTTCAGGATTAGAAATAGCTCGCCGTGGAATGATGACACAGCAAGGAGCACTCTATACAACTGGCCATAATATTGCGAATGCCAATACACCGGGCTACTCTCGCCAGCGTGTGAATTTTGTGCAAACAGCTCCATACCCTGCGCCATCGGTTAACCGTCCGGCAATGCCAGGTCAAGTGGGAACGGGTGTTGAAGCGGGTTCGATACAGCGTGTTCGCGATCATTTCTTAGATGAACAATATCGTGTGGAAAATAATAAACTCGGATACTGGGAATCTAAAAAATCAGCCATTCAAAAGATGGAAGATATTTTAAATGAACCGACAGAAGATGGATTGGCTGCAACATTAGACCGTTTCTGGACTTCCTTACAGGACTTAGCTGCACATCCTGAAGATGCTGGTGCACGTTCAGTTGTTCGTCAACGTGGAATTGCTGTTACAGATACGTTTCACTATTTATCCAACTCTATATCGGCCATCCAAAAGGATTTTAAAAAGGAAGTAACGACAACTCAGAACGAAATAAACACGTTACTGTCTCAAATCAATATGGTTAACAAGCAAGTGGGAGAAATTGAGCCTCATGGTTTCGTACCGAATGACTTATATGATGAACGAGACCGGTTAGTGGATCAATTATCACAGCTTATCAATATACGAGTAGAACGTGTACCAAGTGGTGGAAGTCCAAATGGTGCTGCTGAAGGAAAACTAAATATTTTCTTAGCTGATCCACAAGGTGGCTATGCGAACGGAAATTCCGGTACGTTTAAGCTTGTAGATGCAAAAGAATACACAAATATGACGATTGATGTTGAATTTACGAGCCTGAATCCAGATAGTCCGATTCAATCTATCAATTTCTTAGATCATAACGGTTTAAAAATGGATGGTATCTCGGGTACTAACTTTACAGATTTAAAGAAGGGTGTCCCTGGTAAAATGCAGGCGCTCGTTGAAATGTATGGGTATACTACTGGACCAGTGAATGTAGACGGCACATATCCAGTCAATGGTGTCTATAATAAAATGCTAGAAGACCTGGATAAAATGGCATATGTGTTTGCGCAAAAGTTTAATGAAGTCCACCAAGATGGATACACTTTAAATGACATTAATGCACATGAAGCAGATCCTATTGCAAATCCACTTAATAAAACAACTATAGAATTTTTCACGCTTGCGGACTCAGCTATTGGTCAACCATGGAGAAATGCGGCTAAGAGAATCGAAGTTTCGAATGACATTATCAATAATGAAGGAAATATTGCTGCATCTGCTGATAAATCTGCTGGTAATGGAGGTAATGCTATTGCATTAGCGAATGTAAAGGATGCAGAGCTTAACTACAAAAATCCATTAGTGGCTGAAACGTCAACGATTCAAGGCTTCTACCAAGGTCTCATTGGTGCGCTTGGTGTAGCTGGAATTGAAGCAATTAGAATGGAAAAGAATTCATTGGTTCTTAAAGATTCGGTTCAATATAAGCGTGACTCAGTAAGTAACGTTTCATTAGATGAAGAGATGACGAATATGATAAAATTCCAGCATGCCTACAATGCAGCTGCTCGTAACATCACACTTGTAGATGAATTACTTGATAAAGTAATTAACGGCATGGGTATTGTTGGTAGATAGGAGGGGGATGAGTAAATGCGCGTAACACAAAGTATGCTTGCAAGTACAAACCTACGTTATATAAACCAAGGATATGAAAGACTTGGGAAGCTTCAAGATCAGCTAACAACAGGTAAAAAGATTACTCGTCCTTCTGACGATCCTGTCGTAGCGATGAAGGGAATGCGATATCGTTCTGAGGTTAATGAAATCGGACAATTTAAACGAAATCTTGATGAAGTATATAACTGGATGGAGAATTCAGATACTACTCTTGATAAAGTAACACAAGCGATGCAACGTATTAATGAATTAGCAGTTCAAGGTGCGAATGATACGTATGATAGTTCCCAACGTAATAGTATTGCCACTGAAATTGAGCAAGTTCTTGCACACATTGAGGCACTTGCTAATACAAAGGTAAATAATAAATATATCTTTAATGGAACCGATACGACTTCTAAGCCGGTTGATATAACAAAGTTTGATATTCCTGTTGGGGATACGACCTTTGCCTCCTTATCAAATGAAGATCACTATATAATGTTTCATGATACAAATGGAAAAGACATAAAACTGTCATATAACCCTGCAAGTGTTTCGCCTATTTTGGAATTTACAGATGGTGCCAATAAAAGTATCACGATTGATTATACGACTCCAACGAGCCCTGTTGTCACTTATGATGATTCATCGGATGCAACTGCACCTGCTGCTTTAGATCCGAAACAATATTCTATCAACCATAAAGATGGCGTATCGGTAAACAACAACTCGGTTAATATCGAAGTCATGAAGGGGATACATCTTGGTGTTAACATTAAGCCACAATCTGTTTTTTCAGCAGGATTATTTAAAGATGTAAATAATTTAATTAAAGAATTACGTACAGCTACTACTGGAGACGAGATAGATGATTATTTAACAAAGGTTCAAAGTCGAGTAGATAGTCTACTAAAAGAACGTTCTGAATTAGGGGCTCGCTTTAATCGTGCAGAAATGATTGAAGAACGTGTAAAAGAGCATGAAGTAATTGCAATTAATATTATGTCACAAAATGAAGATATTGATGCAGAACGAGTTATTATTGATTTAAAAAATCAAGAAACAGTTCATAGAGCAGCATTAGCAGCGGGTGCAAGAATCATTCAACCGACACTAATGGATTTTCTTCGATAATAAGCTATCATTTTCGATAGCTTTTTTCTTTATAAATTGGTATTGAAAGGGGGAGTTACAATGCAAGTTACTCCGTTAAAGTACCACATAACAAATGGATTACTAGGAATGAAACATGAAAGGCCTGTTATGGGTATCAGGCAAAAAGAAGCTGATCTATCCATCCAGCAACCAGAGGCTGATGTGAGAATTAAAACAACCCCTGGCGAAATGCATATTGATCAATCGCAAGCCTTTCAAGATGCAGGATTAAAGGATGCTTTTGAGAGAACGAGAGAATACGTTGAATATGCCAAATCTAAATGGTTCAGTGATTTAGCTAAGATGTCAGCGCAGGGAGATCAGATGATGAATATACATAATGGGCCTGTCCTTGCCCAAATTGCCAAGGTTAATGGTGAAACGCCAATGAAGGAGACAGGCCTTGGTTATATTCCTTCCTCGCATTTTGCTGTGAAATTGGATTATCAACCAGCAAAAGTAGAAGTTGATATCAAAGCGAATGAACCCATTATCCGTTCAAGGGTAAATCCGCCTGAGTTCAATTTCCAAAAATGGCAGGTTCAAAACTATTTAATTCATAAGCCATTTATTGATATTGAGTATGTTGGTAATCATATAGATATGAAATCTTAATAAAGTGGTGAAAAAATGAAGATTCAAACGAAATATCACGGTGAAATCATAATTGAAAGTGAGAGTATCTTATCATTTCCGAATGGAATTCCAGGTTTCTTAAAGGAACAGGAATTTATTTTACTTCCATTAAGTGAAGAGAGTCCTTTTTCAATATTACAATCTGTCAAAAATTCCGAACTGGGGTTTGTGTTGATTAATCCATTTAAATTTTATAGTGATTATGAGTTTAAGCTATCTGACTCAGACGTAAACTCTCTTGATATTGAAAACCGTGAACAAATTGAAGTTTATTCAATCATTACAGTAAAGGATCCTTTTGAAGATTCGACTACGAACCTTCAAGCGCCAGTTGTAATTAATGGTGTGAAAAAGCTAGGTAGACAAGTAGTGCTAAATCATAAAGATTATCATACGAAGCATAAACTAATTTCTCAGACATCACCTGTTGGGCAGGAGGGCTAGCCATGTTAGTTCTTACGAGAAAACCAAACCAGTCCATCCAAATCGGAAATGATATTGAAATAACAATATTGTCTGTGGAAGGTGAACAAGTAAAGGTAGGGATAGACGCGCCTAAAAATGTGGATATCCACCGAAAAGAGGTCTACCTTGCGATTAAAGAGGAAAATAGTAATGCAGCTAGCTCCACTGTCGATTTAGGAAAACTTATTTCGCAAAAATATAAATCGTAAATTTTGTCAAATAGTAGTATTTTTTGACGATATAAAAGGTGCAACCTATGAGGTTGTGCCTTTTATTTTGGAGTGTGGAGGTGAAAAAGTGATCATAAATAACACCATACCTGCTTTCAATGCATATCGACAAAACTTTTTTAATAATAATAGCGTTTCTAATTCGATGGAGAAGTTGTCTTCAGGCCTTCGTATTAATCGTGCTGGCGATGATGCCGCGGGTTTAGCGATTTCGGAGAAAATGAGAGGTCAAATTCCTGGCTTGAAACAGGCTAATCGGAATGTCCAAGATGCTGTATCACTTATTCAAATTACTGAAGGAGCTTTATTGGAAATTCATTCTCTATTACAGAGAGGTAGAGAACTCTCTGTACAAGCTTCAAATGATATTCCAATCAGATTTTAAAACAAATTTTGATGCCAATGGAGCTGACTTTATTAACAGACTGGACTTGAATAATGAAGATACTGGAGCTATTGGGGGATTTGATGCAGACGGTGGTGCTGTAGAAACTGCTAAAACAGTCGTTGGAGATACAGAAATATATGAAGAGAACCCATTAAAAAAATTCAACATAATTTGGCCGAGCGATAGTGCTAACTGTAAAGGCTTAAATTTCCAATTGGGTGCAAATAGTGGACAGAAAATGACGATGTTTTTCTCAAGTACTACAAGCAAGAGTTTAGGAATTGATAATATTGACGTTAAAAATGGAGCTCAACATGCTATTAGTCTTTTTAATTCAGCGATTGAAGGTAGTTTGTTCAAGGCGTTCTTACTTTGGGGCATTACAAAACAGATTAGATCACGCGATGTCAGTAAATGAAATTAACTTTGAGAATCTCCATGCGTCAGAGTAGAGAATTCGAAATGTTGAGATGGCTTCAGAATTGATGAAGTTTACAAAGAAAAATATCCTTTCTCAACCTTCTCAGAGTATGCTTGCGCAGACAAATCAGAAGCCTCAATCTGTCTTACAGTTATTGGCATAATATATTATTAAAAAATATTTCAAAAACTATTAAACTTATTCTACAAAAGTCGATATAAAATATGTAAAGAACAGAAGGTAAAAAGGCGGCCGACTTTCTTACCACCTGTTAAATAACCACATGGATGTGGAAATCAAACAATTTCAAGGAGGAAATAAAAATGATTATCAATAATAACGTTCCTGCGTTGAATACTTACCGTCAATTAGGATTCAACAACAAAGCAAATGCTGCTTCAATGGAAAAACTATCTTCTGGTTTACGTATTAACCGTGCTGGTGACGATGCTGCTGGTCTAGCAATCTCTGAAAAAATGCGTGGACAAATCCGCGGATTAAACCAAGCTACTCGTAACGCTCAAGACGGAATTTCTTTAATCCAAACTGCTGAAGGTGCTCTAAACGAAACACATTCAATCCTTCAACGTATGCGTGAGTTAGCTGACCAAGCTTCTAACGATACAAACACTTCGGTTGACCGTGGAGAAATCCAAAAGGAGATCAACCAATTATCCTCTGAAATAAACCGTATTGCTAATACAACTGAATTTAATACAAAGAAAGTATTAAACGGTAATGTTGGTGAGAAGGTTGGAGAAGTTAGAGCAATTGCTGAGTTTGGATTAAACGCTACAATCACTGCTGCCCAAACAGTATCATTTGAAGGTCAAAACTTCAATTATACTTCTGGAGCGGCTAATACAACTGCTGCAGCGGGTAGCCAAACTTTTAATGATATTAACTCATTAGCAGAAGCATTTAAGAACAATACTACTATTGCAGAAAAGTATGATGTTTCTGTTACAAGCGACAACAAAATTCGCTTAACTCAAAAGTTTGGTAAGGCAGCAGCTGGTGCAATCACTGGTCCTACTGGTACAGCTGTAAATGCAAGTCTTTATGAAGACGTTAGACAAGGAACTGTTTCTACAACTAACCAATCATTAAAAATGCAGATTGGCGCAAACCAAAACCAAAGCATGTCTATCGATATCAATGATATGTCTTCTAAATCTTTAGGAATCACTGCTTCAGGTGGTACTACTGGATATACTTCTACTAACGTTGTTACTAACGGAACAAGCAGTACAACTTCTGAAAGAGCTTTAGATGTAAGCACTCACAGTGGAGCTTCTGCAGCAATTTCAGTAATCAACAATGCAATTGAAACTGTATCTGCTGAACGTTCTAAGCTTGGGGCATTCCAAAACCGTTTAGATCACACTATTAACAACCTTGGTACTTCAGCTGAAAACCTACAAGCTGCTGAATCACGTATTCGTGACGTAGACATGGCTGCTGAAATGATGAAGTTTACTAAGTCTAACATCTTAGCTCAAGCTTCACAATCAATGTTGGCTCAAGCTAACCAAAAGCCACAATCAGTACTACAATTATTAGGATAATAATATATATGGCCCAAAAGTCGGATTCGGCTTTTGGGTCATTTATTTAGATTTTTCCCCGATGCATTTGAGTATTATTTATTTTGATTACCTTAAACTTCTATTTTACAATGCCACATATTTACATTTCGACTCCCTCTCGTAAGTAAAACATTTTTCTAGTTTTAAAAGTTAAGTGGAAAAAATATAAAATGGTTGAAGGTTTTTCTTTGGCCGGTTTATTAAAGTAATTTCTCTTAAGAAATATTACTAATTTATTTATTACATGTTAGGTGCTAATTGTATGTCCTATGTATAGCAGAAGAAATTTAAATAGAAAATAAGTTGAATTTGATAACCAAATAGTAACAATAGGTATGAATTGCTTTATAATAGTTTAGTTTTGCCGATAATATTATAAGAAGAATACTGATGGGGGGCAATACTATGGAAATCCATATACTAGATCAAATTATAAAAACAGAGAATCAAGATCAAAAAATCTTTGAATGTATAAATACAATCTTAACTAAAAACAACCTTTTCGTTGACTATTTGTTAATTGATGAAAATGTGATTTATGAAAACTTTGAAAAATATTTAGAAGAAAATATAGAAGATATTCAAATTATTAAAGTTGTTACGATAACATTAAAAAAACTATTATCTAAGAGTTTTGAATCTATAAAGTTATATATTGATAGAGCAAAACCTGAGATAAACAAAATAGTAGAACAATTTTACTCAGGACCGACTAGAGATTCATGGGATAAATTTTCACTCTTAGTCGAGGGTTTACAATGGATAATTCAAATATTGGATGCTCAAGGAAATCATATTGAAAATGAAAAAGTTAGGAATAATTTGATTCATGAAAAGGAACTAATAACTGGTGAGTTAACAAATCTGCTAGGAGCTGTCGAAACAAAAGATATGGTATTAATAGCGGACATAATACAATATGAGATCATACCTATTATTGAAAGAATCGAAGTTCTGATTATTGACAAATATCAACCCTCTGAAAATGGTTTAAATTGATCAGGGATAGAGGTGCAAAGTGGATAAGAGTATATATTTCGAAAAGAAAATACTTATTATTGGTGGCTCGGGAACAATTGGAAACTATTTACTAGAAGAGCTACTTAAACACGAACCAAAAGTGATAAGAGTATTTAGTCGAGACGAATTCAAACAATTTGAGTTACAACAAAAGTATAACAACTATAAAAATATCCGATACCTAATTGGAGATATAAGAGATGAACAGAGGGTAACACGAGCAATGGAAGATATTGATTATGTATTCCATTTAGCTGCAATGAAACATGTGCCTTCATGCGAGTATAATCCTTTTGAAGCAGTAAAAACAAATGTTATAGGTACCCAGAACATCATACAAGCTGCGTTACAAACTGGAGTAAAAAAGGTTTTGTTTACAAGTTCTGATAAAGCAATATCACCTACAAATACTTACGGTGCAACTAAACTGACTGCTGAAAGGCTTATTGCAGCAACTCAGTTCCAAAAAGGTCCAAAACAAACTATCTTCTTAGCAGTGAGATTTGGAAATGTCATGGGTTCACGCGGATCTGTGATTCCTTTATTTAAAGAACAAATACTAAAAGAATCCTTTGTGACAATTACTGATGAAAATATGTTACGTTACATGATGACTCCAAATCAAGCTATATCATTATTACTTAGAGCAAACGAACTAGCCAAAGGTGGGGAGGTATTTGTCTTGAAAATGCCAATTATTAAGCTGAAAGATTTAGTTGAAATAATTATAGAGGAAATGAAAACAAGATTTTTAATATCAAAAAGTATAGATATAAAAAAAATCGGTATCAGACCAGGGGAAAAATTATACGAAGAATTAATGACAGAAGATGAAGCAAGGATAGCAATTGAAACTAATAGTATGTATATTATACCTCCTGCGTTTGGTGGTGAATTTAGAAACTATCCAGAACAATTATCAAAAGGAGTTAAACTGCCAAAACCTACAAAAGACATGGTAATTAGTAAAAATATTTTGAGACAATGGATGTTAAATGAAGATCTAATATAACAATTCGGAGGAAATTTGATGTTTGAAGAAAAAAATAGAAAGTATCTAAAACAGAGATTCCCTCAGGTGGGGTATTTATTTGAGAATCGATCTATGCGTAAAAAAAATACTAATATTGAAATTACTGAAACTAAGATAGGTGTTCCTACCATATTAGTAAGCGAAGATCATAATGATATTTATCTTCATAGTAAATATGATCCAATATCTGAAGCCAAAAAAATAATTGATCTTAATGAAAATGCTATTAATGAATATAAACACGTATTCATTTATGGTCTCGGTTTGTCCTACCATATTGATTATTTCATTTCAAAATTTCCCGATAAAAAAATTTCTATATATGAGCCAATTCCTGAAATTTTTGATCAGAATATGAGTCATAAAGATTTAGGAACTATATTTGGAAACAGTCAAATTGAGAATATTTTTGTGGAATATGATGAAGAACAAGCTTATAATTTCTTACTTAGATTTTCTTTTGAAATAAAAGAAAAAGTTTTACTATTAATCTTACCAAGTTATGAGAGGGTCTTTAAAGAAAAGTTAAGTTGGTTTCTAACTGTATTTAAAGATACTGTACAAAGAAAGATAGCTTCATTTACCTCAGAAAATGTCTTTGCAAAAAGGTGGACATTAAATAGTTTAATGAATTTGCCGACTACTTTAACTACTCCAAATCTGTTAAAAGAGAAATATCATGAATTTTGTGGAAAACCGGTACTAATTGTTTCTGCTGGACCGTCACTAGAGAATGAGTACGAACACATCAAACTAATTAAAAAGAAAGGACTTGCCTATATAATTGCCGTTGGATCTGCAAATGAAGGATTAATAGCAAATGGGATTTTACCGGATGCAATTTGTACTTATGACCCCCAAGAACATAATTACAATGTTTTTAAAGCAATGATAAAGCGTAAAATATTTTCAGTTCCAATGATATACGGAACAAGTGTAGGCTATGAGACCTTACAAAAATATAAAGGTCCTAAATTACATGTTGTTACATCTCAAGACACAATTACTTCATTTTATAACAACGAAATTATTCAGAGTAATGATATTGTTGATGATGCATTTTCAATAGCTATTATAACATTACAAATATTTGCACGTATGAACGTTAGTTCAATCATTTTAGTAGGTCAAAATTTTGCATTTAAAAATGATTTATATTACTCAAAGGACATTCAAAGAGGAAATGGAAATGCATCAATTCAGGAAAAGGATATTCAAGATGCCTTATATGTATTAGATGTATTTGGAAAGGAAGTAGAGACAAACAGATCCCTAAATCAAATGCGATTATTGATGGAGCATTATATTCATTTATATTCAAATATAAGGATTATTAATACTACTAACGGAGGAGCAAGCATAAAAGGGACGATTTATATGTCACTAGAAGAGGTTATAAAAACAGTATTTAAAGAAAGAGTTGTTAATGACGAATGGTATAAGGGGAACAACTTACTTATAAAAAAGAGTGAGATTATTAATAGAATTACTAGAATGAACCGATCGATTGAGAAATTCTCTGAACTCCATAGCGAAACTTACAACGTATTATATGAACTTAATAAAGTTATTGAGAATAGAAGAGTAGAAAAAATAACTAACTATTTGTTAAAGTTTGATAAGGTATTAAACAAATTATTGAAGAATGAATTTTTTGTGGTATATGTTAGACCCGTGACCCGTGTTTTCTATGAATTATTACTAAAGGAAACCAGTGGACTTAAAGATATACAAGACCCAATCATAAAGGGGAAAAAAATTAATGATTTGTTTGGTTACTATTTAGATTTGACTGAACAAGTATTTAATGAGTTTACACCAATTATTAAGAGTTCTCTCCACCCAAGAATATTGGAAGAGATAAATGGTAATTGGAAATTCTACAGCGATTCCTGTGGTGTATATAATTATTCAATGAATTGGAATCAAAGCAATATGGAGGTTGAGAAAGAAACGTTTTACAAAAATGAAAAAATATTTACTTTTCATCAATGTAATTGTAGTGGCTCAACTATTCGTTTTAAGTTTAAAGGGACCGCTTTTCGAATAATTGGTGGACAGCATTATGACTGTTCAAATCAAGTTATCGTAACGATCGATGGTAAACAAGAGAAATTTTCAACGAAAAAGTTTAAGGGAAATAAAGGAGATTTTACAGTTGATTTTTATCAAGTGCTCTATGGGAAAAGTGGATTAAAAGATATACTACATGAGATAGAGATTGAAATACTTAATAATGAAAAAATGGTATTTCAAGGTATTGAGATAGATAAGCAAGGCCGAATATATCATTTAGATGAAGTTACTGATGTCAAAGATCTTGAAATAGGCAAGAGGATACGTTGCCATTATAAAGCTAGTGAAAATGAAATTGGGAGTTTTAATGGTCTTGGTCAAGAGACAGGTAAATTCATTTCAGTTGAATCAGATTCTGAACCAGAGGGAGATTTCTATTTAGTAATGGTAGATCAAAATGAAGATGGAAAGGTCTTAATTTCTGATAGGAACATTCAACATAGTATATCGTATATGCAAATTTTATCAAGTGGTATCGGTAAACCAGAGGGAGAATTTATTTCATTTGGAAATATGAAATACCTTGTTGGATTACTTACTGGTGGTAGTTTTGAAGGTGATAAAAACGATTGGGATCAATATATTCAAAAAAACAATAACGTCCATGAGAAGGAAGTTTGGTTTGATAATGATTCAACTGTATCTTGGACAAATACTAAAATTAAAGGTACTTCAAGGAATATAAGAAGATCTTTTAGTCATAACTATAAAACTATAAATACCGAGGGTTCTGAAATCTCGTGTGCTGAATTTTATAATGGATTTAGACCGAAGGTAATAATGAAAGGATAAAGATCAATTATGGTGGATATAAATATATTTACTCACTTAACAGAGCAGGAAAAAGAAAAACTTTTCCTACTTGCTAAAGAAGTAAAAGGTAATGTTTATGTAGAAATAGGTTCTTATCTTGGAGCATCATCCTGTTTAATAGCTCATGCAATAAAAGATAATAGTCAGTCTAAACTTTATTGTATAGACACATGGAATAATGATGGAATGACTGAAGGGAAACGGGATACATTTGATATTTTCTTAAATAATATTGAACCTTATAGAAATATAATTAAACCTAAAAGAGGTTGGAGTTACGAAATTGTACGAAATTTTAACGAAAATATTGATTTTATATTTTTTGATGGAGACCATTCATATAATGGAGTCAAAAAGGATGTTTTAGACTGGTTCCCTAAATTAAATAAAAACAGCTTAGTGGTATTTCATGATATAGGATGGGCAGAAGGGGTCCAACAAGTTGTAGAGGAGAATGTGAAACCATTGGTAGTAAAAGATGGACATCTCCCAAATTTATATTGGGCTTATATTAGAAAGGATTAAGAGTGAATCTATGGTTGTAAAATGCAGATACTAATCGCACCATTTCAAATAAATATAAGATAGGTCTTTCTAGTATCTGATTCAGAAAAAAATTCATGAGGGTTTTATTAATAAGAAAAAAATATATACATTAAAAGATCAAAACCTTATTTCAGTATAAACATATCCATTCTTATTCATTTAGAATTAATAATTATTTTTTGTAAATCAGCATGGGATTGAGAATGGATATATAATACACATATTAACTATGGTACCTGTGTTTTGATTAGGTATACACTAATCATTCCATTTTGAAATCCAAATGAAAAAGAAGGTCAAGGTGATTTATCCTGTACATATTAGTTACCGGAACAGCAGGCTTTATAGGGATGCATTTATCTCAAAAATTATTATCCTTAGGTTATATGGTTATTGGAATCGACAATCTAAATGAGTATTATGACATTACTTTAAAAAGAAACCGATTAGGGATATTAATGGAAAACCCTAATTTTCATTTTGAAAATATTGATATTACAGATATTGATTCTGTAAAAAAATTATTTGAAAGTTTTCCTTTTAATAAAGTAATACATTTGGCAGCTCAAGCAGGGGTTAGATATAGTATTGAAAATCCATTTGCTTACCTGGATTCTAATGTACATGGTTTTCTAACGATTCTTGAAGCATGCAAAGATTATAAGGTATCACATTTACTATATGCATCTTCTAGTTCAGTATATGGTAATAATAAAAACAAATTATCTGAAACAGAGGACGCAAACTCTCCTGTAAGTTTGTATGCTACTACTAAAAGGTCAAACGAACTAATGGCTTATACATATAATCATTTATATAATATTAGAACTACAGGTATGAGGTTTTTTACTGTTTATGGGCCATGGGGCAGGCCAGATATGGCATATTATAAATTTACAAAAAGCATTATTGAGGGTTTACCAATTCAACTATATAATTATGGAAATCTTAAAAGAGATTTTACATATATAGATGACATTATTAAGGGTATTATGTTGCTTTTCTTACACGAACAAGATATTAATAATAAACAACCAAATGAAGTGTATAATATTGGAAATAGTAGACCGTATTCATTAAATTACTTTATTAATACATTAGAAAATGTTATTGGCAAAAGGGCAGACCGAATAGAGTTACCTATGCAACTAGGAGATGTTGTAGAGACCTATGCAGATATCTCTAAAATAAGAGATGCAACTGGATACAAGCCAAAAATAGAATTAGAGGTAGGATTAACTAATTTTGTAAGATGGTATGTAGATTATCATAAAGAGAAGTGAGATGTAGTATGGAATTATATAATGAAGATTTTTTTAATATTCAAAGCAATGGTTCCAAACAATCTGCAAATGAGATTGTTCCTTTTATTATTGATTTAATCCAACCCAAAAGTGTTATTGACGTAGGTTGTGGTGTTGGCACTTGGCTTTCAACCTTTGAAGAAAAAGGAGTAGATCAGGTTTTAGGGTTAGATGGTAGTTATGTCGAAGAAAGCATGCTTTTAATCAGTAAAGAAAAGTTTAAGCCATGCAATCTTGAGGACCCAGTTAGAATAGATAAAAAATATGATTTAGCGATTTCTCTTGAAGTATCGGAGCATTTGTCAAAGGAATCAGCAATCAACTTTGTGGGATTTTTAACAAGCTTAAGCGAGGTTGTATTGTTTTCTGCAGCAATACCTTACCAAGGGGGGGTTGGTCACATTAATGAACAATGGCTTGATTACTGGGAGGACATTTTTAAACGAAAAGGGTACGAATTATTTGATGTTATAAGGCCTAAGTTTTGGACAAATATAAATGTATCTTACTGGTATAGTCAGAATATGGTCATTTTTGTTAAAAAAAATAAAAACAAGAGTCTAATTGAAAATTTGAAGAAATTTGAATCCTTTTCAGGAAATCTTTTAGTTCATCCAGAAAATTATTTAAGAAAAGAAAAACAACAAATTAAAACTGTATTCTATAACAAGTTATTTATTAATGGTATGTATGACGCGATAATAACAATTGGATCTGATTTTAATGATCCAGAAACTATGTTTTTTTTGGGAAGAGCACATAAGGAACTTAAGATGAATAAGAAAGCAATTATTTATCTAAAAAATTATTTACATCAAAAACATGAAAAATATTTAATTTCTGCTAATTTTCATTTGGGTGAACTTTATTTTGAAATTGATGAGAAAGATAATGCTCTAGAGTATTTTAATAAATGTCTTGATCTAACTAATCAAAACCATGAGAAGGCATTGAGTTATCTTCGAATGCTGAGGTGAATGACTTGAAGTTAACTGTAGTAATTCCAACTAGAAATCGAGTAGATTTTATCAAAAAATTATTAGGCTCAATTACAAGACAAACATTATCTAATGAAGTATTTGAAGTAATTGTGGTTGATAATGGATCAACAGATAATACTAAGGAAGTAGTAAATATCTATAAAGATGCCTTTCCAAATTACTCCTATATTTATGATGATAACCCAGGATTACATATAGGTAGGAACATAGGTATGCAACAAAGTAAGGGAGAGAATATTGTTTTCGCCGATGATGATATAGTACCGTATCCAAGATGGCTTGAAACTATTGTTGAAATATTTGATAACAAACCTGAAGTTGCGCTTGTCGGAGGAAATAATATTCCTGTTTATGAAGAAGAGTGTCCAGATTGGATAAAAATGTTATGGGAAGAATCACCATATGGAAAATATTGTGGAACTTTTAGTTTAATTGACCTTGGTACAGAAGAGAAATATATACCATCCAATTTAATTTTTGGATGTAATTATGCGATAAGAAAAGAAGTACTAAAAGATATCGGTGGATTTAATCCGGACGGGATGCCAGAAAAACTAATTATGTACCGGGGGGATGGTGAAAGTTATGTTTCAAGGAGAGTTACAGAACTCGGTTATGAAGCGTACTTTCATCCCGATGCTTCTGTAAAACATTTTGTTTCAAAAGAGAGAATGAGTATAAACTATGTATATAAACGCTCGTATTTGCAAGGAATATCTGATTCATATACACACATTAGGGATAGAGGCCACATGCTATATAGTGACCTTTTAGAATCCAAAATATCATGTGAGCAAAAGTATAACGATTTAAGTAATGCAAGTGATATAAAACTTGAATTAAATAAAGGGTATATAGAGGGATATTTACAACACCAATTATTTGTATTTAACAATCCTCAATTACTCTCTTGGATATTGAGAAAATCTTATGTAGGCAATAATGGGATATTACCTATTTAATATAGGAGAACTCTAATGAATAATAATCAAAACTGAAGAAGTGTTGAACAATACCAAAATTTTGGGGCAGACCTTACCATTTGGTCAGCTTTTATAAAATAGTTGTGTAGTTGTAATTGGAACAGGTGGACTTACAGATATATTTCATGAAATTCCCCCCGTAAATATAGATTATTATTTTGAAAATAATTCAGGAAAACATGATAATTAATTTTCAGATCACCTGATTCATTATTATTAGGAGAAAAAAATAAATTAGTAATATTTATTTGTAGTATGTATTATTCAGAAATTTCTCAGCAATTAAAATTAAATGGTTTTGAAGAGAATGTTCAATATTTTAATATTTTTGAACTGCGAGAATTGATAATAAAAGAATATTATTCACAAAAACACGTTGACGGAATTGAATATAGACCACCAAATGAATTTGACTTAATTAGGATAGAGAATGATTTCTATAAAAATGACATATTGTTATACGAATACGTAGTCGATATGAAAAAATATGATTTATTCAGTAATAATTTTTATAAATTATCCTACCCTATACGTAATCAGAAGATCATGTTAAACAAGAAAAAATACTTGAATATTTCATTGCTTACGATTTATTAGGTATTAAAAACTATACAGATGAAAAATATTTGGATGTTGCTGCTTCAGTAACCTTTGGCCATTATTACTTAGAGGTAAAAATAAATGCATTCGCAATTGACTTAAATATTCCGGAAGAGTATCAAAAATTTGAATACTATATTCAAATGGACGCAACGGAAACAAGTTTTAATGAAGATACATTTTCGGGAATCTCCTTACAATATTCATATGAAATGTTTCTTTTTGAAGATGATCGAAATTTAATTAGAGAAGCTGCTAGAATTTTAAAAAAGGGTGGAAAGTTAGTTATTAGCCCTGTATATGCAAATTGAGTATTGTTGTTATGCTTCTCCTGATTTCTATGGTAAGAAATATAAGGATAAGGGCATATAGAATACTTAAAGAGAAACTCTTTAAATATCCCTTCGTCACGAAAGTACAGTGTGGATGTATTAAAGTCAAGAATTTTAGACTAAGCAACATCACTTGGTTTGAATTACAAAGTGTATAAATTATTCAATAAAGATAGGATAGACGAGAGACTATATATACATTTTATTTTAGAAATTGAGAAAATATAAGTTATATAAAAAAAGTAGAATAAGGGACGGAAAAATTGAAGAAAAGAATTGGATTATTTGTTGCTAAGTGGGTATTTCATCAGCAAGTTATTGATAGTGCAATTGAACTAACTAATAGTGGTTATTACGTTGATATATTTCTATATGGTAATACAAGTATAAACATAGATGATCCTATAAAAAATCCTTATATTAACGTAATGGATTTTACATTCGACAAAGATTTTGTACTCCCACTAAATAAAAGTAATCATTTGTTTAATAAGGAATACACTTCACAGTTTAAAGATAGGAAGTTAATAATATTTGGTACTGGAAATTTAGCAAAGAAAGCATTAAAAAAATTGAATAATCAAGAGGTTTCCTATGTTGTTGATAATAACTCAGATAAATGGGGAAGTTATTTTATAAATCATAAAATTTATAATCCTTCAAAAATTCACACTGAAAATAGAAGTGAAGTTTTTATATTAGTAGCCAGTTCCTATTATTCAGAGATAAAGCAACAGTTAGAAGATAATGGTTTTAAAGAAGGGGAAAACTTTGACAATATATTAAATTTGTTAGAAGCCCAAATGTTTGAAAACTACACAACTGAAAAAACAATTCAATATATTAATGGAAAAGAATATTCGTACTTCGTTGGCTTTGAAAAAATAGGTATGATTTGGGCTGGTATTATTTCTAAAAATTATAATATCCCATATATGTATTATAGCTTAGAATTATATACATCAGATCATCCTATGTGGGAGCCAGGCAGATACAGATTACTACATAATGTTGAAAAACACTTTCATAATCAAGCATGTGCAACAATTATTCAAGATAAGTCACGAAGGGATGTCTTGTTTAAAGATAATGATATTGTAGAACAGGAAACTCTATATGTTACAGTATCTATAAGAGAAGAAGTGAAAAAAAGTGAAAACTATTTTGACAGAAAATATAAGATATCACCAAGCAAAATAAAAGTATTGTATTGGGGAATGATTGCAGAAAATAGGTATTGTGATGAAATAATTAAAGTAGCTCAAGAGCTAGATGAAGGGTATCAGTTCATAATTCATGGTATATATTATGATGAAGGTTACTATAATTATTTGAAAACGCTAGACAAAAAGAATAAAGTTGTGTTTTCAACAGAGCTTTTATCTGTTGAAAGTAAACAAGTTGTTATTGACTCGGTGGATATAGGCCTTTGTTTTTATAAGGAAGCCCCTTTAAATGATAAATTAACAGTTTACTCTTCTGAAAAGATTGCTAGGTTTTTACAATCTGGAAAACCTATCATCACTTTTGATTATGATAATTATAAAATTGCCATTGATGAAGGAGAATTTGGAACATATATCTCCTCAATAAAACAGATGTCAACTGCTTTGGATGAACTTGTTAAGAATTATGAATATTACTCGATAAATGCAAGGAAAATTTATCAGGAGAAATACAATTTTATCAACCAATTCAAGAAAGTAATTAATTTCATTAATAGAAATTAATCCTTTTGTAATAAAAATAGCTCCATTAATTTTCTTATTTAGCTAATGCTCTACATATTAAACATTTAGAGAGGTAAAATTATGGTCCCAGAAGTATCCATTATTATTCCGACTTACAACCGGGCAAATACAATAACGTATTGTCTTCAATCAGTCCTAAACCAAGATTTTAATAATTTCGAGGTGATAGTTATTGATGACTTCTCCTCTGATAATACACTAGAAGTATTGAGTGAATTTAATGATCCTAGGGTAAGAGTACTAGCGTCAAACAAAAGAATTGGAGCCCAACAAGCAAGGAACATGGGTGTTGATAATTCAAGAGGTCAATGGATTTGCTTTCAAGACTCTGATGATGAGTGGTTACCTAATAAACTTAGTAAGCAACTTGATTTTCTTACTCGGAATAACTATAAAGTTGCACATAGTATGGGTTATTTAAAAAAAGAAGGTGGCCTTTCTTTAATAGACATTCCCTCAATATTTGGGAATGTCTATCCAAAGTTACTAATTAATCCTGGGCCAATGTTTCAGGGATTAATAGTAAAAAAAGAATGTTTATATAAGATAGGGTTACTCGATGAGAATGTACCTTCTTATCAAGAGTGGGATACATTCATTAGACTAAGTAAATTTTTTGAAGTTGGGTTTATACATGAACCATTATTCATTTATCATTTACACGAGGGTGATACAATTTCCAAAGATTCAATAAGGTCTATAGAAGGCTGGAATTATGTTGTAGAAAAACATAAGGAAGAAATACTGGAGGTGGCAGGACGACCTGTTTTAATAAACCATTACATTAAATTACTTCATGATTCCAATGTTGCAAATTTTCCAAGTATGAATACTAAGATAAAAGAAGAATTAAATTTATTTGCTATTGAAGAACTTAAAACATTAGGAAGAGTAGAGCAAATATTGATTTTTGGAGCTGGTCAATCAGGTCAGGAATGTAAAACTTATTTACAAAATGATAATAAGACAGTTTTAGGATTCATTGATAATACTGTAACTGGGGATGAATATTCTTCTGATTTACCATTGTATAAGCCAAATGAAATAAAGAACTTACTAGGTACTGTTGACGGTATTGTCTTGGCATCGAATGGAAGGGTACATGAAATGGCTATTCAATTAAATGAGTATGATATTAATGTACCCTTATTAGATTGGAGACTTATAAAATTAGGAGAATTTATATGATTACACATATAAAAGACCATAAAAATTTATATGCAATAATAATAAAAAATGAATTTAATGAGGAAGGAATCCATTTTGTAACCCCTGATGACTTGTCTCAACAGATGGCATATATGAATCATAAAAAAGATAAAGTTATACCACCTCATTATCATAATCCTGTTGAAAGACAGGTGATCTATACACAAGAAGTCCTTTTTATAAAAAAGGGGATACTTAGGGTTGACATATACAATAATGAAAATGAGTACTATGAGAGCCATCTATTAAGAAAAGGTGATACAATTCTTTTAATTTCTGGAGGACATGGATTTAAGGTAATTGAAGATTTAGAGATGATTGAAGTGAAGCAAGGACCTTTTTCGGGTGAACTAGATAAAACTAGATTCGTGGGAATAAACGACGGCGATGTAAAGGTGTGTGACTAGATGAGCTTCATACCTGTAAATGAACCACTACTAAATGGAAACGAGAAAAAATATCTACTTGAATGTATAGATACTGGTTGGATATCTTCCGAGGGGCCGTTTGTTGAGAAGTTCGAAGAGCAAATGTCAACACGCGTAAATAGAAAGCACGGCGTAGCGGTTAGTAATGGTACAGTAGCATTAGAGCTTGCCATTTCGTCATTAAACCTAGAAAGTGGAGATGAAATTATTGCTCCCACATTTACTATTATTTCCTGCGTAGCAGCAATTGTTAGAAATGGATGTGTGCCAGTATTAGTTGATTGCAATCCTACTACTTGGAATATGGATTTATCACAAATTGAAGAAAAAATCACTCCAAAAACAAGGGCAATAATGATTGTTCATATTTATGGATTACCTGTAGATATGGACCCAATTCTGAGTCTAGCAAAAAAGCATAACTTAAAAGTTATAGAAGATGCTGCTGAAATGCATGGTCAACTATATAAAGGGAAACCTTGTGGAAGCTTTGGAGATGTTAGTATTTTTAGTTTTTATCCTAATAAGCACATAACTACTGGTGAAGGTGGAATGGTAATGACGGATGATGATTATATTGCGAATCATTGCCGTTCAAAAAGAAATTTGTGTTTCCAACCGAAAAGAAGGTTTATTCACGAGGAATTAGGGTTTAATTACCGTATGACAAATCTGCAAGCTGCTATTGGAATAGCTCAGCTTGAACAACTAGACCAATTTGTATTACTGAAGAGAAAATTAGGAGGATTATACACTCAATTATTAAGTGATCTACCAAATATCCAATTGCCATTACCCAAAACTGACTACGCTGAGAATATATATTGGGTGTTTGGAATTGTGCTAAACAATATTAATGCAGAAACTGTGATGGAAATGCTTCATCAAAGAGGCATCGGAACCCGACCATTTTTTTGGCCAATGCACAAACAGCCTGTTTTTAATAAAATGGGGTTATTCCTAGATGAAGAGTATCCTGTATCTGAGAAAATTTCAAATTATGGATTCTATCTTCCTAGTGGTTTATCCATTACCCCCACGCAAATTGAAATAGTTGCTGAGAATTTAAAAGCAATTTTAATGGAGGGAAAATAATTTGGTTTTTAATCAATATGCAGAGTTATATAATGCATTTTATGAAGATAAAAATTATCAAAGTGAAGTTGATTTTGTGCATATGTTGATTAAAAGGTATTGCCCTGGGGCTAGTAAAATAGTTGAATTTGGTTGTGGTACTGGAAAACATGCTGAGTTATTAGCACATAAAGGGTATTCAATTTTAGGAATTGATCAAAGTAAAGAAATGGTAGCGATCGCTAATGAAAAAATCGGAAATACCTCCATGAAAAACAAAGTAATGTTTAATCATGGTGATATCAGAAATTTCAATTGTGATCAAAAGTATGAAGTTGCCCTTTCTTTATTCCATGTAATAAGTTATCTAAATACTAATGAAGATTTATTAAATGCTTTATATACCATCAATAATTCACTAGTCGATGGAGGAGTCTTTATATTTGATTGCTGGTATGGGCCAGCGGTATTAAGCATACAACCAGAGACCCGGGTCAAAAGAGTTTCAATAAATAATAAGAAAATTTTAAGAGTAGCTGAACCCAAACTGTTAACTAGAGAGAATGTAGTAGAAGTTAATTATGAGTTTATAATAGAAGATTCAGAGCACTTATATAGCTCATTTAATGAAGTGCACACAATGCGATATATGTTTTTTAATGAGTTAGAGTTCTATTTAAAAATTTCTGGTTTTAAGTTACTCCATTCGTGTGAATTTATTACAAATAACGAACTTTCAAGTGATACTTGGAATTCTTGTTTTGTAGCTATAAAAGGATAGTGAAAAAAATTGCTTTTAAAGGGATATTCCATAGGATTAGAAAAAATCAAACGTACCGTTATTCTTATTGGTTTTCAAGCAGAAAATGAGTGGATGTATCCTCATCTATATGATTTCTTAGCTGCATTACGAAAAATGTACGAGGAAGTCACTTATATTGGCAATGATAGTCGACATGAAATGCTTTTTAATATTGATAATGCCATTTTAGATACTAACTCAAATCGTGATAATTTAGAATTATATTTGAAAAGTAGAAAAATTATCAATTTATATAGATCTTACAAGTGTAATCAAAAAGATCTATTGGAAAAACTTAGAAAAGTAAAAAAAGAAAGAACGGACTATATTGTTATTGCTATTGATGACCATGCTTTTTTTCACGCAAACCTTATTTTTCCGGGCAATGTAGTATTTTGGAGTCACGACATATTTACAGTGGATAGTCCATATAGAATTAAAAACGGATTAGTAGATATTTTAGCAAAAAGGATAACTAAAACTATTCATGAAATTAAAGGATTAATAATTCAAGATGAGCACAGGAAGTTGTTATTTGAAGAAACTGTGGGTAGGAAGGTAAATAACTCATTCTTATTGCCAGTTTCATTACTCG
Source organism: Bacillus salitolerans (assembly GCF_042680805.1). Classification (NCBI taxonomy): domain Bacteria; kingdom Bacillati; phylum Bacillota; class Bacilli; order Caryophanales; family Bacillaceae; genus Bacillus; species Bacillus salitolerans. The sequence continues at coordinate 76,151 of NZ_JBHUEM010000011.1, read as the reverse complement.
ATAGCTATTTCTGTTTAAGAGCAAGCCATAAAAGAATCAATAATAAACCAAAGGAAATAATAAAAATAATTCAAAGTGGTGCTATTATACCTATTAGAGCAAGTATAGACTTAATTAAGTCTTTTCAATATTGGGAAAAGGGGTATGAGTTACATTTAAGAGGTTATATTGACCCCATAGTAAAAGAGACCGTCTTCAATCTAGCAAAAAAACCAATAATATCTGAAGGATTTGTTGATAATTATAAACTTCCAAAAACTTTAAATGAATATGATATTGCATTTATTGGTTATAAAGAAAAGGATTCTAATTTTTCATTATTAATAAATGCATCTGGGCAATTAGTAAGTTACTTGAGATTAGGAATACCTATAATTGCATTTGGCACAAAGGAGTTCAATGATTTTGTTGAAAGAAAGGGTGTAGGTATAGGGATTTCAAGTTTCAAGGATTTTAATTATGCAATAAGCACTATAAAAGATAATTACAAAGAATTTTCGATTAATTCGAGAAAGCTTTTTACTGATAAATATGAGATGAAATCAATATTAGACGAAAAGTTTCAGGAATTTCTTTTAACAGATAAAATTGAAAAGGATAACTTTAGCCAATTTACAAATAGATTAGTACCAGAGAATTCCCGTATCCAAATGAAGCCTTATACAAGGATAATTAATAAGTTACTTAAATTGGGTGCATTTAGCAAATTAGATTTCTATTCTGTATTTTTTTTGATTCCTATCCGATTGATAGATATTTTGTTTAAAATAAGAAATAAATATTTATTACAAACAAATCGAACGTTTGTTATATATGGAGCTTCGGAAATTGGACAAGACTATTATCATAAGTTAGTAAATTCAAATAAAAAGGTTCTATGCTATCTCGATAGTTCATCGAGTTTACAAGGGACTTTTATTGAAGGAATACCAATCTTTTCGGTAGAACAATTTCTAAGAAGTTCTATGTATAAAAAAACGGATGTAATAATAATCTCATCATATTCTAGAGCATATGAAATCAGAAAAGTACTACAGTGTCGTAAAATAAATAAACCCATTATATATACACTTTAAGGTCGTGGTAGATATATGTCTAAGGACTTAATTCGTCAATATCCAGATAACTTTAATATATGCAGTTCAAGTGTACTGCTTCCAAATACAACTTTTCGGTTTGATGTTCTTTGTAATCGAGATGTTAGAGTAATAATCGGAGAAGATTGTTTATTAAACTGCCAATTTATATTTGAGTCAAGTGAAGGACAAATTTCAATAGGGGATAGAACTTTTATTAATGGAGGTACAAAATTAATTTCTAGGTCAAAAATCTCCATAGGTAATGATGTTACAATCGCGTGGGGGTGTTATATTTATGATCATGATTCTCATTCATTGGATTGGAAAGAACGTGCAAAAGATATACAACAACAGATTAAAGATTACAAGGAAACAGGCAATATGATTTTAAACAAGGATTGGTCATCTGTGAATAGCAAACCAATAATTATTCAGGATAAAGTGTGGATTGGCTTTGAATCAGTGATACTAAAGGGTGTTACTATCGGTGAGGGTGCTATTGTTGGGGCAAGGTCAGTTGTAACTAAGGATGTTGAACCTTGGACAATCGTTGCTGGAAACCCAGCAAGAATAGTAAGGAAAATAGACCATGAGTAATTCAAAAAAAATATTAATAATTGGTTCGGGTGGATTCATTGGGTCTAATATTTATTCTTACTTAGAAAAATCAGGTTTGATTGTTTTTGGTATTGGTCGAACCCATAAACAAACTAATAGAAGGCATATTAATCTTACTCTACCAGATAAAAATTTTCTTAGTATTCTAGAAGAATTACAACCTGATGTCATTATACATTGTGCAGGTAGTTCATCCGTATCACAATCAATTGTTAATCCTTATGAAGATTTCCAAAATAATGTTGGAGTATGTGCATTTATATTAGAAGCGATTCGTCAGCGAACGAGAAATACTAAATTTATTCTTCTGTCGAGTGCTGCTGTGTATGGTAATCCTACAGAACTGCCAATTAGGGAGTCAGCAAATTTACAACCCATTTCACCTTATGGTTATCACAAAAAGATGTGTGAAGAACTAGTTGAGGAATATTCACATCAATTTTCACTCAATTATACAATTTTTAGAATTTTCTCAGCTTTCGGAGAAGGTTTGAAAAGACAAGTAATTTACGAGTTATGCACGAAATTTGTTTCACCTGAAAATAATATAGTAGAAGTTTTTGGAACAGGTAATGAAAGTAGAGATTTTATACATGTTAGTGACATTGCAAGGGCAGTTAAATTTTCGCTTGATTCCGATATTATAGGAATTTACAATTTAGCCTCCGGAAATCAAACAAAAATTAATTATATTGTGAAATTGATTCAAGATATCAGCAACTCTAGTAAAGATGTGGTATACAATAATGTCGTTAGAAGCGGGGATCCAATATACTGGGAAGCTGATATAAGCAAATTGATGGCTGCAGGATTCTTACCTTCTAGAGAGCTAGAAGAAAGCTTACTTAGCTACTTTAATTGGTTTATGAAGGAGGGTTATTTATGATTAAAAGGAAAATTGGAATTCCAATTATAGGTGGAAAAGATTGGATGGGAGGGGTCTCATATATAGAGTTATTAGTAAAAGCTCTAAAAAGTTTACCTATTAATGAAATTCCCGAAATTTATTTAATTGTATTTTATGAAAATAAGTCAAATTTATCATACTTTGATAGGATATTTCCTATAATTAATGGAATTATCAATGTTGGTTTTGAAGAAAGAGGTTATGCGAAATCAACTAATATACCTGAAATATTTGTCAGTAATCAAGATGACTTGTTCAACTTTATTGATTTCTACTATCCTTCCTTTAAACCGCTTCCTAATAAATGTTATGCCTCTTGGATACCTGATTTCCAACATAAGTATTTACCTGAGTTTTTTCCAAAACAAGAACTTATTAATAGAGATAAACAAGACCTGAAAAACTCTGAATTTTCCAAGGTGATTATTTTTAGTAGTAAGGATGCAGAAAAAGACTTTAAAAACTTTTATCCCAATTCAAAGTCAGTTACAAGAATTCTAACTTTTTATTCTCTTCCAGAAGATAGTTGGTATTCAAAATCTCCTACTGACACGATTAGAAAATATAATTTACCTAATAAATTTTTGATTTGTTGCAATCAGTTTTGGGCACACAAGAATCATAAAGTATTATTTCAAGCCATTTCCATCTTGAAAAATAAAGGTTACTCTATACCAATTGTTTGTACAGGTAATATAAATGATTATAGGATTACGAATTATTTTAAGGGTCTACAAAAAATGATAAAAGATTTAGGCATTGACGAGATAGTATTTATTCTAGGGAATATACCTAGAGAGGATCAAATCCAACTGATAAGAGCAAGCCAGTTTCTCATTCAGCCTTCTTTATTTGAAGGATGGAGTACAGTCGTGGAAGACGCAAGAGTATTAGGTAAGCATATGATTCTATCCGATTTAGATGTTAATATTGAGCAAGCACCTAAAAATGGCTACTATTTTAAAAAAAGTGACGCCAACGATCTATCAGATAAAATTGAAGAATTACTTTATAAGGATAATTTAGGTTTTAATCCAAGATTAGAATTTGAAGCAAGGCAAGAAAACTTGTCACTTGTCAATCAATTTGCAAAAAAATTTATGGATATATGTGAAACAACAATTGAACAATATAGAGGAATGGATAATAAAGTATCTGTATTAAAGAGTGTATTAATTATATTCGTAGATTCAAGAGAAAGTATCGTAGAGAGTATTACATATAAGAGTTTACAAAGTCACACAAATGGGCATATAAAGACACAACATGTCTCTAATATAGATGAAATAGATGTAAAGCATATTAAGGAAGATTATTTTATCCTAATAGAAGAAGGTTATTTTTTTAAAAAAAATGGAATAGAAACTCTTCTAATGAATATTGGATCGTATGATTTTCTTGTTAGTGGAATGGATAGAACTTGTTTAAATGGTTCTACAGTATTTTGTGAATACTTTCCCATGTATAAAAGAGCATGTGGACAATTTTTCCACGAAATAATTAAACCATGTATATTATTTAAGACTTCCAGTTTTTTGGACACACAAATTTTAAATGTAGAATTTTTAAAGGATAAAAAGATGGCATTCTTCTACGATACACCTGTTACTATTGATTTATCATGGTACTTTAATAAAAGATTCGCTCATTTAAAAGAAAAACAAGATGTTTATCTTTATAGTGCCGGAGAACATACAGAACAAATAATTAAAAATGTAGATTTAAGCGATTTTAATATTCGAGGAATTTTTGATAATAATAGCTCATTAGAGGGAAAGGCTATTGGAGGTATACCTATATTTTATTCTGAACATATGAAAAAACATGTAATTGATTCTTTAATTATTACCTCCAAGGCTTATGAGGAAGAAATATTTGATTTTGTTAGAAAAAGAATACCTATTGAAAATATTTATAAAATGCATTTTGATTTTTAATAGAGGGTGATGTATATTGTTAGACCCGAAAATTTCAATAATTACAGCTACGTTTAATAGTGAAAAAACTATTAGAGATACTTTAGAGTCAGTTAAAAGTCAAAAATATAAGAATTTTGAGCATATCATTATTGATGGAAAGTCTACAGACTCTACAATAAAAATTGTTTCAGAATATGAAAGTAATATAGATGTTATAATTTCAGAAAAAGATAAAGGAATTTATGATGCTTTCAATAAAGGCATAGAAGAATCAACAGGGGATATTGTTTATTTTTTAAATTCAGATGATACGTTTTATGATGATTTGGTACTAGCTGATGTTGCAAAGGAATTTACAAAAAATCAAAATATAGAGATGCTATATGGAAATGTTGTTCAATTCGATTTAACTAGAAATTTTTCGTTTGTTGAAGGGAAAACAATTACTATTGAAGACTTGCAAAAAGGAATTATGACACCACATCAAGGATTGTTTGCAAAAAAGACACTTTTTGAAAAATACGGAATGTTTGACCTAACATATAGAATTGCCGGAGACTTTGACTTTGTAATTAAATGTTTTAAGTATGAGTCAAAAGATCATATAAAGTATTTAGACAGAAATATAGCCTTTTTTAGACTTGGGGGTATAAGTACAGACTCCTCTCAGCTTACAAAGCTAAGAGGAGAACAGAAAAGTATTATCCATAAACATTTTGGTTCAGCTAACATGTATGATAGTTTTAATAAAGATGATCATTTCCAATTTAGAAAATGGTTAGAATCTTTATTGATTTCGAAACAAGGGATTACTCATAAGGTTAAAGAAAAGGGTATAAAAAATGTTGTAATACTTGGTACTAAATTGATGGGAATATTACTTTTAGAAGACTTGTTATTTGAAGATTTTGAGGTAGTTTCATTCATAGATAATAATCCAAATATGCAAGGGCATATAATATCAAATATAGAAGTGAAAGGAATGGAATGGTTACATAAAAATGCTGATAGAGTAGACTGTATTATAGTTTCGATAGAAAACACAGGAGATGTAGAACTAATTAATGAGCTAAAGTATTCATTCCCAGGTATATTGGTATTATCATGGAAAGACTTATTGATATAAAGCTTCTTATGAAATGACGGGAGTGAGTATATTGAATATCACTGCAATTGTCCCAGTCTACAATTGTCAAGACTATATAGAAAAAGCTATTCAAAGTCTTTTAAAACAAACATTTCCAATTAAAGAAATCATAATTGTTGACGATGGAAGTAATGATGGAACTCTTGAAATAATTGAAAAATTACATAGTCAAAATAGTAGTTTGAAGTTGGTTCGTCAATCAACCAATTTGGGCGTCTCTTCTGCTAGAAATAAAGGTATTAGTGAGGCAAGTAATGAGTGGATACTATTTTTAGATGCAGATGATTTTGTTGAAGATACTATAATAGAAAGATATACAGGGGTGTTGGATGATGAATTAGGTAAAGATCCAAATTATGTATTAGTGTACCCTGCGTATAATCAAGTAGATTCAAATGGTGATTCATTACAAAGTGTAGTTACAGGAATTCAAGTTTTATCGCATGAAATCCTTGGATATGAGTTTGTAAGGAATTATGTCATTTCACCTTCAGGTGTGCTTGTAAAAAAAGAAGCAATAATGAAATTTAATGGATTTGATACAACAATAAGCATAAACGAAGATTGGGATTTATGGTTAAAGTTAGCCGAAATAGGTGGCTTTATTTATGTAGACGATCCTCTTGTAAATATTAGAAGACATCCTAGCAACACCACAAGTAATATTAGTTTGAGCTCCCAGGCTGAGATTAACATTTTGAAAAAATATCAGCTGTTCGAAATAAAAGAAGCTATATATAAGAGAGAACTTTCTGTGTTTGCAAATAGTTGTGACTATGTATCAATACTGTTCCGACTAGAAGAGTGGGAAAAAGGATTCTTAATCCTATCAAGTATTAATGAGAGCAAAAATATTACAGTTTTATTTTTAAAGGGCATTTATTATATCCATGTATTAAAGTTACGAGAGGCAGAGCAGTGCTTCGAACAAATTTTAGCACAAGATCCATTACATGGTTCTTCAATTAACAACATCGGTGTTATTCATGTTCTTAATAATCGAGTGAATATGGGAATTAAGTATTTAAGAAAAGCATTGGAATTATTTCCGGGATATGTAGACGCTCATTTTAATTTAGAGCAATTGGTAAAGAAAGTGGAAAAAAGAATAGAAAATTTTAAAGTAACAAAAAGAGAGTTAAGACCAAATTTATTAAAATATTTTAAGTAGGTGCAAAGTTATGAAGAAGAGAGCACTAATCACTGGTATTACTGGACAGGATGGGGCATATTTAGCAGACTTTTTGATTAATAAGGGATACGAAGTACATGGTATAAAAAGAAGATCTTCATTATTTAATACAGATAGAATAGACCACTTATATCAAGATCTTCATGAGGAGAACGTAAATCTAAGACTTCACTACGGTGATTTAACAGATTCAACAAATTTAATTAGAATTATTCAAGAGGTACAACCTGACGAAATTTATAACCTTGCAGCTCAAAGCCATGTTCAAGTATCCTTTGAAACACCTGAGTATACTGCGAATTCTGATGCTCTTGGTACATTGAGGCTCTTAGAAGCAATCAGAATACTAAAAATGGAGGAAAGAGTTAAATTTTACCAAGCCTCAACTAGTGAACTATATGGGAAGGTTCTGGAAACACCACAAAAGGAAACTACACCATTTTATCCGCGAAGTCCATATGCTGCAGCTAAATTGTATGCATATTGGATTACAGTTAATTATAGAGAAGCATATAAAATTTTTGCATGTAATGGTATTCTTTTTAATCATGAATCTCCTGTACGTGGAGAAACTTTTGTGACCCGAAAAATTACACGTGCTGTTGCGAGAATCTCCTTACAACTTCAAGAAAAAATATATCTCGGTAACCTAGATTCCCAAAGAGATTGGGGGTTTGCTGGGGATTATGTCCAAGCAATGTGGTTAATGCTACAACAGGATAAGCCTGGTGATTTTGTTATTGCTACAGGTGAAACTCATACAGTTAGAAAATTTGTAGCATTAGCTTTTAAAGAAGTAGGGATAAACATAGTGTGGGAAGGAAAAGGTGTTCTTGAAAAGGGTATTGACTCTTCGACTGGTAAAATTCTTGTAGAAATTGATCCTCGTTATTTTAGACCAACTGAAGTTGATTTATTGCTTGGGGATCCTTCGAAAGCGAAACAAATTCTCGGTTGGGAGCCAAAGGTTACTTTGGAGGAGTTAGTAAAAATGATGGTACGTGAAGATCTACAATCATCTCAAAAGGATATACTAATCCAGAATCAAGGATATAAAGTTAAAAACTATTATGAATAATTAGGAGTTACCTATCAATGGACAAGCGTTCGAAGATATATATTGCTGGTCATAATGGATTAGTTGGTTCTGCTATATCAAGACTCCTTGAAAGCAAAGGGTTCTCAAATGTTGTTACTCTAAATAGTAATGAACTTGATCTTCGGAATCAATCAGCGGTTGCAAGTTTTTTTAAAAAGGAGAAACCGGAATTTGTTTTTTTGGCAGCAGCAAAGGTAGGTGGTATTTTAGCAAATGAAACCTATCCTGCAGAGTTTATATATGATAATACCGTTATACAAAGTAATGTTATACATCATAGCTATCTTAATGGTGTAAAAAAGTTACTATTTCTGGGTAGTTCATGTATTTACCCCAAATTAGCCCCTCAGCCAATGAAGGAGGACTATTTACTGACGGGGTTATTGGAACAAACAAATGAACCGTATGCTATTGCCAAGATTGCCGGGATAAAAATGTGTAATGCTTATAATAAGCAGTATGGAACAAATTTCATATCAGTTATGCCGACAAACCTATACGGAATTAACGATAATTTTAATTTAACTACATCACATGTTTTACCAGCCTTGATCCGAAAGTTCCATGAAGCAAGAATCAAGGGGAGTAAAAGTGTAGAAATCTGGGGTACTGGAAGACCGAAGAGAGAGTTCCTGTACGTGGACGATTTAGCTGAAGCATGCTTGTTTATTATGTGTAATATCGATTATCCACAATTAGGGGAGTTCATTAACATTGGAACTGGAAAAGATATAACAATAAGGGAGTTAGCCGAAGTAATTAAGGAGATTACAGAGTTTAAGGGAAATATTAAATTTGACTTAAGCAAGCCAGACGGCACCTTTAGAAAGTTGTTGGATGTTTCAAAAATAAATAATCTTGGATGGAAGTCCAAGACCTCTATCATAGATGGAATAAGAGAAACTTATAAATGGTATTTAGAGCATAATAATGATTGGTAGGTAATTACAATGAGAATAATATTGCTGTCTGGAGGTTCAGGCAAAAGGCTATGGCCATTATCAAGTGACGTTAGGGCAAAGCAATTTTTAAAGGTATTAAAGAATAAAGAGGATCATTTGGAATCTATGGTACAAAGGGTATGGGGACAATTAGAAAATGCAGGATTACAGGAAGTTACTTCGATTGTTACTAGTCAATCTCAAGCAGATATGATACGCAGTCAAATAGGCACAAGTGTACCACTAATAATAGAACCCGACCGAAAAGATACATTTCCCGCAATAGCTCTTTCTTGTGTATACTTATATGATAGTATGAATATAGACTTAGAAGAAGTAATCACTATTTTACCCGTAGACCCTTATGTAAATGATGACTACTTTCTCAGTCTAAAATCTCTTGAAAAATTGATAACTAGATCTCAACCAGAACTTGCTTTAATGGGTGTTAAGCCTACATACCCAGCTCAAAAATATGGTTATATTATCCCAAATTCAGTTCAAGATAAAGTAATAAATGTAAGTCATTTTGTGGAAAAACCCACTGAGGAAAATGCTGAACAATTAATAAAAAATGGTGCATTATGGAATTGTGGCGTTTTTGCATTCAAATTAGGTCATATTATCAAATTGCTAGAAGAACAAGGATTCCCGACAACTTTTAATAACATGATTGATGAGTATGAGAAGTTACCTAAGATTAGTTTTGATTACGCTGTCGTTGAAAAATCTCATAATATCAAAGCTATTGCATATGAAGGTGAATGGAAAGATCTAGGTACTTGGAATACAATTACAGAGGAAATAGCAGAAAATATTGTTGGAAAAGGTAAAATTAGTAATGATAGTATTAACTCTCATCTTATAAATGAGTTAGACATACCAATTATGCTACTTGGTTTATCCAACACTGTTGTGGCAGCGAGTCCAGACGGTATTCTTGTTTCTGAGAAATCAGCTAGTCCAAGGTTAAAAGAAATGATTGGAGACTTTGACCAAAGGCCAATGTATGAAGAGAGACGTTGGGGATGGTACAGAGTTTTGGATTACATTAAACAAGAAGATGGAAACGAAGTTTTAACCAAAAGGTTATGTTTGTTAGAAGGGAAAAATTTAAGTTATCAACTCCATCACCATCGTAGTGAGGTTTGGACCATAATCTCAGGTATCGGAGAATTTATCCTAGATGATGTACTACAAACAGTTAAGCCAGGTGATGTCCTGCAAATACCTGTTGGAGTAAAGCATGGTCTTAAGGCTATTACAGATATTGAGATAATCGAAGTACAAATGGGATCTCAATTAATTGAAGAAGATATTATTCGTTTTAGTCTTGATTGGAATGAAATATTAACCCAAGTCATATCAGTTGAGAGAAGTTTGTAGAAACTTTAGCAAACTTCTTTTTTCTTGCTATGATAGATAATACTAATAGAGAAGAGGATAATAAAGATGACCGAAAAAAAGCTTAGATTTATTTTTGCAGAATCCCTTGGAATTAGTGAAGATTTTGTAAATGACGACCTCCAATATAATTCCATTCCTGAGTGGGATTCAATCGCTCACATGGCTCTAGTTGCCGAAATTGACGAACAATTCGATATCATGCTTGATACTGAAGACGTAATCGATATGAGTTCTTTTGCAGAAGCCAAACGAATTCTTGCAAAATATGGAGTAGAGTTTTAATGCTTCTTAAGGGTAAGATCGGATTTGTAACAGGTGCTACAAAAGGAATTGGAAAAGCTGTTGCAATAACATTAGCTCAAAATGGAGCGAAAGTAATTATTAATGGCCGAGATCAAAATAGATTGGAAGAGGTAGCTGAACAACTAACGGAAATTTCGAATGAAAAGACTCTGATATTACCTTACGATGTTTCTAACTATGATGAAGTAAAGAGAGCCTTTCAAACAATAAAAAAAGAATACAATCATCTTGATATATTGGTAAATAATGCAGGAGTTCTTTATGATTCATTACTTGGTATGGTTCAACCCGATAAGGTGAATGACACAATTAACGTTAATTTAGTTGCTCCTATTTTTCATATGCAATTTGCTTCAAGATTAATGTTAAGACAGAAATCAGGGTCAATAATTAATGTTAGTTCCATTCTCGGGATGGAAGGTGATAAGGGACAAGTTGTATACTCAGCGAGTAAGGCTGGTTTGATAGGAGCAACTAAATCTGCTGCTAAAGAACTTGCTTCATCTAATATTCGAGTTAATGCCGTAGCTCCGGGCTTTATAGAAACCGACCTTATTTCTAATCTATCAGAGGGTAAGAGAACGGAACGAATAGATTCAATTAGTATGAATAGAATTGGTACTCCTGGAGAGGTAGCGGATTCAGTTCTTTATTTAGCTTCAGACCTTTCGACTTATGTTACAGGTGAGGTCATAAAGGTTTCAGGAGGTATGGTTATTTAAAGCTTTTCTACAAAATTGTAGAGAAGCTTTTATTTATTTTGGGTAATAAAATCTCGGAGATAACCGATAGTAATATAGAGAATGCCAAAGGGGAGGACAAATATGTCATACTTTTGGGAAATAGGGAATAAAAATGGCTCCTTTTTGCTAGATGAAACTATTGAAAGGATAACCTATAAAGAATTGGAAGATTTAGTTTCGGAAATGCAGTCTTTAACTAAAGATACTAAAAAACAGCTAGGTATTATCCTTTGTAAGAATAATATTACTACGCTTGCAGCCTATCTTGCAGGTTTAAAAAACAATGATGCCTCTATCTTATTAGATGCAAAATTAAATCAACAATTACTTAGTGAAATTGTTGATGCCTATAAACCAGACTGGATTATGTCTACTGATGAAGTATCTATAGAAAATTATAAAGTTGTTTGGGAGCGATATGATTATCGACTTTATATAAGTTTACAAATGAAGAATGAGATTAAACTTCACCCTGATATAGCTGTGCTATTAAGTACATCGGGTACTACAGGGAGTAAAAAGCTTGTAAAGCTATCATACAAGAACCTTCAGGCGAATGCGGAATCTATTGCTGAATATTTGAAGTTATCCAATAAAGAGATTCCTATCACCTCTCTTCCGTTCCAGTACTCATATGGTTTATCAGTCATCAATAGTCATTTACTAGTAGGGGCAAGCATTGTGATGACGGATGAGAGTGTTCTCTCAAGATATTTTTGGGATTTATTTAACGAGCAAAAAGTTACATCTTTTGCAGGTGTTCCCTATATCTATCAAATGCTCCATCGCCTTAAATTTCATAAAATGGACCTACCTTCTCTAAAATCCTTCACACAAGCAGGCGGAAGGTTATCAGAAAATCATATTAAATACTTTTATGAAGAGGCAATAAGACGGAAGTGTTGTTTTACAGTAATGTATGGTCAGACTGAGGCAACGGCTCGAATTAGCTATGTTCCTTTTCATAAATTAGGAGAAAAGGTGGGTTCAATAGGTATTCCCATTCCTAATGGTAAGTTGACCTTAGATGAAGGAACTTCTGAAATCGTATATTCCGGTCCAAATGTTATGATGGGATATGCAGAGACAAAAGAAGATCTTACAATAGGCGATCAACTAAATGGGTTACTGTATACAGGTGATATTGGAGAAATGGATGAAGAAGGATATTTTTATATTAAAGGTAGGATTAAAAGATTTATTAAACTATTTGGTCTAAGGATTAGTTTAGATGAACTAGAAAAATTCCTTGAAACAAAATTTAATATAAATGTAGCATGCGTTGGAAATGATGAGAACATGAAAGTAATTATAGAAGAAAATAATAAGGAAATAGCAAATGAGATAAGGCAAGCAATTCAGGAATATTATAAGTTGCATCCAAGTGGATTTAAAGTTGTCTTAATTGATGAACATCCGCGTTTACCGAACGACAAAATAAATTATCAACTACTAAAGGATTTGTGAAAATGGACATTAACTTTGGAAATCCGTATGCACTGTCTAAAAAGGAAAAACAAGAGTACTTATTGAATCGACTAACAGCTTTGACTATCCATCATAGGTTAGAGTGCGTCCCATATGTAAATATGTTAAATAATCTATCATTTACAAATGAACCTATTTCAATTAAGGATTTACCTTACCTTCCCGTACAACTATTCAAAATGCTAGAGTTAAAATCAGTTCCTGATTCAAAAGTTATAAAAACTCTTACATCTAGCGGGACAACCTCTCAGAAAGTTTCAAAGATTTACTTAGATAAAGAAACATCAATCCTACAAACGAAAGCTCTAGTATCAATTGTTACGTCCTTTATAGGAAAGAAAAGGCTACCTATGCTCATAATTGATACGAAAGAGGTGCTTAAGAATAGGACCTCATTTAGTGCTCGGGGAGCGGGTATCCTCGGATTTTCTAACTTTGGTAGGAATCCTATCTATGCTCTTGATGAGAAAATGAACTTAGATATAAATGAAGTAGTAAAATTTATTGAGGAGAATAAAAGAGTACCTAAATTGTTATTTGGTTTCACCTATATGATTTGGGAGTACTTCTTTAAATATTGTAAAGAGAACAATATTCACTTGGACTTAAAGGACAGTTTACTGATTCACGGTGGAGGATGGAAAAAGCTTTCAGATGAAGCAGTGGACAATATGGAGTTTAAGTTGTCCTTAGAAGGTATGTTTAATCTTTCTAAAATACATAATTATTATGGAATGGTTGAACAAGTGGGTTCCATTTTTATGGAATGTGAACATGGATATTTTCACACACCAGATTTTGCCGATATTATCATTCGGGATCCTTTAACACTAGAAGTTTTACCAGTCGGTAGGACGGGGGTAATTCAAGTTTTAAGTACTCTACCACAAAGCTACCCAGGACATAGTTTACTTACTGAGGACCTCGGTATGATAAGAGGGGAAGATAATTGTTCTTGTGGTAGGTTTGGGAAATACTTCCATGTATTTGGGAGAATCCCAAAAGCAGAGTTAAGAGGGTGTAGTGATACACATGCATTTGATCGATTAGGAGGAGTTGAGTTTTGAGACTTGTACTACCAAAAAGTTTAAATTGGCTGGACCAACTCCAAATTGTTCAAAATCAATTACCTTTACCATTGTTTGATGAAGTGGTTATTGAGTTTTTGAATGAATTCTCAAAAGCAATACTAAAAAATAAATCAATGAGAGAGTATCCTGAATTAATGGCAACTGCTTACTGGCTTAGAAAATCACATCTAGAACAATTGAAGAATGATTATATCGACCAGATTGGAGATAGGATTGTCTTGCCACGTGGAACAGTTCTTCATTTTGCTCCCTCGAATGTGGATTCGATTTTTATTTACTCATGGGTAATCTCGATGCTAGTTGGTAATAAAAACATAATACGGCTTTCTCAAAATAATTCAGAACAGATCAATATTTTAATCCAGTATTTTGAGCAATTATTATCCCAATCGAAATATGAAAGTATAAAGAAATCTATATTAATAATAAGCTATGAGCATAATGATCAGTATACAAAGCTTCTTTCAGATGTATGTGATATTCGGATAATTTGGGGGGGGGATAATACCATTCAAAAAATTAGAAGTATCCCAATCCCACCAATGTCCACAGAAATTGTATTTGCAGACCGTTTTTCATGTGTCATGCTTAATAGCGAAACTGTACTGAAATGTACTCAAGATGAGTTTAAGCTACTGATCCAAAACTTTTATAATGATGCATACTGGTTTGATCAGATGGCTTGCTCATCCCCTAAACTTGTTTTATGGATAGGTGACGAGCAAACTGTTGGAAAAGCAAAAGATAGATTCTGGAATGGGCTAAAGGAAATAATTAAGCAAAAAAGATATACTCTATCTGAGTCTGTAAGTATGAATAAGCTTGCTACTTCATTTTATTTTAGTTCCAAATCTGAAACTAGCGCAGTATATGCTTTTGACTCACATGTTTTACATCGTGTTGAATTGAAAAATGCGGATGAATTAGATAGAGAGGCTCATTGCGGTGCAGGATTATTTCTAGAACTTTCTTTATTTACATTAACTGAGGCAAAGAGTATATTTACAAAAAAAGATCAGACATTGTCTTATTACGGATTTGATAAAGATGAGCTTATACAGTTAATTAAAATGACAAATGGTAGAGGGATAGACCGTATTATTCCAGTTGGAAAAGCATTAGAATTTCAAGAGATCTGGGATGGCTATAATTTACCTCTATATTTAACGAGAGAAGTTTCGGTATTATAAAGGTGGCTACACATATGGATTTTATTCGATTATCAGAAGAACATTTAGAGCTTGTTTTACGGTGGCGGACTAGTAAGCATGTTACCAAGTACATGTATACGGACATTGAATTTAATATGGAGAATCAAAATAAATGGTATTCAAAGGTTAATGATGATCCGTCTCAAAAGTACTGGATCATTTCATATAATGGGGAATACATTGGTTTAGTTTCTTTAAATGACTTCGATTTAAAAAATGCAAGGAGTAGCTGGGCGTTTTATATTGGTGAAAATAAATATGCCATGATTGCAGGGAGAATTGGCCCATACATATATAACTATGCTTTCAGTCATCTAAAACTAAATAAGTTGTATGGAGAAGTGCTAGAAGAAAATAAAAGTGTTCGAAAAATGCATCTGATGAATGGTTGTAGAGAAGTAGGGTATTTTTCAAATCATATTCTTAAACATAATAAGTATCACAATGTTTATTTGTATGAAATGATGGCAAATGATTGGAATAGAGAAGAAAATAAATATTTAAATGTAGTTGGGCGGTTTGAAGACCAATAAAGGAGTATTTCTTATGAAAACACTTGTTATTATTCAAGCGCGTATGGGTTCTTCAAGACTTCCAGGTAAGGTATTGTTACCACTTGGGAAGTCGATTGTATTAGATTATGTTGTTTCTAGGTGTAAGTTGATGAAAGATGTGGTAGATGTCATTGTCGCAACTTCAACTTCATCAAAGGATGATTTAATTGTTTCTTGGTGTAAAGATCAAAGAGTTTCATTCTTTAGGGGCTCTGAGCATGATGTATTGACTCGGTACGTCGATTGCGCTAAAAAATATGAAGTTGATTACGTCATGAGAGTTACATCTGACTGTCCATTTGTTGACTATGAAATGGCAAATGAGATGATAGCCCTAATGGAAAAAGAAAAAAAAGATCTTGTCATGGTAAACTCTGACAAGCTTCCAAGGGGTCTCGCTGTTGAATTAGTGTCTATGGATGTTTTAACAACAATAAATGAAAAGGGAAAAGAACCCTATCACCGTGAGCATGTAACATATTACGGTTATGAGCATAAGGAAGAGTTCAAAATAGTTGAGTATTCGCCAAAACGTTCATTAGAGAATCCTAAGTTAAGAATTACTTTGGATACATATGAAGATTACGAGGTATGTAAGGCAGTAGCGGATCACTTTAATGGAAATAAGTTTGTGTCCGCAAAAGATGTAGTTCAATTTCTAACTAATAATCCAGATATATCCCGGTTAAACGCCAACATAGAGCAAAAGGCTGTAAAATAGGAGATAAAAATGAAGATTGTAATTAGGGTAGACTCCTCTGTTTCCTTAGGGACTGGGCATGTAATGAGATGCTTAACTCTTGCAAATTATCTAAAAAAAGAAGGTATTTTCTCTTTATTTCTGTGTAAAGATGAGCCAGGAAATTTAATTTCTGAAATACGTATGAAAGGATTTGAAGTACTAGTTCTCAATTATCAGGGGGAGTTTAACCAGAATAGTGATGCACTAGAAACTCTTAATTATCTAGAGAAATTAAATGTAAATATGATAATTGTCGACCATTATGGGATAGATAGAACCTGGGAAAGCCAAATAAGAAGAAGTGTTCAAAAGATATTTATCATTGACGATTTGGCAAATCGCCAACATGATTGTGATTATCTATTAGATCAAAATTATTATAAGCATTATTTTACTAGATATCAGTTGCTTGTCCCTAAAGATTGCAGATTATTGCTTGGTCCTTCTCATTTAATTCTTCGTGAGGAGTTTTACAAGTTAGAGCATAGGGATAGGCGAAATTCGTTACAGAGATTACTTATATTTTATGGTGGTAGTGATCCTACAAATGAGACATTGAAAGCAATTAATGCTATCACTCTTATCGATTTGGAAAAAATAGTTGTTGATGTTGTGACAGGAAGCGCCAATCTTAACAATGAAATAATTAAACAAAGATGTCTTGATAAAGGATTTAATTATCATTGCCAAATAGACTATTTAGCTACATTGATGAATAATGCTGACCTCTCATTAGGTGCAGGTGGTGTAACGATGTGGGAAAGATGCTACATTGGTTTACCCTCCATTGTGACTATTGTAGCGGATAATCAAATCAATTCAACCAATGATGTAGAAGAATATGGGGCTATCATTAATTTAGGTTACTATTTGCATGTTACTGAAAAAGTAATCTTAAATCAGGTTTTAAATGTAATAAGCCAACCTAATAGTTTAAGGAAATATAGTAGAAAAGCAAAAGAGCTAATAAGAATAAATAAACAAGAGAAACATCCAGTGGTACAAGCAATAATGGAGGGAATATCATGACCCAAAACGAGTTTTTAATTGGAAATCGAAAAATTGGAGTAACACATAAACCATTCATCATTGCGGAGATGTCTGGAAATCACAATCAATCATTGGAACGAGCACTTCAAATTGTAGAAGCAGCTGCTGAAGCTGGAGTGGATGCTGTAAAGCTGCAAACTTATACTGCTGAAACAATGACTATTGATGTTTCTGAAGGTGAATTTTTTATTTCGGATGAAAATAGCTTGTGGAAAGGGCAATCACTTTATAATTTATACCAAGAAGCATATACACCTTGGGAGTGGCATGAGCCTATCTTTAATCGTTGCAAGGAGTTAGGGTTATTAGCCTTTAGTTCTCCTTTTGATGCGTCAGCTGTAGATTTTTTAGAAAGATTGGATGTTCCATGTTATAAAATTGCATCCTTTGAAAATATAGATATTCCACTCATAAGGAAAGTTGCTTCAACAGGGAAGCCTATTATTATATCTACAGGAATGGCATCCATTTCTGAGCTCGACGAGGCTGTAAGAGCTGCGCGAGATGCGGGCTGTGAAAACCTAATTTTATTAAAGTGTACAAGTACGTATCCAGCTTCTCCTGAAAATACAAACATCGCAACACTCCCGCATATGAAGGAGCTTTTTAAATGCCAGGTGGGCTTATCTGATCATACAATGGGTGTAGGTGTAGCGGTAGCAAGCGTTGTATTAGGTGCTTCTATTATTGAAAAGCATTTTACTTTATCACGAGAAGATGGTGGAGTCGATTCAGCGTTTTCCATGGAGCCTAAGGAAATGGCTCAGCTTGTTGTCGAAACTGAAAGAGCATGGCAAAGTATAGGTGCAGTAAAATATGGTCCAACTATTGCGGAAAAACCGTCCATTTTACACAGACGGTCTTTATACATCGTAAAAGATCTACAAGAAGGAGAAGTATTAACCCCTGAGAATGTTCGTGCAATAAGACCGGGATTAGGACTTTTACCAAAATATTTGGATAAAGTAATGGGGAAAAAAGTTAAATCAGACACTAAAAAAGGAACCCCCGTCTCATGGGAGTTGTTCTAAAGGGACTAGACAAGTCTTGATATAAGGTTCAGCAAATGTATTACCAGAATAATGTACTGAAAGAATAGAGTTGTCTATCACAAGTAAATCACTATATCCACCATCGTATAAGTTGCCTATGTATTCATCTACCCTAATGGGTTTAACATTACTACTAAAGGGATCAATAATAGAAGTAGCGTGCTTATTCGCAATTGATAAATCACGATAAGAAAGATACACTTTATCTTGATGTGATATTCCCATCGGTGCATGGGCATAGGGAATTTTTTTAACTGGAACAGACCAATTAATTAGGTTTTTAGATGTTGAGTGCCAAATGGCAAAAGGAAATACGTTATCTCTCATAAAAATGTGATATTTTTCATTATGGTATAAAATACTACTTTCATTTAGAATGTATTTCTTATTTAATTCAATCGTTGAAAGAATCCTCCAATTTATAAAATCGTTAGTTGAAAGCAGAAATGGCCTTTCTCCAGGTTCTTTATGGATGGAACCATATGCAGGGAAAATGTAACCATGTTCAGAGGAGAAAGCTTTTCCATAAAAAACGAACCATTGCAGTTCGGGAACATTTACTTCTAATCGGTTAGTAAAATGAGGTGAAGAAGAAATGGATATATAGGATTGATTTATTTTTTGGGGTTCCCAAATCCTTGTAGTTAAAGAGTAGAGATTGTTATTTATTTTAGAAACAATTGAATCTAATTCATTTTGGCCATTACTTTGAAATACAGTTCTTTCATATCCTTTATTATATATAGTGTGGTGTTGAGTGTTAAATAAGTTTGTCAATATTTCCTTTTTAATACTCCATGAGTTAACTCTTCCTCTAAGACCGTGCATTTGGCGTTTATAGGAGGTACCTTGGCGGTAGAATAAGAAAATTTGATCTTCAAATGTAGTCAAAGTAGGAAAAGAAGAATATGTATTTTGTTTTCTTGGGATTATTGTTTTTTTTATCATAGTTTCACCTCTTTTTTATCATATCAAATTCACGAAAGGTGCATACATATATGAACATATTATTAACAGGCGGTGCAGGATTTATTGGACGCACCGTTGCAAAAAAACTATTAAATGATGGGCATTTTGTTTGGATAGTAGATGACCTCTCTAATGGACGGGAAGAAAATTTAGCAGAATTCAGAAGTGAACTGAAGGATTTTATTCATGGTGACATTAAAAATGAGGCTCTTCTTGAGAATTTATTTTCGAATGTAAAGTTCGATCTCTGTTATCACCTTGCTGCTTCCATTAACGTCCAGGATTCGATTGATGACCCAAGAACAACGTTTAATAACGATACGATAGGAACATTTTATTTATTAGAACAATGTCGGAAACACAATGTAAAAGTTGTTTTCATGAGCACTTGTATGGTGTATGACCGCTGTCTTGATGAAACAGGTATTACAGAAGTACATCCAATCAAACCAGCCTCACCATACGCTGGATCAAAGATTGCAGCTGAAAATATGGTACTTTCCTATTATCATGCATACGGTCTCCCTACGGTGGTTATCAGACCATTTAATACATACGGACCATTTCAAAAAACAGGAGGAGAAGGTGGCGTAGTCGCAATATTTATTAAGAAGAAGCTGAAAGGTGAAGGAGTGCATATTTACGGAGATGGTACTCAAACACGTGACCTTTTATATGTAGATGATTGTGCGGAATTTGTGGTACAAGCCGGTTACTCTGATCAAGTTAATGGTGAGATTGTAAACGCAGGTCTTGGTAGGGACATTACGATTAATGAACTCGCTAACTTAGTCTTAAAGGATGAATCAAAGATAAAACACGTTGAACATATTCATCCACAAAGTGAGATTCAAAAACTTCTTTGTAACTATGATAAAGCAAAAAATCTGTTAGGATGGGAACCTAAGGTTTCTCTTCAGGAAGGTTTACGAAGAACGGAAGATTGGATGAAGGAAAGTCACCTTGTATAGGTGACTTTTTTAGGAGGATATCGAATGTTAGCTATTCATGGTGGTAAACCAGCGAGAGAAACATATATAAGCTATGGGCAACAATGGATTGACGAAGAAGATATCAATACCGTTGTTCATACACTTAACAGTCCTTATATTACACAAGGGCCAAAAATTGAAGAATTTGAACGAAAGGTAGCAAATTATGTTGGAGCAAAGTATGCTGTTGCTTTTACAAACGGTACAGCTGCTTTGCATGCGGCTTGTTTTGCAGCTGGAATTAGTGAAGGTGATGAGGTGATAACATCTCCTATCACGTTTGCCGCGAGTGCAAATTGTGTACGTTATGTCGGTGGGGTACCAGTTTTTGCTGATATTGATCCAAAAACCTATAACATAGACCCAACACAAATTGAAAGGAATATAACTTCTAAAACAAAAGCAATTATTCCAGTTGACTTTACCGGACAACCAGTAGATCTAGATCCGATTTTGGAAGTTGCCAGAAAGCATAACCTAGTGGTCATCGAAGATGGAGCACATTCAATCGGTGCTACCTATAAAGGTAAAAGAGTTGGAACACAAGCAGATATGACAATGTTTAGTTTTCATCCAGTAAAGCATATTACGACTGCTGAAGGAGGAATGATTGTAACGGATTTTGACGAATATGCCCGAAGGTTAAAACTATTTAGGTCTCATGGTATTACAACTCAAAATTTATCTAAGGATGAAGGACCTTGGTATTATGAGATGGTTGAGCTAGGCTATAACTATCGGATGACTGATATACAAGCTGCATTAGGTGTTTCGCAAATGAGTAGATTAGACGAATTTGTTAGAAGAAGACGTGAAATTGTATCCATTTATAATGAAGAGTTTTCTAAATTCGAAGCAGTAACGATTCCATATCAGCTTGAAGAGACTAATTCAAGCTGGCATTTGTATATGATTACCATTGATTTAGATAAATTTACTGTAGGGAGAAGAGAAATTTTTGAAGCTTTACGTGCAGAAAATATAGGTGTTCATGTTCATTATATTCCTGTATATTTACATCCTTATTATCAACACTTAGGTTATAATCGTGGACTATGTACAATTGCTGAAGAATGGTATGAAAAAGCTCTTACATTACCTATATTTCCAAAAATGTCCGATGAAGATATTAACAGTGTCATACAAGGTGTTAACAAAGTGCTTGATTATTACTCGAAATAAGAGATGGGGAATAAAACAGTATAGGAGTGATTTAAATTAAAATCTCAGCTGCAATGATTGTTAAAAACGAAGATAAATTTATATTACGATGTTTACATAGCTTAATCGGCGTCGTGGACGAAATAATAATTGTAGATTCCGGTTCCACGGATAATAAACAAGAGATCATAACAAAATTTCAAAATCAATATAAAAAATGGTTCGATATTATAGATTTAAATGGCAAAATGACTTTTCTAAGGTGAGGAATTTTAGTGTTTCTAAATGTAAAGGTGATTGGATATTCATTATTGATGCCGATGAGTACATAAAAGAAGAAGACAAAAAGAGGCTTAGAGAATTTGTTAAAGTTTGTCATGACTCAAAACAACTAGTTGTTTTGGATGTTAAACAAGTCAATTCCACAGAATCTTTTGATTAAGTATTAAGAATTTTTCCGAATAATAGGGGATTGGAGTTTACAGGACTTGTTCATGAGAACATCGGTGAGAGTTTAAAGGGTAGAAATTTTCAGCGATTTAAATTAGACATTTCATTAATTCGTGATGGTTATAATCCAAACTATGTGAACCAATTAGAAAAAAAGAAAAGGAACTTACTACTTTTAGAGAAAATGTTAGAAAAAGAGCCTAATAATTATATAACCAAACTATACTATGGTCGTGAAGTTGCTATTTTGGATACGGCGGTTGCATTAGAGTATTTGAATGACGTGCTTCTAAATAGCCAGGATCTAGAAATTAAGGAAAAGGCTAAGGAATACATTCATTTAATAAAAGATAAAAAGTAGAATGTAAAGTGGCAGCTTTATATTTAATAAAAACAGCTTGAAGTTATCTTTGAAGTGTACCTACTATAAAGAAAAATACCTAGACTAATATGACTAGGTATTTTTTTATCCTCTTAAATCAATTGATTTCCCTAATGTAGGATGAGGAGCTGGAGAAGAACCCTCTAGCATCTTTGTTAGATTGTCACCAGTTTGTTCAGCTGATTCCATTGCAACTTTTAATAAAGAAAGATCAGTACTTTGTTTTGCATTTGCTTGGCTCATCATAACAGACAATGCAGCAATATCCATCTAGACAACCTCCTCTCTTAATAAACCTTAACATGGATTAATTATCAGATAAAGAAATATATATGAGAATAGTTATCTTTTTAACTTTATAAGAATTTTAATCAAGAACTGTAAATATTTACAGATTTTCACCGATAAAAATATTGACTGGACTATCTTTGAGAGGAGGGACTTAGTAGTGGAAATACAAAAAACAACACCGATGATGAAGCAAATGCTAATCAAGAAGGAACAGCCAAGTCCAAATGAAGTAGAAGTGTTAAAAGCTAAGCAACTAGAATCTTCCCTGCCTAAAGAAGAACAACCAGCAACAGAAAAGAAAGATAAAAAAGAAGATTTAAAAGATAAAGTTGATCAAACGAATAAAATGTTGGAACTAAATTATACTTCATTAAAGTTTGAAGTACACGACGAAACCAATCGAGTAGCGGTTAGTGTAGTTGATCAAGAATCGAAAAAGGTAATAAGAGAAATTCCGGAAAAAGAATTTTTAGATATGTTTGCGAAAATGATGGATTATTTAGGATTATTAGTCGATAAGAAGGCTTAATGGAAAAGAAGGGAATACCTTCTTTTTTTATTTTACACTTAACTGTTTGTTGTAAGGTCCGATAATAACAATATAGAATATAAATCGACCGTCTTCCGGTGAGGAGGAAATACTATGGGAATTGATAAAATACGTTTTAGTGGACTTGCATCAGGAATGGATACAGAATCTATGGTAAAACAGCTTATGCAAGCAGAAAGAATCCCACTAAATAAATTAGAGCAAAAGAAACAAACGCTTGAATGGAAACGCGACCAATACCGTGAAATGAACTTAATGCTAGCTGAGTTAGATAAGTTTATTTTCGATGGGGTTGGAAAACAGTCAACCTTTCTGAAAAAGAAAATCGTTAGCTCAGATGAATCAAAGGTTACGGCAACTTCCGTTGGTGCTTCAAGTAATACAAGTACGAAGCTTGAGGTTTCTAGGCTTGCATCAGCTGAGTCATGGAATTCGGAGGCTGCAATCTCGTTCACAGCTGGTACAGCTTATGCCGCTGATTTTAAAGTAACCGATCCTGATGGCACTGTCAGAACAAAAACAGTAAATATAAAGGATACTGATAATATAGATGCTGCTATAAGTGCTTTTAATAATGCCGGTCTAGGCGTCACAGCAATGAAGGGCAATATTCTTGATGATGATGGTGTTACTTACCGTGAAATGATTGTCTTAACTCAAAATAAGACGGGTAGTGGCGCTTCTATTGAAGTAACGAATACAGATGCAACACAATTAATGGAGAAGTTTGGATTTAGAAAAGACGATGGTACAACATATGCCCTGAATGAAACATTAGTACCTAAACAAAACGGTCAAACCGGTGGCCAAGATGCCATTGTAAAAATTAACGATCTTCAAATGTACTTTAAATCCAATGAATTTGAAATTAATGGAATGAAATACAATATCAAAAATACCACTGGTGGGACTCCGGTAACGATTAGTTCAACAACAGACGTCGATGGTGTAGTAGAATCAATTAAAGCCTTTATGGATAAGTATAATGAAATTCTGGAAAAGTTCGGTAACAAGCTTAACGAAGAAAAATACAAAGAATTCGCTCCATTGACAAAAGAACAGAAGGAACAATTATCCAAAGAGGAAATTGAAAAATGGGAAGAAAAAGCAAAAAGTGGGTTACTTCGAAGAGATACTCTTTTAACCAACAATCTTAGCAAAATGAGAATGGCATTAACTGGAGAGGTAAATGGGGCTCTCACAAACTCAAAGTATGACCATCTTTCTGAAATAGGAATTGTTACATCCTCTAACTATTTAGAAAATGGTAAGCTTGTCCTTGATCCTACAAAAATTATTAACAAAATGATAGGTGAAGATAGACTCCGAAAAGCGATAGAAGAAGACCCAGAAGCTGTTTTTCAGCTATTTTTCGCATCTGGTGAAACTTCTAGCGAAAAAGGTGTTGCGAGAAGATTAAGAGAAGAAGTACAGAGTAGTATTAATAGAATTGATGAAACGGCAGGAAAGGCTACAGCCCTAGATCATCAATTCCGTATTGGACGTGACCTTAGTGATTTAAACAATCGTATTGAATCCTTCGAAGATAAATTAAAAAGAGCAGAAGACCGCTACTGGCGCCAATTCACCGCCATGGAAAAAGCCATGCAACGTGCAAACGAGCAAGCAGCATATATTGCCAACGCGTTTGGTGGAGGAGCACAACAATAAAGGAGTGTTAATTAACAATGGCCATTAACAAGCACCCGCATCAGGCTTATCAACAAAATGCGATTACGACTGCGACCCCTGAACAGCTGACGTTAATGTTATATAATGGATGTTTGAAATTTATGAAGCTTGCTAGACAAGGCATTGAACAACAAAATATCGAAGTGAAGAACGTAAATTTGCAAAAAGCGCAAAATATCATCCATGAATTCATGGTTACGTTAAATACAGAAATTGAAATCTCTCAAAATTTACTTCAGCTTTATGATTATATTTATCGAAGATTGATTGAAGTCAATATAAAGAACGATTTGACCATCCTAGAAGAGGTCGAAGGCTATGTAGTAGAACTGCGTGATACGTGGAAGGAAGCTATGCTTCTTTCTAAGCAAGCGCAACCTGTACAAGGTGGGCAAGCATAGTGTCTTCGATTGCAAAGCTATATGATGCTACGAAAGTGCTCTATGATCATTTACAGCAACTGCCGGATGAAGACAGCAGAGAGCCATACATTGAACAAATTAATGACATGCTTGATAAGCGGGATGTCATCATAAAAGAAGTAAAGGCACCGAGTACGGACGAAGAACGTGAGCTCGGAACTGAGATTCAAAAACTAGATCATGATATTCGAATAAAATTAAAAACCTTATTCAATCAAATCAATATGGATTTGAACAAACTAAAAAAACAGAAGAACACTCATCAAAAATATACAAATCCATATGCCGCGACAAGCAACATGGATGGAACATTTTTCGACAAAAAGAAATAAGATTCATCATTCGGACTTCTCCAGTTTGGAGAAGTTTTTCTTTTCGTTGAAAATACTGTCGAAACCGCTCAAAAATTTGCTACGACAATGATTTGACTTCCAATTTTCCATTCGGTATATTCAAAATGTGGGTATATTTACCACAAAAGTATATGATTTTGAAGGGAATGTGAGTTATGCAAGGTAAAGTAAAATGGTTTAACGCAGAAAAAGGTTTCGGATTTATTGAGCGCGAAGATGGAGACGATGTATTCGTACATTTCTCAGCAATTCAAACAGATGGTTTCAAAACACTTGAAGAAGGTCAATCTGTAGAGTTTGAAATCGTTGAAGGTAACCGCGGACCACAAGCTGCGAACGTAACAAAGCTTTAATTTATAGCATAAATAACCGATGAAAAGCGACTGTTTTTTCATCGCTTACTTATATAAGCACGAAAATTAAAGCAACACAAAAACTCGCCACTGGCGAGTTTTTATTTTTTCCATATTTATTGTCATGAACCATCACTTCCTCACATAAAATTAATTCACAAAAATTCAAACTTTTTATAGGTTTAAGGAGGTTTGGACAGGGGTAATGTAGAAATATATAGCATAGCTTGTATTAAAGGAGGAGTTCATGTATGAAGTTTAACATTCGTGGTGAAAACGTTGAGGTAACTCCAGCTATTCGTGATTATGTCGAGCAAAAGGTTGGGAAGTTAGATAAGTACTTCACTGAAGGACTTGATTCTAATGTTCATGTCAACTTGAAGGTGTATAACAACAAACAGAAGATAGAGGTTACGATTCCGATGTCTTCAATCACATTACGAGCTGAAGAAAGACATGATGATTTATATGCGGCGATTGATTTAGTGGTTGATAAGCTAGAGAGACAAATCCGCAAACACAAAACAAGAGTAAACCGTAAATTTAGAGATCAAGGTTCTCCAAAGTTCATGTTTACGAATGGGGAAGAGCCGAGGTCTAATATAGATGAAGATGGGGAAGAAGAAGTGGTTCGTACAAAACGCTTTAATTTAAAGCCAATGGATAACGATGAAGCCATTCTTCAAATGAACATGTTAGGGCATAACTTTTTCGTTTATACGAATGCTGTTACAAATGCGACTAATGTCGTCTATAAACGTAAAGATGGAAAATACGGTATTATTGAACCGAGCTAATCGCAAAAACTACGCAGCCGCCATAAATCGGCTGCGTGTTTTTTTGTCAAAAGAGGAAGTCCCCTAAATGTTGGCATCCTTTTTCAGTTAATGGTAATATTAAGAGTGGATTCTTCTATTTTTTGCTTAAGCAAGCAAAACAGAATGAGATAAAGAGGAGCGTTTTATAGATGCTTGGAATGTTAAAAAAGGTGTTTGATTCAAATCAGCGCCAAATAAATAAATATCAAAAGATTGCTGATCAAGTGGAAGCACTAGGACCTAACTATGAAAAACTGTCGGATGAAGAGCTTCGTTTAAAGACAGCTGAATTTAAAGCACGTCTTGAGAAAGGTGAAACGGTAGATGATATTCTAGTTGAAGCATTTGCTGTCGTACGTGAAGGTGCGACTCGTGTATTAAAGATGCGTCCATTCCCGGTTCAAATCATGGGGGCGATGACCCTTCATGAAGGAAATATTGCTGAGATGAAGACAGGGGAAGGAAAAACCTTAACGTCAACGATGCCTGTTTATTTAAATGCTTTAACCGGAAAAGGTGTTCACGTTGTCACAGTTAACGAATATTTAGCAACACGTGATGCAACTGAAATGGGACTGCTTTATGAATTTTTAGGACTATCTGTTGGTCTTAACTTAAATGGAATGTCTCGAGAAGAAAAAATTGAGGCATATTCAAAGGATATTACATATAGTACGAACAATGAGCTAGGCTTTGATTACTTGCGTGATAATATGGTTCTTTACAAGGAGCATATGGTACAACGACCACTTCATTATGCAGTAATTGACGAGGTCGACTCGATCTTAGTCGATGAAGCCCGTACACCACTAATCATTTCAGGTTCTGCTCGAAAATCAACGGGTCTATATATTCAAGCCAATGCGTTTGTACGTACAATCAAGGAAGAAGAGGATTATACGTACGATGTCAAAACAAAGGCTGTACAACTAACAGAGGAAGGTATTTCAAAGGCTGAGAAGGCTTTTGGCTTAGAAAACCTCTTTGATATTGCAAACGTAAATGTGATTCACCATATTAACCAAGCATTGAAGGCGAATGTTAGTATGCTTCGCGATACAGATTATGTGGTTCAAGATGGTGAGGTTGTCATCGTTGACTCCTTTACAGGTCGTCTTATGAAGGGGCGTCGATACAGTGATGGTCTTCACCAAGCAATCGAGGCGAAGGAAGGGCTTGAGATTCAAAACGAAAGTATGACCCTTGCAACGATTACGTTCCAGAACTACTTCCGTATGTATGAGAAGCTATCCGGTATGACGGGTACAGCGAAAACAGAGGAAGAGGAATTCCGTAACATCTACAATATGTATGTTGTGGCGATTCCTACCAATAAACCGATTGCACGTGATGACAAGCCGGATTTAATTTTCAAAACGATTGATGGAAAGTTCCGTGCTGTTTGTGAACAAATTGCAGAAATGCATGCAAAAGGACAACCGATCCTAGTTGGTACGGTTGCGGTTGAGACATCTGAGCTCATTTCCAAATATTTAACGAAAAAAGGCATAAAACATAATGTCTTAAATGCGAAGAATCATGAACGTGAAGCTGAAATTATCGCCAATGCTGGCCAACTAGGTGCCGTAACGATTGCAACGAATATGGCAGGTCGTGGTACCGATATTAAATTAGGTGAAGGCGTCAAGGAAGTTGGCGGACTTGCTGTTCTTGGAACAGAGCGTCATGAGAGTCGTCGAATTGATAACCAGCTTCGTGGACGTTCTGGTCGTCAAGGTGACCCAGGGGTAACTCAATTCTATCTGTCGATGGAAGATGAGTTAATGCGCAGATTCGGTTCTGATAACATGAAAGCAATGATGGATCGTCTTGGTATGGATGACTCACAACCGATTGAAAGTAAAATTGTATCTCGTGCCGTTGAATCTGCTCAAAAGCGAGTTGAAGGAAATAACTTCGATGCACGTAAGCAATTACTTCAATACGATGATGTCCTGCGTCAGCAGCGTGAAGTCATTTATGCGCAGCGTTATGATGTATTATCTTCTGAAAACTTGCGTGAAGTAATTGAGTCCATGATTAAAGGTACGATTGAGCGAAATGTGGCTGCACACTGCTCAACTAACGAAGAGCCAGAAGAGTGGAATGTAAAGGCGATCGTTGACTATGTGGAGGCAAATCTTCTTAATGAGGGCGATCTTTCCGAAAAGGAATTGTCTGGAAAAGAGCCTGAAGGAATCACGGAGTTTATTTACGATAAAGTAAGGGCTCGTTATGATGAAAAGGAAAAGCAGCTCTTGCCTGAGCAAATGCGTGAATTTGAGAAAGTTATTGTACTCCGAGCTGTTGATAGTAAATGGATGGATCATATTGATGCGATGGAACAGCTTCGCCAAGGAATTCATTTACGTGCTTATGGACAAATTGATCCACTTCGTGAATACCAGATGGAAGGATTTGCGATGTTTGAAAGTATGGTTGAATCGATTGAGGAAGAGACCTCCAGGTATATTATGAAGGCACAAATTCGCAATAACCTTGAGCGACAAGAAGTGGCTAAAGGGCAAGCCGTCATTCCAAATGCTGATGGTCAAAAGCCAAAACGTAAGCCGGTTGTGAAAAGTGTTACAGTCGGGAGAAATGATCCGTGTATTTGCGGAAGTGGTAAAAAGTATAAGCAATGCTGCGGAAGCTAACATATTATAAGGATGGAAAGTAAGCTTATGTCGTATGGCATAGGCTTTCTTCACGAAATATATAGAAAAGGTTCTATGAGGTGAACACAATGGAATTAGTAGAAATCAGACATGAACTTGAAAAAATGGAAAAGCGTTTAGCTGACTTTAGGGGGTCTCTTTGACTTAGAAGAGAAAGTGGCACGTATTCGTGAGCTTGACGAACGAATGGTTGAACCAAACTTTTGGGATAACCAACAAGCCGCTCAAACCGTCATCAACGAGGCAAATGGGTTAAAAGATCTTGTGAATCAATTTAATGATTTAAATGATGCATATGAAAATTTAGATATGACATACGAGCTGTTGAAGGAAGAAAATGATGATGATCTTCTTAAAGAGCTGATTCAAGAGGTTAAATCTTTAACAAAGGAATTCAATGAATTTGAGCTTCAGCTATTGTTGAGCGAACCATATGATAAAAACAATGCGATTCTTGAATTACATCCAGGGGCTGGTGGTACAGAATCACAAGACTGGGGATCAATGCTCCTACGAATGTACACGCGCTGGGCAGAACGCAAAGGGTTTAAAGTAGAGACGCTTGACTATTTACCTGGAGATGAAGCTGGGGTAAAAAGTGTTTCGTTACTTATAAAAGGTCACAATGCTTATGGATATTTAAAGGCAGAAAAAGGTGTACACCGTTTAGTTCGTATCTCTCCATTTGATTCATCTGGACGCCGTCATACATCCTTTGTATCTTGTGATGTATTGCCAGAATTTAATGATGAAATTGATATTGAAATCCGCACGGAAGATTTAAAGGTTGATACGTACCGTGCAAGTGGAGCTGGTGGACAGCACATTAATACGACCGATTCTGCCGTTCGTATTACGCATCTTCCAACAAACACAGTGGTGACGTGTCAAACGGAGCGCTCACAAATTAAAAACCGCGAACGCGCGATGAAAATGCTGCAAGCAAAGCTTTATCAGAAGAAGATTGAAGAACAACAAGCTGAGTTGGATGAAATCCGTGGCGAACAAAAGGACATTGGTTGGGGAAGTCAAATTCGTTCATACGTTTTCCACCCATACTCGCTAGTTAAGGATCATCGCACCAATTATGAAGTTGGAAATACCCAGAGTGTGATGGATGGAGATTTAGATCCATTTATCGATGCATTCTTACGATCAAAATTAAAATAGACAGTCCCATAACTAGGATAAAACACTAAAATTGTTAATATTTAGTCGTTTTATCCTAGTGCTTTTTACGGAGATAGTATATAATGAAAAAAACGTTAGAAATGTCCGAAAACTCGATATAGAGGCAAACCATTCTAAAGGATGGGACGCAAAACTAAAGGGGCTAAATCATTAGATAAGCCAGCCAGTTGCAATCTAGTTCAGCAAATACCCTTTTTTAGGGTGTTTTTTTTCTTCTTCAAAAAATCAAATGATAAACTTCAATAAATTCTGTACATAAAAAATTAAGTAGTCTCATGCTGCCAAGAAACAAGGGACTAGCATAGTTTTGTGATAATTGATTTGGATTGTAATCTATAAATCTTATGATAGGACTGTGATGTGAAGTGGTGAGAATAGTAGATTCAAGTGAATACAAACTACTTAAGGAAGTAGAACACGACGATGGTTTAGGTAAAACATACACAGCTTTTGATAGGCAGCATACCCCACTTTTGCTTCATGTGATACCGAGTACGATGACTACCTTTATTGGCGAAGAACATATTAAACTCAGGTTAAAATCTCTTGCTCAGAGCCATTCGTCTTTTCTGCCAATTCGAAAGGTTTATTGTCAACAGGGCGAAGTGATAGTGGAGTATGAGAATCACCAAAATTTGGTCACTTTGCACGAATATATGAAAGGGAAGACGTTTAAGGATACGATTAGAATCCTTGAGAAAATAGCCATTCAATTAGAGGTTTTGCATCATGAAAGTGTAATACAAGGAGCGATTGTACCTAGTTACGTATGGATAACTGAAGGAAATGAAGTTAGATTTATGCCGCTTTATACACAATCACCATATGAACTACTTCACGGAATGCAAAGACCTCATTATCCTTATTTCGCTCCAGAGCTGTACCATTTAAATAAATTTGATATGCGTACAGATATTTATAATCTGGGGATTTTGTTTTATGAAATACTAACTGGCACAAATCCAAATAACATGGTGACAAAGCAGAATAATGTAACGATTGAACAAATGGATCTACCTTTTCATTTAAAGAAATTAGTTCTACAGATGATTCATAAACGTCCAGTTAGTAGGCTGCAATGGGTAGGACAAATAATAAATGAACTTCAAAGAATTCAAGGGAAGGATCATCAAGAAAGAAACTCAGATACATGCTTGTATGGCTCCCACTATTTATACTCGCCTGAATTTATTGGAAGAAAAGAAGAGTTACAGATTCTTTCAAAACTAAACCGTTCGATTATTGAAGGAAGGTCACAAAGTATTCTGATCAGTGGCCCAACGGGAAGCGGGCGCAAGCGCCTATTTTTTGAAATTACCGAAGACTTTTCAGGGCAAATTGATTATTATGTTTCAAGAGCAGATGACACTCCATATTCAGTCATTGAGCAGCTTGTGACAAAAATAATTAAAATATCGATTGCACGGCCGATTCTTCATCCTATATTAAATCATTTACCTGGTTTAGCAGAAGTATTTCCTAAACTGAAAACTGTTTATAAGCATCAGTTAGAGTCACAGGATTCACCAGCCTTCTCTTTACTCCAGACAGAACAGTTTCTTGTTGATTTCTTTATTGACTTTCTAACAATATCTGAAACGAGAATCGTGTTTGGTATTTACTCAGCTGAAAGGATGGATCCTTTTTCACTCTCGATATTAAAACGATTATTATCGTTAGAAGAAATTGTGTTAGGTGTAATTGGGATTGGTGAGGCTCATGAACTAGGTGAGCTTTATGAAGAAGGGATAGACCTTCAACCTTTACCGTTACGTGAGTATGCTCATTTTTTATTATCTATTTTTGGAAAGGCAAGCTTCTTACAAGAAAAATTAATAGAACGGCTGTACCACTATTCCAATAAGAATTTGACAAAGACAATAGAGCTTGTTCATTATTTAGCTGATACAAAGCAGCTGTATATTCAGCATTACAGCTGGCATTTAGTGGATAAGAACATCCGTGCTTTATCCTTACCACCATCTGATGAACTGATGATCAATCATAAAATACAGTTGTTATTAGAAGAGGAGAAACGAATCTATCAGGTTTTATCTCTTGTTCAAATACCTATCGTGAATCATCACAGCTTTTTATCGATGATTGCCAAGGTGGCGGGTGTTGAGTCTAGTGAAAAGGTGTTACAAGCGATAGAATCTATTCAAAAACAAGGCTTGTTGTTGAGATTAATGACGAATTATGAATTTCCATCACTAACGATTAGGGAGTTTGTAGAAAGTACGATTGATGAAACGAAAAAAGACTCCATTCATCACGAGCTTGCCATGCAGTTAATAGATGGAAGACACTACTCGATGGTTGCGTATCATTATAGTCAAAATGGAAATTGGAGAAAAGCAGCGCTCTTTTATTTAATCGAGGCAAGAAGAAGCTTTCGAGCTAGTCTCTATATAAAGGCTGTAGAAATGATTGAAAAATCTGTTCATATATATGAACAGTATCTGGATGGCATGCCACCCAAGGCAATGCTTCTTTTAATGGGGTATAGCTTCGAGAGATCAGGCCAATTGATGAAAGCCATTGAGATTTATAAACAGTTACATGAGCAATTCGATTCGATTAAAGCCCTTATACGACTAGGATTTTCTTGTTCGAATACGAAAAACTACGTAGTATTTGAGGAGGTAGAGGGGAAAATTGAACAGCTAAGTTTAGATGCTGGTATCCCGGTAAAGTATCGAATTGAGCTGAAAATTATTCTTTCAACCTGGAGTATTATTACAAAGCGAGATTTTACATTGGTAGAAGAATTAACACAGTTACAAAATACAGCAAGTGAATCTTTACGCAAGGAACTGGGTGTTAAAAATTATATCCGCCTTTTATATAATACACATAATATGCTCTATCACCAGAAAAAGCCATGGACTGAACGGGAACGGTTTATCTTAGAAGCTCAGTCGCTTGCTGAACAGCATGATCAGAAATTCCTGTTAAGTGGAATCTATAATATTATCGCAATTGGACTCATGGATGAGGATTTATTGCGAGCGAAGGATTTTTATTTTAAAGCAGTAGAAATGGCTAAATTACTTGGTGATAAACAGAATGAAAAAGTTGCCAAAGAGAATTTATTCGTTTGTTACAAGCTCTTAGGGGATATACCGAACTCATTTGAGTTTGCTGAAAAGGTTCGAGTGTTAGGAAATAAAATCAATCAGCCAAATGATACAGGTTTTTTAAGTGAATATATCAATCATTATCTCTTTATCGAAGACTTTCAAAATGCCCAAATCATGATTAACAAAGTAAAGCGAGAAGCGAAAAAGAATAAACAGATCAGTATTCGAAATCAAGTGTTTATTTTTCAATTCAAGCTATATGTTCAGCGTAATGACGTACATAAAGTGTTTAAAATGTGGCCAGCTGTGAGGCGGGTATGTGAAACAAACAATATGGTAGAAGAATTACGTGAACTGGAGTTCATGTATCTTCTATTTACAAAAGACTTTGGAGAGCTCATTCATAAGGTGAGTATACAGCTTGAATCATCTCTGTTAACTTTACAAGAACGAATTGAATGTATGATTTACAAAATTACAGCATTACAAGAAACGGCAAATTATGAAGAAGCGTTAGAGCTTACGAGAGCGTTAGAGCAATTGATTTACAAAACGAAATATTATGGCTATCTAGGTCACGTTTGCTTACTAAGAGGGATGTTTTACAAAAAGCAAGAGCAATACATTCAAGCAAAAGTAAACCTGACTAGAGCAAAAAATAATTTCATAAAATTAACGAACGATGTCAAAGTCCAATTTGTTAATCAACAATTAGTAGAACTCCATGATAAGCTAGTAACAAACATTATGGCAGAGCATCAGCATGTAACCAATCTGCTAGTGAATTATGAGGTATTGTTTGATAGTGTAAAGCGGATTAATGCTTCCTTATCCCTTGAACAGCTTAGTAAAAATATTGCGATTGTCTTATATGAAAACTTTCTAATCGATCGCATCCATTTGTATACGACACGAAAAAATGGGAGAAAGCTATTATCCATCAATGAAAAAATTCAGTTAGTAGAAGCAAAAAATATGGAAGATGTTCTGGCTAGAATTGATCGCACCCGTACGTATTCTAGTTTCCAGGTCGACAATTCAACCTATGTCTGTTTTCCGGTATTTTCTGATAAGGATGAAGCCATCACCTTTCTTCTAGTTGAAAATTATACGATTCAATCTTATTTTTCAAAAGAAGAGCGATCCCTCATCGGAAATTTGTTAGAGCTAGTTACACCTAAAATTGAAAAGGTATTAGCCACTGAACAAGTTACAACTGACGATTTAACAGGGTTATTTAAACGAGATTTCTTTCTTGAAAAGCTAGGTTCCGAATTTAAAAAAGCGAAAGCTTATGGTACTCACCTTTCCTTTATCATGCTTGATTTAGATGATTTCAGTGAGGTGAATAATGTATTTGGCCATATAGAAGGTGACCGTGTGTTAAAGGAAGTTTCAAGTCAGCTTCGTCAATCCGTTCGAAACGGCGACATTGTTGGACGATATGGAGGCGAAGAATTTATCGTGATTCTTCCAAATACAAATGGTGAATCCGCTACATCTGTCGCGCATGATTTGCTGCGAGTTATTCATCGAATTGATATAGGAAAAGGGAAGCAGTTGACCGCGAGTATTGGGGTATCTAGTGTTGACAAGGATGAACCTGAGACGATGAAGGATTTAATATCAAAGGCTGACTTTGCCGAAATATTTGCTAAGAAGAATGGTAAGAACAGGGTCGTATGTTATTGGGACTTAGTCCCTGAAAGGCTGTGAGCAATCACAGTCTTTTTTTGGGGGGATAAAAGTTATATATCATAGTGGCTACAAGCCAAGGAGGCATACCAGGTTCTATGGGAAATAGTGAGAGCAGCACACCAGTGCAC
This sequence comes from Bacillus salitolerans, assembly GCF_042680805.1. Lineage (NCBI taxonomy): Bacteria > Bacillati > Bacillota > Bacilli > Caryophanales > Bacillaceae > Bacillus > Bacillus salitolerans. Next base: position 40,397 of record NZ_JBHUEM010000011.1, on the reverse strand, counting down.
ATAACAAAGGTGAGTGCAAAGGAAGCTTTGTGGCTATTTGAGTCTATACTTTTCTGTCATTTTACATAAACTAACAGTAATCTTTTTTAATACTTTACCACGTCAAACCGATACCGTTCACAAAATAATGAACCCGTGATATACTCACCTTCGGTTAGAAAAACAAAGACTAGAGCCGGTCAATATACCATTGGGCATGGCTTCGTTTTTTTGAGCAAAATTTACAATTTTAATCGTTTTTAGTAGAGAAAATTCAGAGCTAAAAACAGTGAAACCTTTTAATAGAGTTGAAACTCAATCTTAAAGGGTAATGCGGGAGGCTATCATGAATAAACGTAAAAGAAATACTGAAGGTTTAAGTCCGAACCTAGAGATGCTGCTAGAATACATATATGTACTAGTAGGATCAGCTATTGTCGCACTTGCCTTTAATTTATTTTTACTTCCAAACCGAATTGCATCAGGTGGAGTCAGCGGGATTAGTACGATTACGGATGCCGTTTGGGGATGGGAGCCTGCTATTGTGCAGGGTGCATTAAATATTCCATTATTTATTGCTGGGATTATGCTACTCGGACGCTCGTTTGGAGTAAAGAGTTTAGTTGGTACGATCATTTTACCGCTTGTTGTATACCTGTCGAGAAATATGGAACCGGCCACGACTGATCCACTTCTTGCTGCTTTGTTTGGAGGAATTGGGGTTGGACTAGGACTTGGAATTGTTTTTCGAGGCAAGGCATCAACTGGTGGTGTCGACTTAGCGGCACAAATCATTAACAAATACACTGGTTTATCACTTGGAACGTGTGTCGCGATGATAGACGGTATGATTGTAACAACAGCTGCGATTGTGTTTGATATAGAGTTAGGTTTATATGCATTAATTGCCCTTTTTGTTACAAGTAAGACGATTGATTTTGTCCAGGTAGGTCTAGGATACTCGAAAATGGCCATAATAATTACGAATAAGGAAGATGAAGTACGACAAAGTATTTTGACGAAAGTGGACAGGGGTGTAACCCGTCTTTCGGCATTTGGTGGATATACGGATGATGAGCGCCCAATCTTGATGTGTGTGGTGGATCAAACCGAGTTCACGAAATTGAAACAACTAGTAAAAAGCATTGACCCTGTTGCGTTTGTTGTCGTCATGAATGCTTCTGAGGTGTTAGGTGAAGGTTTTAAGCGCTCATAAAAAGAAGTAAATAATGGCAGATTATTATAAGATATGAATATAGAATTGAGTCTCTAGGAGGAATTAGCATGAGTAAGAAATGGATCGGTATTCTTTTTGGAGCGATGTTAACATTGTCAGCATGTGGTACGGGTGATACAACCGATCAGTTGGCAGGTGGAGACTCCGCAGCAACCGGTGGAGGAGAAGTAACCGCAGCCGAAAAAATTTATCAAAAAAGCTGTTCAACCTGCCATGGTGGGAAATTACAAGGTGGAGTGGGTCCACAGCTCACACAAGTTGGAAATAAATACTCGAGCGAGGAAATTTTAAACATTATCGAAAATGGACAAGGTAGGATGCCAAAAGGTATTCTTCAAGGTGAAGATGCTGAAGCTGTTGCCGTTTGGTTAGCAGAACAGAAATAGTTTTTGTTTGGGAGGTTCTAGTTTTTTAGGACCTCTTTTTGTATGGCTTGCTGGAATTTAGGATTGGTCGGTATCATAGTGAATTTGCCGTTAAATATGCATATTTGGCCGGTAAATGATGGATTGACCGAGTGCATAAGTTGATTTGATCGATAAATAATTGATTATGACCGGTAAATGTTCAAGATTGAGCAGTAAATACTGAAATTTGACCCGTAAATACTCAATTTTGCCCGGTATTCCTCATCGTTCCAAATTCATCCAAATTCCTCTTCCGCTCTTCTTCCTCTTTTTCGTTCACTTCCAACTATCGTTCGACAAACACCTATTATTATTTTTAATACACTTACAAATACCGTATAATATAACAAAATATACCTTATTTAGACATGATGAAATAGAAATGTAATATTTTTTGGCTCAAAATGACGGTTTGTGATGGTATAATAGAAAAGGCCGAGGTATTTTGTTGAAATCTACTAAAATAGTAAAACAACGTCGAACGGTCAATTAATTAGTCGGTTGGGAATGTCAGCTTAAGAAGACGACGATCCACCACCCATCTCAGACTTCTACATCAACTAAGTTAGGTGATAAATAATGATTGAGATGCAAGATGTGTACAAAACGTATCCAAATGGGGTACTGGCTGTAAATGGTATAAACGTAAAAATAAAGCAAGGTGAGTTCGTCTATGTAGTCGGTCCTAGTGGAGCGGGAAAATCAACATTTATTAAAATGATGTACCGTGAAGAAAAGCCGACAAAGGGCTCGATTATGATAAACGGAGTGAACCTAGCAAAATTAAAAGAAAAGAAAGTTCCACATTTACGTCGAAATATCGGGGTTGTGTTTCAGGATTTTAAACTACTTCCGAAGCTAACAGTTTATGAAAATGTTGCGTTTGCTCTTGAGGTAATCGAAGAGCATCCAAAGCAAATTAAAAAGCGAGTGATGGACGTATTAGACCTTGTTCGCTTAAAGCATAAGGCACGCTTCTTCCCTAATGAACTGTCAGGGGGAGAGCAGCAGCGTGTGTCGATTGCTCGTTCGATTGTGAATAGCCCGAAAGTTATGATTGCTGACGAACCAACAGGAAACCTTGATCCTGATACGTCATGGGAGATCATGAATATTTTTGAAGAAATTAATAACCGCGGTACAACGGTTGTAATGGCAACCCATAACCGTGAAATTGTAAATACCATCAAAAAACGTGTAATCGCCATTGAAAATGGGAAAATTGCGCGTGATGAAGTGAGAGGGGATTATGGCTATGAATCCTAGAACTCTCTTGCGGCACATTCGAGAAGGCTTTCGTAATATTTTCCGAAACGGCTGGATGACCTTTGCTTCGATCAGTGCAGTTACTGTGACATTGCTTCTTGTAGGGAGCTTTTTAGTCATTATGATGAATTTAAATGAATTTGCGAATGCCATTGAATCAGATGTTGAAATTAGTGTGCATATTGATGTAACGGCAACCGAGAATGACCGTCAAGAGCTTCGTACAAGAATAGAGCGAATACCAGAAGTAGAAAAGGTAACCTTCTCCTCAAAGGATCAGGAATTAAAAGAACTGATTCAAAGTATGGGGGAAGAAGGAAAATCGTATACGTTATTTGAGCAAGATAATCCGCTTAGTGACGTGTTTGTCGTAAAGACAACGACACCTACAGACGTCGTAAAGGTAGCCGAGCAAATCGAAACCTTTACATATGCAGATAAGGTTCTCTATGGAAAAGGAACAGTGGAAAAGCTGTTTAAAGGGCTGGAAATTGCCCGTAATATTGGTCTTGGAATTATTATAGGTTTGCTGTTTACGGCGATGTTTTTAATATCAAATACGATAAAAATTACAATTGTTGCTAGAAAACGAGAGATAGAGATTATGAAATTAGTAGGAGCTACGAATTCATTTATTCGTTGGCCATTCTTTATTGAAGGTCTTCTATTAGGTGTTGCTGGTTCGATTATCCCTATATCAGTAACAGCAGGAAGTTATTATTACATTTACGAACTTGTAAGTCCAAAGCTAGAAGATACATTTTTTAAGCTTGTTCCCGTTACACCTTTTCTATATCAGCTAAGCGCAGTGCTAATCGTGATTGGTGCCTTTATCGGAATATGGGGAAGCTTATTGTCCGTTCGAAAATTTTTAAAAGTTTAATAGATTAAATGGTTACATTTTACTAGGAATGTGAAGAAGGTTGAAAAAGGTGAAGGGGGAAACAGGCGTTGAAGAGGAGATTATTCGTTTTAGTCGTTGTGTTTATTACTGGATTAAGTGGTTTTATCTCAACACCATACTTTTTAGATGTGGTTTCAGCCAACACCAAATCTGAGATTATTCAACAAAAGAAAGAAGTAGATCAAAGACAATCTGAACTACAACAAAACAAAGAGAATGCTGAAAATGAAATTGCAGAAATTGAAGCGAAGCAACAAAAGCTATATAAAGAAATAGAACGACTCGATTTAGCTCAAGCGGAGACAGGCGCACATATACGAGAAAAGCAAGAGGAAATTAAAGTTGCGGAAGAAGAAATTCAAAAGCTTGAACTAGAAATTGTCGATGTTACAGAACGTATTGAAAAGAGAAATGAGCTATTAAAAGAACGTGTGCGTTCTCTTCAAGTTTCGGGGGGGGTTGTGCAGTATCTTGATGTTGTCCTAGGTGCTCAAAGCTTCAGCGATTTTATCGATCGTGTGAATGCTGTTACCACCATTTTCCGAGCAGATAAAGAAATATTACAAAAGCACGAAGAGGACAAGCTATTGCTCGAGCAGAAACAGGCCGAGATGAAGCAGCTATTGCAACAGCTTGGTGAAAAACTAGCGCAGCTCGAGAATCTATTAGCCGATCAACAAAGACAAAGTGAACAGAAAGAACAGCTGATGAAGGAGCTACAAGTTCAAGAAGAAATGCTTCAGGAGGAAATTCATCAAATTGAAGATGAAGAAGAGATTTTAAAAGCGCAAGAAGCAGCGTTTAATAAGGAATTAGAGCGTATAAAAAAACGGGAAGAGGAAGAAAGAAGGAAGAACCAGCAGGCTAGTTATGGTGGCTCTGGTAACTTCATTAGACCATCTGCAGGTCCAGTCACCTCTAATTACGGACAACGCTGGGGAAGACTCCATGCTGGAGTGGATATTGGAAAGCGTGGTAGTAACGTTCCAGTTGTAGCCGCAGCTGATGGTACAGTTATACGTTCTTATTACTCTTCAAGCTATGGGAATGTTGTGTTCATTGCTCATAGTGTAAAAGGCCAAATTTATACAACTGTATATGCTCACTTAGAAAATAGAGAAGTATCAGATGGCCAATCAGTCCAGCAAGGTCAACGTCTAGGATACATGGGGAACACAGGGCATTCCTTTGGTGCTCACTTACATTTTGAGCTTCATAAGGGTGGCTGGAATGAAAGTAAATCGAACTCCGTTGATCCGAGAAAATATATTAATTTTTAATTTCACTAACCACAACCAAAAAAGGTTGTGGTTTTTTGTGGGCACTAGATTTTTCAGAAATTTCATGCTCTATTACCGCGAAGTGATGTATAATGAGTCTAATATAATGTTAAGACAAGGTGAAAAAGCATGACGATAAAAATGAACGACTCTCCATTGCCGGTATGGGAAGCCTCTGATTTTCTTGTCAACATGTCAAATGCAATCATGGTCACTCAAGAGAACAAACTTGTTTTTGCCAACGAGGCTGCCGCTAAGCTCTTAAAAGCGGAAACTATAGATGAATTGATAGGACAAGATTTACATCAATTTTTAGACCCTATACATATCAAATCAGAGCAAAATGAAAGTCTACTTGAAGCAGTGTGGGTAACATGTGACGGAAGTCGAATAGATATTGGTGTTCAATCAACTCCTATTCTTTTCAAACATAAACGAGCTACTTATATGGCGCTGACGAACCTAACAAACCAGAAGCAAACAGCGAGGCAGGTAAAGGAGATCCAAGAAAGCTATAAAAGTCTAATTGAAAACTCATTAGATAGTATTGGCGTAGTCATTGATGACACCTTTGTGTTCATTAACCCTGCTGGTGTTGAGGTTTTAGGAGGCAAGAAAAAAGAAGATATCATTGGCAAGCATATCTTTACGTTTTTGCATCCTGATTTTCATGAGATATGCATAGAGCGGATGAATCGAATTATATATGATCATGAAATACCTGAGCTAATGGAACAAGTCATGTTAACGCTTGCTGGAAAGACAATCGATATTGAAATAATCGGGTTTCCAACCGTTTATAAAGGCGTACCAGCTGTTCAAGTTATCTTTCGAGATATTACGGAAAGAAACTTGAATCATCAAATGATGATTCGTTCAGAGAAGCTTTCTACCGTCGGTCAATTAGCTTCCGGTATTGCACATGAAATAAGAAACCCTTTAACCTCGTTAAAAGGCTTTCTCCAGCTTGGGCTAAAAGACGTCACGTCTTTGGAGCAGTTTCTCCCGATTATGTTAAGTGAAATTGAACGGATTGAGATGATATCGGGAGAGTTACTCTCGTTAGCTAAAGAACATCCTCAGCATTTTAGCAAAGCGAATCTCATTCAGCTACTAGATGAGGTAATTGTATTAATTGAAGTAGAAGCTTTGACGAAAAAAATATTAATTGAAAAAAATTATGCGATTCAAGAGGTATTCATATCTTGTGTTCAAACGCAAATCAAACAAGTGATCATTAATATTCTAAAAAATTCAATAGAAAGTATGGAGAATGGTGGTTCTATCAGGATAGATGTAACGTATGAAAAAGAGGCGGTAACTCTTCAGGTGGAAGATGAAGGAGAAGGCATTCCAGAGGAAATCTTAGCCGAAATCTTTGAACCTTTCTTTACGACTAAACCTTCGGGAACAGGTCTTGGTCTCATGGTGACGGAGCAAATTATTGAAAATCACGGAGGTTCTATCGATATTCAAAGTCAATGCGGAGAAGGGACGATTGTTACCATTTCGTTTCCATTTAATCATGTACTATGATACAATGTACAAGCTTTTACTCATATTTCGTACAAGCGTGACATAATACATAGTAAGGGCATCGCACTTTTGCATGTGTGGTGCTTTTTTGTACAAAAAAAGTGTATTTTTTGTCTATTCGTTTTACAATAGTACATAACTGTAACTTGGATGTGGGTGAGGAGGATGTTGATGAACCAGAAAGTCACAGCACTGTTAATGGCAGTATCCCTACTAGTAGGAAGCGGGGGAACGTACCTGGTTATGGACCGATTTGGAAGTGAATCTCCATTGGAACAGGGCGTTAGAGAAGAAACAGGTGAGTCACAATACAAAACGGATGGAAATGGTACAGAGCCTGTTGGATTTGATAAGGTAAAGCAAGCATATGATTTAATTTCTGCTAATTACGTAAAGAAGATTGAGGGAGAAGAGTTAATTGAAGGGGCAATCGAGGGGATGCTTGGTAAGCTTGGGGATCCATATTCCGTTTATATGGATGCTGAAACTGCGGAGCAATTTTCTCAAAATCTAGAGTCTTCCTTTGAAGGTATTGGAGCAGAGGTTAGTATGGTAGATGGTAAGGTAACCATTGTAGCTCCATTTAAAAATTCGCCAGCTGAAAAAGCAGGTTTAAAGTCGAATGATCAAGTGTTAAAAGTAGATGGGGAAAGCCTTGAAGGCTTAGATTTATATGAAGCAGTTCTAAAAATCCGTGGCGAAAAAGGTTCAGTGGTTGAATTGGATATTCTCCGTCCAGGAGTTAATGACGTTTTAACAATTCCAGTTACACGTGATGAAATACCACTTGAGACGGTTTATCCAGAAATGAAGGAATATAACGGAAAGAAGGTTGGTTATGTAGAAGTGACATCCTTCTCTTCAGATACAGCAGCTGATTTTGAGCAAGCGATAAAAAGTTTAGAGGACCAAGGTATGGACGGTCTTGTTATAGATGTTAGAGGAAATCCAGGTGGGTATTTAGAAAGTGTTGAACAAATGCTAAAGCTTTTCCTACCAAAGGATAAACCATACGTACAAATTGAAGAAAGAACGGGTGAAAAGAAACGATTCTTCTCTTCTATCACGGAAAAGAAACCATATCCGATATCTGTTCTGATTGATGAGGGAAGTGCATCTGCTTCTGAAATTATGGCTGCAGCCATGAAGGAAGCTGGTGGATATGATGTTGTTGGGAAAACGTCCTTTGGAAAAGGTACGGTACAACAGGCTGTTCCGATGGGGGATGGAAGCAACATTAAATTAACATTCTTTAAGTGGTTAACCCCTGATGGAAATTGGATTCATGAAAAAGGAGTAGAACCAACAATTCCTGTTAATCAACCTGAGTTTTATTATGTAAACCCACTTCAGGTTGAAAAGCCATTAACGTTTGATATGAACAATGAGAGTATTAAAAATGCTCAAAAAATGCTCAAGGGCTTAGGTTTTAATCCTGGACGTGAAGACGGTTATTTCGGACAAGAAACAGTAACAGCTGTAAAAGCATTCCAACAGACAGCTGGACTTGAACAAACAGGAACTATCACCACCGAGACAGCAAGCAAGCTTGAGCAAGCGATCATTGAAAAAATCCGCAATCAACAAAATGATATCCAGCTTGAAACTGCTATTAAATCATTATTCTAATTAAAAGCAGGAACAACGATCCTACTTGTCGAAAAGTATACCCAACTACATTTGGGTGTACTTTTTTGTTTTTAAACAAAATTTTTATATGCTAGAAACTGGAAAATCCGGATAGCTGGCAATAAAAAACAATTACTGTAACGTTTGGTTTTGATAAAATAAAGGATAAATACGTGTTACTTGCGTAAGGCGGTGAGAATGTGGATTGGTTCGTTGAATTTATTACAGGTGTTGGACGTTTTTTTCTCCATCCTATTTTTTATCTGGTAGTGATCTTGTCTCTAATCATTGGGTTTAATCGTGTAAAGCAGGAGCGTAGACACTTTCATATTCGTATATTCGATGCAGTTAGTGAGTGGAAGTATGCAATAACAAACGGTCTGTTACCTGGTCTAGTCCTTTCTTTATTTACGATTGGGTTAGGCATTGTGATACCTGTTGGTGGGATCGTTCTTATTGCGACCCTGACTGTTGTGTTTAGTTTGACCATTCGCTTTCGTTGGTTATCACCAGCGTTTGTCATAGGGTTAGCCTTATTATTCTCTCTATCCTTACCACAGTGGGAAACTGGGAACCATATGGTTGATACGTTGTTACATGATTTAAGCCTCATTCACCCAGCCTCATTTGCAGCCCTTCTTGCTATGCTGCTAGCAACAGAAGCGTATTTAATTATGAGAAATGGTTCACAATTAAGTTCACCTAGGCTTGAGAGAAGTAGGCGAGGTAGAATCATCGGCGTTCATGTTGTCAATCGATTATGGATGATTCCAATGTTTGTTCTTCTTCCAGGAGATGCAGTTACGTCTGTGTTTGATTGGTGGCCATTGCTATCAATTGGACAAGAATCATATGCTTTATGTTTAGTGCCGTTTAGTATAGGGTTTTACCAAAAGATAAAAGGAAGTCTACCACAAGAATCGATTTTCTACACAGGTAGAAAGGTAATGGCTTTAGCTGTTTTTATGATCGTATTGGCTATTGTTACGTATTGGATGCCATTAATGGGAATTGCTACTGCACTACTTGCGATGATTGGTAGAGAGCTAATTTCGATTCAGCACCGGGTCCAAGATGACGATTATCTATACTTCTCAAGAAGAGGGCATGGACTTGTCATATTAGGTGTTATTCCAAAGTCTCCAGCTGAAAAAATGGCCTTGCAAGTTGGAGAGATCATCACGAAGGTGAATGGTGTTTCCGTCGCGAGTGTAGATGAGTTTTATTATTCACTTCAGAAGAATCGTGCCTTCGCTAAGCTGGAGGTCATCGATACGAATGGAGAGCTTCGCCTCGTTCAACGTGCATTATATGATGGAGAGCATCATGAATTAGGAATTCTGTTCGTGGATGAGGAAAAAACAGTAGATCGGGAGCAGGTTGGGTGATTGATTTTTATAATTAACCTGAATGAATAAATTTTCTCATAGTTAATTGAAAGTGTTTATATATAAATTGAATAATTTGTTATTTAATTGCTTTAATTATGATATCCGGTTAAAAATTATAGGGATTATACTATTTAATCAACAAAGAGAAGGTTAATCTTCTCTTTTAATTTTTCTAGGATGGTAAATGTAAATGAGTTACCAACACTGTTAGAGATTATACAAGGAATAGTAAAGCAGGGGATTATTAATGAATCCCCTGCTTCATCAAAATATTTGTCACCTGAACTACAAATGGAAATGCTAACAACTCATTGTCAAGTATAAATTCTGCCCACATTTTATAAAGACCTGCTTTTTTAAAATGTGCTACAAAAATAGGTTTATCTTCATTAAGTGGATGGACATGAATGAATTGTTGAATTTTTTCATCGATAATTACCACATGTCCTAATGCACCTAAATAGGGCATCGGGGTCGCATTTTTTAGGTCAAATCGAAAGGTGATATCCTCCCCAACAACTAAAGGGCTTGAATGTAGTTCAACTATCTTTCCATTTAATTCTCTTGTTGTATTTATATCTTTTTTTAATTTAGATTGTGAAGGTATGTCAGGATTTTCTCTGCCCTCAATGACGATTGGTATAGGTTTTATGGAATAATTCATTCCTTCTGGCTTGATATCGACAAATGCAACATACTCTTTATTTGATAAGGAAACATCTACACTAAACTCATTTTCAGTTAATTGTGCAGGATGAAGGTGATGAAATTCTTCTAAATCCTTACTAACGATAATAAGATGCATGATTTTTTCGTGTGATCGTAATAATTTTGGGTTCAAACCGGTTTTTTCACAAACTTTAATATTTAAGGAGTCCTGATGGGATGAAATAAGTACTTCTACATCCCCGACCAGAACATTTGTCTTTTGTTGATGTTGTTGGTTCGAGTGTTCGTGATGTTGCTGCATCCTTTTCCTCCCTTTTTACTCCGTTTTTGGTCTGTGTCTAAAAAACACTTCTTGTTCCCAGTTGTTATAAGGATGTGTACGTGTGTGCGAAGTTTCAATGGTAACATGGGGAGCTTGTATCGGCCGATCATTTTTGACTGCTGCTTTCTTTAATGATGTGTTAAGTGGCTCCCATTTTTTTAATAATAAAATGATAATGGATAATAAAACGCCAGTAATAGAAAATATGATCCAAGGTAGTGCATTGTTTACTCCATTTGATAAAAGCCCACCACCTATAGATTTACCTCCAGCTTCACCTAGGCCCGATACGACATTAGCAAGGGCAAAGAATACCCCAATTAACTCAGCCTTCGATAATTGTGATATCATACTATCAATTGTAGGCAGTATTAACATTTCACCAATCACAAATATAAATCCACTTACGGCTAAGTAGATAAATGAATGAGAAAAATAGAGGGACCCAACTCCAAAGCCTATAAAAGTGACACCAGCACTTAATGCAGTTAATGGATGAACTCGACTAATAACCTTACGAGTAATGAGACCCTGAGAAGTAATAACAATAAAGCTGTTTAATGTCCATATTAATGCTACGTTTTTAGGTTCGGATAAAACCTCTGTCGCTCTTAACGGTAAGGCAAAGGACAATTGTGCATATAGGGCCCAAATTAGAATACTTACAAAACTAAAAATAATAAATGGTCTATTTTTAAATACTTCTTTATAAGCCCCCACTGGTAAAATGGGACATGGTCCATCTCCACAATTTTTAGGTAACAGAGTCCAACTTTTGATAGTGAGTAAAATATAAATAATCCCTGCAATCCAAAAAATAAACTTTGATGACTCCGCAATCAAAAAGAATATAATCAACCCTGCTGATGCAGTTCCGATATTAGCTGCAATTCCCCGAAATGAAAAGGCGGTTGTTTGAGTTTCACCTGAGGCTAACGCGGCTATTGCTGCTTTGGTGGAGGGTGCATTTAATCCATTTCCAATTCCCATCGTGATAGCTGAAATTAGGAACAAGCTATAACTAGAAAAAATACCAAAACCAAAAATTCCAATTCCTCCTACTAATGCACCGAGCCCAATCACAAATCTTCTACCTATACGATCAGCTAATATTCCGCCGATTATACTTCCAAATTGAAAGGCGATTGCAATACTCGCTAAGATTGTCCCGATTTGGATGACTGTTAGGTTTGTATCTGTCGTCAAAATAATTGGCAACATTGGTAAAACCATATAGGTTCCTAAATGGGAAAGTAATACGCCAATTAGGAGTATGATAAGCGGCTTTTCTAATTGCTTAATATCTTTTAGCATAGGATCTCACCACGTTTCTCTTTATTAGATGAAAAAAACTTAAATAACAGGGAAGTCTATCTTCCCTGTTACATTTCTTGCTGGTTAAAGCATACTTCTACATTCAGAAATACATTGTTCAAGGTCTCTAGCAGCATGTTGAAGCTTTTCATTTGTTACTTTATTCATCGCACTTTGTAAATGAGAAAGTGCACTTTCGCACTCATTTATACAAGCTTGGAGCTCTGTCTTATTAATATTCTGCATTCCAATTCCTCCTATTACTTAATAACAACTATTATTTTTCATAAATGTAATTGGAAATATTCATGTACAACGAAGTGTTTAAACGATTTTATAAAGGATAGAGCACGAACCAAAAAGACGGGCATGGACTTGGCTTGTCTATAGTTAAGCTCATTATTGAATTAAGTAAAGTAGGAATAGGAACCACGTTTACTTTTTACACTCCCATAAGCTCATAATGATTCTGAAGACTATGTAATATTCTAGATAAAACGTTAATGAAAAATGGTAGACGAATTGGGGAGTTCTCCTTCTTGCATGTTTTATGTCCTCCGTGTTTTTTTTAGATTTAAGAGGCTTAAGTTTTTCGCTAAATTTATTAAATGCTATGGTTTTGAAGAAATTTATAAATAAGTTTTTGCTAGTAGAGAGAATGCTTAATACCATTTGTCAATGCATAAGTAAAATATAAAGGACTCAGAAAGTTTTGTTTCTGAGTCCTTTTGGTTTGCTATAAAACATCAATGGTAATTCTCCCAATAATATTCTCCGACTATATACCCAAGAACATCTGCTGACCGAAACAGTTCTTCAAATGAATTTTCTACTCCGCCAATTTCAATGATTACGCTACCTGGCGAGAGATCTTGATTGTATACTCCATTACCTTGGGTTGTATCTTTTATCATTACACCTTTTGAAAGTCCAGGATACTTCATATTTATTAATTCGTGAAGCTCATTTGCAAAGGCTAAATTCTCCTTATAGTTGGTATGTCCGTTTCCGATCACAAACAACAACTTTGCATAATCATTACCATTGATACTTGTTGTAGTATATTCTCTTGTTAAAGAATCTCTGTGTAAGTCAAAAAATAACACTAGACTTTTGTTAGATTTTTTTTCCTTTTTGACCATTTCTCTTGAGATAGCGTAGGAATGGCTAAAGTCTAAGTTAAGGATATCAAGTATGGTGAAAATATCATTATTAAATACAGTACTCCAAATCCCATTTAATCTTAAGGAATGTTGAAGTCGCTCTCCAACAAGAGATATATTTATTTCTGAATGATAGGCTTCATCAGGAGTCGTATCTTTAGGAAAGTATGGTAAGAAAGATTCTCGGTTATGGGTGAAGTAAATAAAAATCACCTCTTTGCCAAAGGTACTATGAAACTTTCCTTCATTTATTACTGGAGATTTTATCTGTTTGTCAATTGACTTTATTTTATTACGATCAATTAGTAAAGGCTTGTTATTCTTTAAGGTATCTAACCTTGGAGTTACTTCTATTGAAGCAGGATGCACTTGTTCATCATGTTGTTTTGAGAGTTTATCGTCTATCATTTTATTCGATTTTTTATCATCGTCAGCTTGTATATTATTGTATTTATTATGAGATTGAATATCTCTTTCAGGATTTAAATTAGAATAAGTTATTTTAAGGAGAGTTATATATATGATTAACATTAGTAAGAGAAAACTGCACAAATACAGTAAGTTTTTTAGGATCTTGTTGTTTCTAATTGTCATGTTAATAGTCCTCTTGAATTTATAATTATATATTTAATATCGGCTTTAAATATTGAAAATAAAACTTATGAATTAAATAGTAAAGATCATGATAAACAACACTATTATAGGATATAAGTCAAAATTTTCAATTACAAATAATGACAAATGTTTCATCGGTATACTAAGCATGGATTAGCACTTATCTTTTAGTTAAAGATTAATGACATCTCGGAGAATTGTAATGCCCAAGTCATACTGTAATGAAAAACCAATATGTAGGGAGTGAGTTGAAATCGGCAGGGAATCAAGACTGAAACCTAATTATGAAATATTATATGTCACGTTGGAGAAAGAAAGAGCACTTGGAGGAGCACCGCTTTGATTGTTTGCAAAGGCATGAAGGCCGATGTTATTCAAATGAAGTCAGGAGATTATTTGGTAATTTGAGTATAAGGTGGCCGGTAATTCATATCTTTAACTAATAATGTTGGAATGCTTTTGGCACTAAAAATATGTGACTTTTTGAAAAGAAGTTAGGTCATCCTACCTTCTTTTTTATTTTCTTCACACTTTCTACATATTTGCTTGTTATAACTATTAAGTAATCTTAAAGAAAAGGAAGTTACCAATGAAAATAAAACTTTTTTACCTATTATGTATTTTGGTTGCTTATCTTTCTTTCTCACCGTTGATAGGACAAGCCCACGGTGATTCCGAAGATCATGATGGTTTTTTCCAACATTATACTTTTTTTGAACTATGGGACCCTTTATATTTTTTAATTTTAACCTTTGTTTATATTGTTTTTATTAATGGGTCAAGAAAGATCATGATAAAAAAAATAGCATTCGGATCTGGTTTATTTACTCTTTTTCTAGCACTTGGTAGTCCCCTTCATGTACTAGGAGACTCATATTTATTTAGTGCTCATATGCTCCAACAATCTCTTGTTTATATCGTAGTTCCACCATTGATTTTATATGGTTTACAGAATGGCGAAACTGGAAAATGGATATCAAAAGTAAGACTAGGTATTTTTAAAAGACCTTTATTTCTATTATTAGGTTTTAATGTTCTTTTTTCTTTTTACCATATTCCCATTATCTTTGAGTATTTAGTTCAAAATACAATCTTTCATTCCATGAGTCATGTTATATTAACGGTTTCAGCATTTTTAATGTGGGTCCCCATAATACCACTTGTAAAGGAAATGGATACATTAACTGAGGTACAAAAAATAGGGTACATCTTTGCTGGTGGTGTTCTGTTAACACCTGCCTGTGCACTCATTCTTTTTGCTGACCATACCATGTATCCAACGTATATAACCAATCAACCATTGTTCCCTATGTTACCACCATTAGATGACCAACAACTCGGTGGAATCATAATGAAGGTGGCACAAGAGATTGTGTTTTGTTCTATTATTGGATATATTTTCTTTAATTGGGCCAAGAAAGAGCAGGAAGTAGACAAGTGTGTGGAAAATAAATAATCCTCAATCGGGGAGGGATACTATGTCCAAAGAAAATATATTAGTGATTGATGATGAATCAACGATGAGAAGGTTAATAAGATTATACCTTGATGACTCTTATGACGTTGTAGAAGCCATGGATGGATTTGAGGCATTAAATAAGATGAAGACTTCAATTTATGACCTTATCATTCTTGATATTATGATGCCAGGTATAGATGGTTGGGAAGTCTGTAATAAGATTAGAGAAACGGACACTGTAACCCCCATTTTAATGCTTACAGCGAGGTCCGATGTCAGTGATAGAGTGCATGGTTTAACGATTGGTGCAGATGATTATCTGGGTAAACCCTTTGAACCTGAAGAGTTATTAGCCAGAGTTCATGCATTGCTAAGAAGGTCAGCAACTACATCAACTTCATCATCAGGTGAAAATGAGTATATGATTTTTGATGCTCTAAAAATAGGTATAGAAAATCGACAAGTCTTTGTACAAGCACAAGAAGTCGTGTTTACTCCAAAGGAATTTGATCTCCTGTTTGCCCTTGCCAATCATCCTTCAAGAGTATTTACCCGAGAAATACTATTAGATCAAATATGGGTTGTGGATGAAGTATTAGATGTAAGAACGGTGGATACTCACATTAAAAACATACGTGAAAAATTAAAAAAGGCCGGTTTATCCTATAATCCAATCAAAACAGTGTGGGGTGTTGGGTATAAGTTTAATCCAAATGAGGATTCGAAATGAGATGGAATAGCATTGTAGTTAAAATGGGTCTTACCATTATGTTATTGCTGCTACTCATCCTACTTCCTTTAGGTTATACGGTGAATCAAATTTTCACTGGTTTCTACTTTAAACAAGTACAAGAAGAGCTTACTAGTCTTTCCTCTCGCTATTCTGAATCTCTGTCTTCGTTAGAAGATCAAAATTTATTAACTGTGTTTGAACTACTAGGGAATCTAACAGATCATCAAATTATTGTTTTTAATGAGAAAGGAATTGTTGTCTCAAATTCAGGAGCGAATCTCTATTCAAAAGGAATACAGGTCGATTCAGAAATCCTGGCAGATTTGTTTACCAATGGGCATGCTCAAGGGGTACGGGGAAGTGACTCACCTAATCGATATTATTTAGTTGGGAAACCGATTTCTAATAATGACCAAGTGATTGGTGGTTTGATTGTGTTGACCTCAGTGGAAGGAATATATGACTCCTTGGAACAAATTCAAAATCTTGTTACTTTAGCCGGAGTCGGATCCATTTTATTGGCAATGGGATTTACGTTCATTATCTCTAGAAAATTAACAAATCCATTAATTGAAATTGAACGAGCAACAAAGAAAATATCCAAAGGTGATTTTACTATTAGAATGAAGGCAGGTAGTAAAGATGAAATAGGAAGCTTAGTCATGGCTATTAATGATATGGCTCAGGAACTTGACAGAATACAGAATACTAGAACAGAGTTTTTTGCGAATATTTCACATGAACTTAGAACACCTATTACGTATCTAGAAGGGTTCACAAGGGCTATTAAGGAAAAAAGGTACAAATCCGAACAGGAACGGGATGAATATATTACTATTCTTGAAGAAGAAGCAAAAAGACTTTCCAAACTTATCAATGATTTATTTGAGCTTTCAAAAATGAAAGAAGGTAAATTTGATTTATACCAAGAAGAAATTTCGCTTAACAAGGTTCTTCAGAATAGTTTAGCCAAAGTGAAATTATCAGCAGAACAAAAGGGACTAGAAGTAAGGCATATGCTTGCATCAGATGACTTAATCATTGTCGCTGATCGTAGTCGGTTAGAACAAGTCCTTTTAAACCTACTAGAAAATGCGATTCGTTATACGAATAGAGGATCCATCGCTCTATCATTGAAAGAATTAAATCACCAAGCTATTATTTCAATTCAAGACACAGGAGTTGGTATCCCTGAACAAGACTTACCTTATGTATTCGATCGCTTTTACCGGGTAGATAAATCCAGAACAAGAAAGCTTGGAGGTACTGGTTTAGGGCTGGCAATTGTAAAAGAGTTAGTTGAATTACAAAACGGCACGATTGACATAAAAAGTAAAGTGGGCGAAGGTACCGCCATACATCTCATATTTCCACTGTATCGAGAGGAGGAGCAAATTGAAGAAAGTTGAATATATCATTGCTCTAATCCTGATTATGTTAGGGATCGTCTGCTTAACGATGTCAGGCTCATATATGCTTGAACAAAATATAATGGCCTATGCAAAAATGTTTATAAAAGTATGCTTATGGATGGGGATACCCATCTCTGTAGTTGGAGTCGTGTATTACTTTATCATAAAGAGAAGAGGAGAAGAAAAAGAATGAGTGTATTAGCTAGATTGATATCAGCGATCGTACTGCTATTTAGTATTCCAATTAAGGTATTTGCACATGGATCAGAGGAAGAACATCAGCGTGAAGTCTTTTTGAATACCTTATTAATGTATGGGTTCTACACCCTCCTTGTATTAGTGTTGATCTCAGTGGTTTTATTGTGGACCATCAATCAAAATATAAAGAAAATTGATGTAAAGAAACAATCAGGACGAAAAGAGAAAGAAATAAAAGCGAAATATAAAAAATGGGTACAAGCTTCCATAGGGCTATTACTCCTTGCTACAATCTTTACGGGTGCAATGGCTTTTTCTAATGAAAATAGTAACAGTGAAGAAGCTAGATCAGAAAATATAGATTTTATGCACATTCACGGTCTTGGCTATACCCATGATGGAAACGAAATTTATGTACCAGCCCACGATGGATTAAGAGTATATAAAGATGGTTCTTGGTCCATTCCCGAAGGTGAAAAGCATGATTATATGGGCTTTTCAATGGTAGAC
Organism: Bacillus salitolerans; assembly: GCF_042680805.1. Classification (NCBI taxonomy): domain Bacteria; kingdom Bacillati; phylum Bacillota; class Bacilli; order Caryophanales; family Bacillaceae; genus Bacillus; species Bacillus salitolerans. The sequence continues at coordinate 22,373 of NZ_JBHUEM010000011.1, read as the reverse complement.
AATGGATTTTATAGTAGTGGTCACCCCGGTCCAGGATCAAATTTAAAAAATCCATTCGGTGTGATTAAAAGTACAGATATGGGCTTAAATATAGAAATAGTAGATTTGTATGGTGAAATTGATTTTCACGGCATGGCAGTTGGATACCAGTCACATGCAATATATGTATTTAACCCTCAAAAGAATTCAAGAATGAATGAAACAGGTTTACATTTTACATTAGATGAAACAAAGAGTTGGAACAAAAGTGAAATGGTTGGTTTAGAAGGCCAACCCTCTGCTCTCGCTGTTCATCCAACTGAAAAAGGAACGGTTGTCGTAACAACTAACAGTGGAGTTTATATCTCTCATGATTTTGGAGATCAGTTCAAACAAATATCTCCTTCATTAGCAACAGCCGTCTCCTTTACGAATGATGGGGATCTCGTTCTTGGAATGATTCAAGACGGAATGTCCATTAAGGTAATAGACCTTAAACAGGATACAGAACATGATTTATCCGTTCCCGAGGTAGATAGTGAGGATGCAATTTCTTATATTGCAGTTAATCCTGAAAATAAAGAGGAGATCGTTTTTACTACTTATAATAGAAACATTTTTCTCTCTAAAGATTTTGGAGAGAAATGGGAACAAATAGCTAAGGATGGGCAGGCAAACTCAGAAAACCTAGGAACAAATATGGAAAATGAACATGTGCATCATCAAGGACAAAGTAACTCCTTAGATGCTAGTTGGTCATTTGAAGAAGAACCTATTCAAAATAGAAATCAAACGTTAGAAATAGAAATAATGGATAGTAAGGGTAAGAGAGTAAAGGAATTTGATATTGAGCATGAGAAATTAATGCACCTAATCGTTCATAGTGAAGATCTTTCTGTTTTTCAGCACTTACATCCAGATTTAACTGAAGATGGGAAATTTACAGTAGAATTGAACTTTCCAAAAGGAGGAAAATACAAGCTAATAGCTGATGTGGTTCCCCAAAATTCCAATACAACTACACTTACAAAGTGGATTAATGTCGAGGGTGAAAATAAAAACGAGTCTGTAACAGTGGACGATCAACTTACAAAAAGCTTAGAAAATAAGATTGTATCCCTTTCTTTTGATGACTTAACTGTTAATAAAGATGTTACACTAACTTTTAATGTAAAAAATCAGTCTGGTTCAGATATAACAAACTTAGAAAAATATTTAGGAGCAAATGGACATGTAGTCATTGTAAGTAAGAATGGTCAAGAGTACCTGCATAGTCATCCAATGAATGCTGAAGATAGTGGCCCTAATGCGATATTTATGACTAGGTTTCCTACAAATGGAATATATAAAATTTGGCTACAATTTAAACATGAGGGAGAACTAATAACAGTCCCATATGTGATAGAGGTTCCATAGGAAGGAGAGATCAGGATGGGGTTAGGAATGATGTTAAATTTATTATTTTGGATTGTGGTTGTAGGACTTTCTATATACGGTTTTCTTATATTAATAATGAAACCCTTCGAGAGAAGAAAAGATACTTCAATTATCATTTTAAAAGAAAGATTTGCTCGTGGTGAAATAGAGAAAGATGAATACGAAGAAAAAGTTGGGATACTTTCAAAATAATATTTAGTAATGGACACGATAAAACAAGGATTTCCCTCCATTTTATTTATAAATTTATTAAGTAATTTGGTGAACTTCACAATTTCTTCAAATCTTTTGTTTACACTAAGTTTAATCAAAGGTGGAGGAGGTATGAAGTGGAAAATAAAACTACTTTCAAAGAAACTTCTATACGATTAAGTGGGATGACATGTGCATCATGTGTTTCCCGAATTGAGAGCAAAATTTCAAGTTTAAACGGAGTTCAGAAAATAAATGTAAACTTAGCAAATGAAAAAGCAACTGTTCAGTATAATCAAGAGAAAACGGATATAGGCGAAATTATTAAGACCATAAAAGATATTGGATATGGTGTTCACACAAAAAAGGCCACATTTTCTATTAGTGGAATGACTTGTGCGTCCTGTGTAAATAGAATTGAGAAATCAATTAGTAAGCTGAGTGGTGTTCAAAAGGTTCATGTTAACTTAGCTAATGAAAGTGCCACAGTCGAGTATATTGAAGAACAAGTAACCACTAGTCAACTAGTAAAAGCTATTGAAAAACTGGGTTATCGTGCATCATTGGGAGAATCTACAGAAGAGGCAGAAAAGGATAAAAAAGAGCAAGGGTATAACCTTTTAAGAAAAAAGTTCATCCTAGGTCTTTTATTATCCATCCCTTTTTTTATACAAATGATTTCTGATTTTGTCATGTTGTATGATATGAATTCACCCTTTAAATTCCATTTAACTCCCTGGGCACAGTTACTATTAGCAACCCCTGTACAATTTTATGTAGGCGCTCACTTTTATAAAGATGCTTTTCATGCTGTAAAAGCCAGAAGTGCCAATATGGCTGTTTTAGTTGTACTAGGTACCTCAGCTGCCTATTTTTATAGCATGTTTTTAACGGTTTTTAAACTAGAAGGTGGCTTATATTTTGAAGCGGCAGCAATTATTATCACCTTAATTTTATTGGGTAAGCTTCTAGAAACAAGAGCCAAGGGACAAACTTCAGAGGCAATTAAAAAGTTAATGAAACTTCAACCTAAAACAGCAAAAGTTATTAGGGACGGAGTAGAAATGGATATACCTATTGATGAAGTTGAAGTTGATGAAGTGATTTTTGTAAAAGCAGGTGAAAAAATACCAGTTGATGGCGAAATCATAGAAGGAAGTACGACAATTGATGAATCAATGTTAACGGGTGAGAGTATGCCGGTGACAAAGAAAAAAGGCGATCAAGTCATTGGAGGTACGATTAACAAACATGGTTCCTTTACTTTTAAGACTACCAAGATAGGTCATGAGACAGCCCTGGCACAAATCATAAAGCTTGTAGAAGAAGCTCAGGGTTCAAAAGCTCCTATACAAAGATTAGTTGATAAGATATCTGGGATATTTGTTCCTATTGTAATCTTAATTGCCATTATAACTTTTGGTGTTAGCTATTTTGTACTTGGCTTTTCTCCGGCATTAATTCATACAGTGGCTGTTCTAGTAATCGCATGTCCTTGTGCTCTTGGTTTAGCTACACCAACGGCTGTAATGGTCGGAACTGGTAAAGGAGCTGAACATGGTTTATTAATAAAAGGAGCAGAGTACTTAGAATCAGCACACCGAATTACGACTGTTGTCCTAGATAAGACCGGAACGATTACAAAAGGGAAACCAGATGTGACTGATATACATCTGTTTGGGAACTTGTCGGAAGAAGATATCTTGAGAATAGCGGCATCAGCCGAAAAGGGGTCAGAGCATCCTTTAGGAGAAGCGATCGTAACGAAAGCAAGTATAGAGAACCTTACACTTACTGCTACAACTAATTTCGAGGCAATACCCGGTCACGGAATTAAGGTGGTTGTAGATGATAAAGAGGTGCTTATTGGTAATTCGAAGTTAATGGAGATAAATAGTGTTGCCTATGAGGAAACAATCCCTGTAAAAAATAAACTAGAAAGTCAAGGTAAAACTGCGATGATAATGGCTGTTGATGGAAAGATACAAGGTGTTATTGCAGTAGCAGATACTGTTAAGGAATCCTCCGCATCAGCCATAAAGAAGTTACGAGAAATGGGAATTGAAGTAGTCATGATGACTGGAGATAATAAGCTAACAGCGAAAGCAATTGGTGAAGAGGTAGGGGTTAACCGTATACTTGCAGAAGTGCTACCTGAAGATAAAGCTAAAGAAGTTAGTGAGATAAAGAAAAAAGGTAAAGTAGTAGCGATGGTTGGAGATGGAATAAATGATGCCCCTGCGCTTGCTGAAGCAGATGTAGGAATTGCCATCGGAACTGGTACAGATATTGCCATTGAAGCTGCAGACATTACTCTAATGCGAGGGGACTTAACTGGAATAGTGGATACAATCCGTCTTTCTAAAGCGACTATGAGAAAAATACGCCAGAATCTATTTTGGGCATTCGGTTATAATGTACTTCTTATTCCAGTTGCAGCAATAGGATTACTTAATCCTATATTAGCGGGGGGAGCTATGGCCTTTAGTTCTGTTTCGGTTGTAACCAATACCTTATTCTTAAGAAAGTGGAAGCCCTTGAAAAAATAATCTTGGTCTTCATAGAATCTCCAAACTTACTGTCTACAATTAAATTTGAGTCAAAATAAGAAGGGAGTGATAGGTTATGAAAAAGAAGATAGCACTAGGATTTTCCTTTGCCCTTGCAACACTGTTAGTTGTTGGGCAGTTTGCATCAGCTGACATGTCCGGAAACATGAATAAAAATGGAATGATGCAGATGATGAATGCTATGAATTCCCCAGAGGGACAAAAGATGATGGCTGCTTGTGGTGAGTTTATGGAATTGAATAATGAAGACTAAAATTCTGGGGTAACAATTAAAAAAGATTTGAGGTGTTTATATGGAATGGATTCTTTATCTTCTATGTCCTTTAATGATGTTGTTTTGTATGAAAGGATTGTTTTCTGGTGGGAAAAAGGACTGTAATACAAGCAATTCGATTAATATTAGTAACAAAGAGCTAGATGACCTTAGAAAACAACTAGGGAATGTTATTGAACAGAATAAGATACTTACTGAGGAAGTTAAGTATCTTCAGGGGACTAGAACAAATGTCGTTAGTAGAGATTCACACAACAAGAATAATGTTTCATAAGAAGGAAAGGTGATTAGGAAAACTCCCTATTCGCCTTTTTCGTTAGAAGGAGAAAACAATCTGCTAGTAGTATTGTTCAGATAGGAAAATTATCAATTAGATATTAAGGTATTATAGTAGTTTTAGCAGTTAGTTTAGGAGTGGGAACGCGGGAACAAAGTATAAGATTAATTGGTCAGGGTGTTGCGAGAATAGAGCTTATTAATTGAAGATACATTTTTTGCACACCATAGAAAAGGAAATGGCTTTATTTTGAGAGCCATTACCATGAATGTAAAGATAAAATGTGATAGTACTGCTATATAAACAGGGGAAGCGCAACTGTTGAACGGCTTGTATAAAGATATGGGCTTTCATTTCCCGTTCTTTAAGATGAAAAAGAAAAAGTAATAACTAATATGGGGGATGCCCTATCCAGTTACATTGCCTATAAATAGATAGTAATGTAGTCGATACAATTACAGGAAGTTCGCGGAAGAGGATATTAAATGGTATAGACAGAGAATAACATAGGAGGTTACGTATGGTTATACAACCCAACATGAAGGTAAGGGATGTAGTTGATATATGGGGATTAGAGACAACAAAAATCTTTCAGAATTATGGTATTGATATTAATGATAAACAAATATGTGACAGTATAAGTATAGAAATTCTGGATGACCTAATAAAGGATTTGAATCATGCAATTGGAAGTTCTAGTTCTACCTGTATAGAAGGAGGCTGACGTATTCCCAAAAAGGAGTAGGTTACTCCTAACGCAAGGGAATTAGGTTGTAAAGGGAGGGGGGAGATTGTGCCTTTAAAGTGCATAAAATTACTCTTGATATTCATACTCTTTGTATTTTTAAGTCCAAGCATTTTTGTAGAAGCCCATTCATCATTAGTGAAAACTCAACCTCAAGGAGGAGAAAGAAGTACCCAGAGTCCCAAAACGATAGAGTTTTGGTTCAAAGACCCAGTTGTTATTCATTCCAATTCAATTAAGGTAACTGACACAAAAGGTAATAAAATCCAATTATCAAACATCTATGCTGATTTATCTGACAAGGGCCATGTGATTGGGGAATTAGAAGGGATACTTCCAGCTGGCATATATATAGTGGATGTACAAGTTATTGCATTAGACGGTGACCCTCTAAAGGAAAAATTTACTTTTGAAATTATCGAAGAAAATCTAGAAGATAAAAAGTCAGAACCATTAAAGCTCCTAAAACAGTCACCATCAGATGGGGAAATTGTGAAGGGGAACGTGGAAAAGATAGATTTATGGTTTAACCAACCAGTAGAGTTAACGGCTATCGGGATTTTTAACGAAAGATCCTATGCTTTAAAGCAACCATTACAAGACCCATCTAATCCAAATCATCTCATAATAGAATTAAATGAATCTTTAAATAAAGGCACATATCAAGTAACATGGTATGGCCATCCTGAAGGGACGAATCAGCCCGATCATGTAGATGTGTTTTATTTTGCAGTAGATGAATTTACACCTTTAAAAGAGAATGCTATGGGTACACCCCTTAAAAAGGTACCTTATATCAATAATATAGGATTAAAGCAACTAGGATACTGGTTCTTTTTTATAGGTATAACTCTATTATTCGGACTTTCATTTTTCTCTAAAATGATCCTTAAGGATCAAAATCGTAATCTTCGACAACAAAGGGTATCATGGTTTCTTTTTCTAGTAAGTCTTGTAGGAATCCTGTTCATGGTTATTCAACAACGAATAGCTTTTACTGAAATTTCACCAAAGGAATTTATCTCACTTAAGATGATTTTTATACCTATTATTCAGCTCGTCTTTCTTCTTATAGGTCTATTCATTAAAAGAATGGAAGTACTATCTTTTACAATAGCACTCCTATTAACACCGTTCACAATGGGACATGCCTCATACCCTAGATATGGTGGAGTTTTGACAATTATTTTGAATGAACTTCATGTAATTGCTGCATCCGTTTGGTTAGGTGGTTTATTGGCATTACTATTGTATTCGAAAAAAGAGGAGTTTTCAGAATGGCTAGAGAAGGTTGGAGTTCGATTTTCAAATTGGGCTTTACCAAGCCTGCTCATCGTCATTTTGACTGGTATTCTTATGACGTTTCAATACATTCCATCTTTTACTTTTGAAAGTTTCTATAAAAGCAGTTGGGGAAAATCCATCTTATATAAATTAGGATTAACCATTCTTATTGGGATTATTGGATATAGCCAACGACGAGCGCTTCGTCAACTTACTGTCTCAGTTGTTATAAGATTTAAACGAAGAGGAAGAAGTGAACTCCTCTACGGTTTATTTGTCCTTTTCTTTGCTTCCATGTTAATGGTTTCAACGCCAAGTGCAGCTGAACAGGGAGTTTATCCTTTAGGGCAAGAACCCTCAGATAAGGTCAATATTCATGTCTCTCCATTCGAACCGGGGTTAAATGTTATACAATTTGATTTCCAAACACATAGAGAAGTGGAATCTGTAATGGTTAAAATTTCAATGCCTCCTCAATATAAAGTAGATTACAATGCCTTTAAACTAGATAATAATAAATTTGCGATTACTGGAAATGTGTTTCATGCAGCAGGAACTTTATTGATGGAGGTTACTGCCAAGATGAAAACAGGAGAAGAAGAAGTATATCAATATAGTGTAATTGTACCAGGAGAAAGCCGATTTAATGAGTAAGAAAGGAGAAAGGCTATGTATGACTTCTTTAGTAAAATCAGTAATCTTTTAAGTGGTCCATTTTTTAATGTGTTTTATAATGTCGAAGGAATTCCAATGATAGCTGCCTTTGTATTAGGACTTGTTGGTGCTCTTGCCCCCTGTCAATTTACAGGTAATTTAGGAGCTATCACAATTTATGGGAATAAATCTTTACAAGCACAAATTCCTTGGAAGGAAATACTCTTTTTTACTCTTGGTAAGATTGTGGTTTTTTCTGGACTTGGCTTACTTGTTTGGGTGTTTGGTAGGGAGTTCGAACAATCGTTACTATTATATTTTCCTTGGATAAGAAAGTTTGTTGGTCCGTTATTGATTGTTATTGGTCTATTTATGGTAGGTTTCATCACTTTTAAGGGGAGACTCCTATTAGGAAAAATTCCAGAAAGGTTTATGAAAAAAGGGAAACTAGGGGCTTTTCTAATGGGGGCAAGCTTTTCGTTAGGATTTTGTCCAACCATGTTTATTTTATTTTTCGTAACACTAATGCCAATGGTTCTGTCGACTTCGTATGGAGTTATTTTGCCTAGTATATTTGCAATAGGGACTTCTTTGCCCTTATTACTAGCGGCAGTTTTTATTTGGTTCTTTGATTTAGGTGGAAAGGCAGTAAACAAGAAAGGTCGAAAGTTAGGATTCTATGTTCAAAGAGTTGCAGGAATCATTATGGTATTCTTAGGAATTCTAGACACCATAACCTATTGGTAGAAAAATAATTTCCTAGCTTAGTATATTCCTCATGATAATTGTTAAGGATGTATCATGAGGTGAAAACAGATGAAATTATTTGGAATTATTACTACAATATTTTTCTTAATAAATATCCTTCCTAGTGAGAGTTATGATTTTTTGGAGATTGTAGAAGTAGCTGAACAAGAAGAAATCACAATAACTAGCTGGAAAATCTATATAAAAAGCACTACTCGGGTACTTTCCACATTAAATGATGTGGAAAGAGAAATTGGAACCATAATAAAACAAGATGAGAGTTATTCCTGGGAACCCGATACTGTGAAAAAGAAGCACCATTATAAAAAGATAGGTAGAAGAATTGACAAAGAAGAGGATACAACTGAAATCAAAACGATTACTGTATTTAGAAATAATGATGAATATTATCTTCATCAGTCGATTGAAGTAACAGGAACCACTTGGACAAATGAAAAGTGGGAAACCATCTACTCTAAATATAAAAATGAGCTGAATACAGGACGAGTGTATTTTTCTGTGTATGGTACTACAAAAAGAAGCGATTTAATAAAAAGATCAAACTCACTATTAAAAGTGCTATCTGCTAAAGAGATAGAGTCAATGGAAGAACAAGACTTTGTTTCCGTAACGGCATTTGTTGAAGACTGGGAATTTTCTATCCCGACAAAGGATAATCAATATTTTAATTTGCAATTTGGTTTTAGGGTAGAACCGGATAAAGACAATATCCTTGTATCTATAGGTACACCCCTTATCACATCTGGATATTAGTTTCGGTTTTAGTGTTTAGTTATTGTAACCAAAAAATTTTTCAGGTTAATTATGAAAAGTAACAGGTAATCATGATTTATAGTAATTAGTTAAGAATACATTCATCATAACAAAGAATACCTTCTCACAAAAGAAGGCAAGCCTTGAAGGTATTCTTTAAGGCATTGTCTTCTACATAAGAGAGCATGGTAGTAGGAGTAAATGTTTTTTGCGTAGTTTACAGGATGAATAAACTCTTTAATGAAACAAGAATGTAAATTTCTTGTTTTTTATTTTCTATTCTTTTATAATCAATTACAGACATTAAAGATCTTTAATATATTGATAAAGGCGGACAGTAATGAAGTATTCAAGAGCCACAAATTATGCATTACATACAATGGTATATTTAACTTTAACACCAAAGGGTAAATCTGTTGGAGTAGATCATTTAGCAAAAATCCAAAATCTTTCACCAACATACCTTTCCAAGATTTTAACAAAATTGGTTAAAGCAGGACTAGTTGAATCCATTCCGGGTGTTAATGGTGGATATAGCATAGTAAGAAACTCTCGTGATATATCTTTTTTAGATGTTATTCATGCTATTGAAGGGAAAACATCTTTATTCAATTGTTCATTGGAACATGAGGATATTAAAAATGGAGATTGTTTAATTGAAAATGTGATGGTTGAAGCAGAAAAGAAGATGAAAGATGAACTAAACAATAGATATATTATAGATATTGCAAAACAAATCGAATCGAAAAAAAATCATAAAATTAATCGTCATAAATCGTTATAATTTTTTTATGCGAATTATAGATATTAAGAGTCTTTAATGTATTTAATTTAAGGAGGACGATAAAATGTTGTTAGATTGCGTAGTTATTGGAGGAGGACCATCAGGCTTAAATGCTTCACTAGTTCTTGCAAGAGCAAAAAAGAATATCATTTTGTTTGATGATGATAAACCTAGAAATGCTATAACTCATGAATCTCACGGTTTTATAACAAGAGATGGTATCAAACCTTCAGAATTTAAACGTAAAGCTAAAGAAGATTTGATGAAGTATCCAAATATATCGGTTCATAATCAACGGGTAATTGATATAAGAAAGGAAAATCAATATTTTATTATCCATACAGACGATGGAAATGATTATCGTTCTGCTAAGGTGATTTTATCTACTGGAATGAAAGATGTAATGCCTGATATAAAAGGTATGCATGATTTCTATGGTACAAGCTTGTTTAACTGTCCATTTTGTGATGGGTGGGAATTAAAAGACCGTGCATTAGTTGTCATTTCAGAAAATGAGCGAGCTTTTCATATGACCAAAATGATTTTTAATTGGAGTAAGGATCTGGTTGTTTGTACTAATGGTAATAAAATTTTTTCAAAAGAGCAGAAAGAATTATTAACAAAGAATTCAATTATAGTTATTGAAGAAAAAATAGTGACATTGAAAGGTGAAAATGGTCACTTAGAAAAGATTCAATTTAATAATGGTGAAGAAATTGTAAGGGAAGGAGGCTTTGTTACTACTGGATTAGAGCAAGCCTCTCCATTAGCTCAAAACTTAGGCTGTATCATGAATAACATGGGAGGGATTGAAACAGATGATTTTGGACGTACGAATATTGAAGGGGTCTATGCAAGTGGAGATAATAGAATGTCAGCTCCTTCTCAATTAATAATTGCAGCAAGTGAGGGATGTAAAGTTGCTATGGGAGTAATAAGTGACCTAGTTAATGAAGATTTTAAGTGGTAATCCACTTTGTGTTAAATACTTGTTGTCCTGGTTTTATGTTGCTTAGGGGGAGTAGGATATATTCGACATGATTATATTACTCCCTATTACCGTTTATCCCGTGCCAACTGGCGCTAAGACCCTCACTTCAAAACTTTAGATGAATCGAGAAGTTTAAGTGGGGGATGAGCGCCAGTAAGAACCCTGAATAGGAAAACAGACTAGAGTCGCCACCTCCTGTGGCAACGTCTGTGTGACCCACAGTGTGGGCCGGGGCTAACAATCAGTGGGGATGAGGAAACCCCCACTGATTGAAGTTTCACTTTATTCCCACTACCACTTGGAAGGATGTATTATTGGAAAATCAAAGCGACTACCCCTAAAAAAGGTAGTCGCTTTGTACATTTATATTAGAGTAATTGGTCTAACCAATAGCTGAGCTAGAAATTCGTAAATTTTTGTATCGCATCGACCCACTTTTCTAGAAGGCCCTTTTTAAGATCAGTCGTATTTAGATCTGGTGTGTAAATTTTGTAATTGTTTTTTCCGTTATGTTTGGCATAGTACATGGCTTTGTCCGCGTGATCAATGAGTGTTTCTTTATCAGTACCGTCATCAGGATACATACTTACCCCAATGCTTAGTGAGATTTTCACTTCTTGATCATGAATATGATAAGGCTCTGCGACAAATTCTAGTATTCTCTCAGCAATATCTTCAATGACATCTTTATTTGTTTCTTCAAAGACAATAATGAATTCATCGCCTCCAATTCTCGAAATTAAATCCTCGTCACGTATACAATCATTTATCCTTTTAACAACTTCCTTAAGTAACACATCCCCAGCTTCATGCCCCATTGTATCATTTACTTTTTTAAAGTCATCTAAATCAATAAACATCAAGGTGAAATTATGTTCATGTCTTTTTGAACGTGCTAGCGCTTTTTGGATATGGCGGTCTAATGCTTTACGATTAGGCAAATCTGTTAGGTCATCATAATAAGCCAGTTGTTTTAGCTTTTGTTCTAGTTTCACTTGTTTCGTAATGTCAAAAATTTGTCCAATAATTTTCGTAACAGTCCCGTCTTGATCTTGGACAGGAGTTGCTGTTTGGACTACCCACTTCTCGGGTCCTTCTGGAAGACTAATTCGGAATTCCACTTTAGAAGAACGGCCAACTTTTAGTTTTGATTCGTGTATATCAATATATTTTATATCATCAGGGTGAATGATTTCCTTGTATATAGTTGGGTCCTTGATCAACATCTCTGAAGAGTATCCAAAAATCTGTTCGGCACCCTTTGAAAAACGTACACGGTTGTTTATATAATCAATAGAAAAAACTGCACCATGAAGAGAGTTAAAGAGTAGGTCATAGTCCTCGGTTTCTTCCTGCAAAGTGCCAACTATTTGCTCAAGGGCCACTGTTTCTTCTCTAAGCTTTTTTATATTAGTAGACAGTTGATTGTGGTGATGTAAGCTTCGTATATTAATTATGGCAATCCCTGCTATTAGCAGGAGATTAACCATGCATTCAACAATCCAATAATCTATCAAGAGGTTCGAAATGAGCAAAAGTAGTAGAAGAATGGACTGGATGATAATAATTATTTTATTATTCTCCTTCATTTATATAACACCTGATTTCATCATATATTTTAACCCTTCATAGTCATTATAGTACGAAATTCTACAAATTTCGACATCTTTAATTTTTTTCAAGGATCTGACAATTTTATTCATTCATTTTTGTACATGTAGATGAGTGATTAAGCAAAAAAATGGTATATAATTATAAATGAAATTGGAAAATTCATACAATTGTGATTGGCCACAACATGAGTTGTGAAGCTTTTAACCACTTATTCCGTATATTAAAAAATATAGTAGTTGGAAAATGAGAGGAGAATGTAAATGAATCCTTTGGATTTGATGACCATCGGCTTTCCAATTGTAATTGTAATATTGGTCTTTATCGGTTTTTATAAAGTGTTTGTAAAAAAACGAAATATAACACCATTTTATACACCCTTTGATGAAATTACTGGACAAACAGAGGTAGCCTTTCATGAAGAACAAGAAGTATTAGCAGAGGATGAAGATCAAGGGGATGATAAGGATAAGAATAAAGGAAAGAGATAAAATTTTTGCTCCATCCTGTTTTTGTCTTTTTTTGAAAAGGCATTATACCTTTTCTAAAGTTGAAAGTGATGTACTATAAACCATTCGTAAAGCTGAACTAGTGCAAAAAGAAATTATTCAAAATGCAGGCCGTGCACTGTCTATTGAAAAAGTAGATATTGTTCAAGGTCTTGGAATACTTAAAGAGTAGTTGAAATTGAATATATTGTTTGAATCTTTAAATAAACGAATTTTTCCTACATAAAAAGTGTTAATGGGGTGCTAGGCACTCCATACGGTTAATAATACACGGTTACCGAGAGCTATATTTAGTCGTAACAGTAGGAAATAAATTAGCCCATGGGAGACTAGGATTCCGGGAAATAGAAGGAGAGTGGGAAGAGATTCTTGCTAAATAGACACGACAAAAATCGTGTCTATTTTTGTCGAAAAAAACAGAAATTTGTCCTAAATAGATAGATTTTTAGACTCAGAGGAAAAGAAGAGTGTTTAATTGGACATGTTTTATGCTTAAACGCTACTGGACTATATACCTAGATTTTATTATGATAGAAGTGGATATTTAGGATAAAAGTCACGGTGCGAACAAAAAGGAAGTAATGGGATTAAAATCATTATAAGGATTGGTGAGGGAACATGAAAAGTATACGCTTGAAAATCTTATTAAGTTTTTTAATCGTAATCGGTCTTAGTGTAATCATGGCCGTTTATAACTATTTTTCAATAACATTAGTAAACAATGAAACGAATGCCATCATTAAAGAGGATTTACCTCTATTAATTGCAGATGAAACCTTAAGCTTCAATATTGCTCAGCGAATTGCATTAGCTAGGGGCTATATTTTATATGGTGATAAAGAGTTTAAGGAAGATTTTATGGAATACACAGAAAAAAGTAAATCTCTCCAAGAAGAAGTAATGCAAATGAGTGATTCTGAAGAAGTAAAGGCCTTAATCGAAAGTAGTAAGGAATGGCGAACACTTATTACAGATAAGGTTTTTCCAGCCTACGATAGCGGACAAATTGAAACCGCAAAACTGATCATGAATGTTGAAGCTCAACCACTTGCTAGAGAATTAATAAGCGAATTTGAAGCCCTTTCTAAAAATCGTGAACAGAAAATTACTCACAATGGAGAGATAGTATTAAAGCATGGTGAAAGCATTAAATGGATTGGACTAGTGGTATCCATTCTAATTGTTATTTTAGGATTAGTCGTCGCTACATTTATTTCAAATTCCTTAACGAAACCTATACATGTCGTAATGAACAGAATGAAGGAAATTGCACAAGGGGACTTGAGTCAAGATCATTTAAAATCAAAATCAAAAGATGAAGTGGGACAGCTCATCAAAGCTACAAACCAAATGAGTGATCATTTAAAAGTTTTACTTGCTGAAATTAATTCAGTGAGTGAAACGGTTACAGGACAAAGTGAGGAATTGACCCAATCTGCTAGTGAAATAAAAGAAGGAAGTCAACAAGTTGCTTCAACCATGCAGGAGCTAGCAGCAGGTGCTGAACACCAAGCATCTAGTTCAAGTGATTTAGCCCAAATGATGGATCAGCTAAGTGAACAAATCGCTGTTGCCCACGAAGAAAGTAATCGAATAAATGTATCTTCAAAAACAGTTCTTCAAGATACTCAAAAAGGTAATGATTTAATGAACCGATCTGAAGAACAAATGCTGACGATAGATCAAATTGTCAGAAATGCAGTAGAACGAGTAAAAGGCCTTGATCAGCAATCCCAGAAAATTTCTAAGTTAGTTGATGTCATTCAAGAGATTTCAGCCCAAACGAATTTATTAGCGTTAAATGCAGCTATTGAGGCAGCTCGTGCTGGTGAACAAGGAAGAGGATTTGCTGTAGTAGCAGATGAAGTACGTAAACTTGCTGAACAGGTTTCAGCGTCCATCGAAGATATAACAGAGATAGTAAAGAACGTGCAAGAGGAATCGAATGAAGTGGTCAACTCCCTACAAGATGGCTATTCTCAAGTTGTGGAGGGGACTGAGCAAATAAAAGTTACGAGTGAAACGTTTAAGAATATCCAACGTTTAGTAACAGGCATGGGTACAAGTATTGAAGGTGTTGCAAGGAGTTTAAGTGAAATCGCTGACAATGGTAAAGAAATGAATGGTTCTATTTCTAACATAGCGTCGGTATCGGAAGAAGCTGCAGCTGGAATTGAGCAAACATCAGCCTCCGCTCAGCAAACAGTGAGTTCAATGGAAGAGGTTTCGTCAAGTGCAGATAGCTTAGCTCAATTAGCTGAAAACTTAAATTCATTGGTTCGAAAATTTAAAATATAGGAAGAATACATCCAATAAATAGCCAATTTCTCAGTATGAAAAGAGTACCTCAGCTAGAACAAATAGAGAAGCGGGCTGTTAACAATAGGTTAACAGCTCTTGTTTTGGGAGGAGAATAATCGTGACTAAAAACGATAGTGAAATGTATGGGATTAGTTTAGAAAAGAGAGAATCCAGCGCTATTTTTCATCACTTTCCAAGGGGAGCTAGGTCAAAGAAAATAATCAAATGGTATGAATGTGTAGTAGGTAGTAGGCGATCAACATGAAACGTAATAATACATGGAAATCTAGCTATTTTTGGAGGATTTTCCTTGTCTTAGTGATAACAAGCTTCATGTTATTAGGAATTATATTTGTAGTTTCAAATTTGATTCTACCTAAAATTGCAAAAGACCAGTTTCGAGATATGACAGATTCAGCTGTGAACCGTCTTACTCATCAGATCAACATGTTTGCGGAAAATGTACAAATGGTTGCAAGTACAGTCCAGCAGGAAGAGAAATTTATTTCAAACGATCCACTCATTTTACAAGCAGAACTGAAAAAGGTCGTGAAGGCTTCTCCATTTTTTGATGGAGGGTCAGTGACAGATAAGTATGGTGGGATGCTTAGTGACTATTCACTAGACTTACTAGAATATAAACAAGTGTCGTACCTAGGATACCTTCAGGATTTTGACGAAAAGAAAAAACCTTTCTTAAGTCATGTCATTACTAAGAATGATTCCAATCAGTCCATTCTGTTATTATCTGTTCCTATATATAATTCTGAGAACCAATTGTATCGGGTGGTCCATTTATCCATTCATTTATTAAAGGAAGGTTTATTTCAATCGATGTTTAAGGACTTATATATTGGTTCAGAGAGTTATGCCTACATTGTGGATCAAAAGGGAAAGCTAGTTGCCCATCCTAGACAAGATTTATTTGGACAAGATGTAAGTGATAATAAGATTGTTCAGGAGTTATTAGCAAAAAACTCGGGCTATCTTCATGTGACCAATACGTTAAATGTTGAATTGTATTCTTCATACCAATATGTTCCTGAAGTGGAATGGGGAGTTGTTGCACAAGTTCCAGTTGAGTCGACATTAGTTTCGGTGAAGGAGTTTAATAAGTCCTTGTGGGCCGTTTCAGTAATCGTTATGATACTCATAACCATTCTAGCTGCAATTCATGCCATAATGACTATCAAACCACTTCGGAAACTATCATTAGCTGTCGATCAAGTAGCCAGTGGAAACTTTGAACTTCCATTTGACACCATTACTGGTAAGGATGAAATTGGGATACTGTCACACAAATTTAGTGAGATGATTCATAATTTAGATGTTACCCGAACGGAGCTTTTACAAAAAGAATTAATGTTAAAAAGCCAAAAAGAGTTCCTACAATATGTAATTGATAAAAGTCCAAGTGCCATTTACATCATGGATTGGGAAGGCAAATTTACTTTTGTGAATGAGGCATATGCGAATATTTTGGGTACGACTAGTCAGGATTTAGTTGGAAAAAAAGAACTCTATTTTAATCCGAATCGAGACGATGTAGAAAAGTATTTAGAGATAAACCGACAGGTAATGGAGACAAGGGAAGAGATTTTTATTCCTGATGCGCTGATGATGGATAGTCAAGGAAACGAGAGATGGATGCAGGTTTCAAAAACTCCCATCATTGAAAATGGTGAATGTAAGCATACCCTCTGTTTTGCTACTGATATTACAGACCGAATCAAGAATGAGGAGAAAATCCGCTACCATGCTTTTCATGATAGTTTAACTAACTTACCGAATCGCTCCAAGTTCAAAATGTGTTTAGAGGAAGAAATTGATCTTTGCTTACAAGATGATACAAAGCTAGCGGTATTATTTATGGATTTAGACAGGTTTAAATATGTAAATGACACATTTGGACATAGTATGGGAGATAAATTACTACAGGCTGTTAGTGAAAGATTGCAGAACTGTTTAAATGAACGAGATATCATATCAAGATTAGGTGGGGATGAATTTACGGTTATCCTTCCATGCATTGATCAAAAAGAACAAGTAACATCGATTGCTTCGAAATTAATACATGCATTAGCTCAGCCTTACCAAATTGACCAGTTAACCTTTGCAACAACGACAAGCATCGGAATTAGTATGTTCCCACATGATGGAGAAGATGTTGAGACCTTAATTAAACATGCAGATACAGCTATGTACCAAGCGAAAGAACAAGGAAAGAACACCTACCGTTTTTACACAGAAGAAATGAAATCCTTATTATCGAACAAGCTGATTCTTGAGTCGCATTTACGAAATGCCATTGCAAATGAAGAATTCCACTTGCATTACCAACCTAAGATGGATACGAAAACAGGGAAAATGTCGGGAATGGAAGCCCTTATTAGATGGGAACAGAAGGATTTAGGAATGATTTCTCCTGCAAAGTTTATCCCGATAGCTGAAGAATGTGGATTAATTGTGCCGATTGGTGAGTGGGTGCTACGGGAAGCATGCTTGCAAACAAAGAAATGGCAAGACGCCGGCTATCATCCGATAAAAGTCGCTGTAAACTTATCTGTCATTCAGTTACAAAATAATAGTATAGTAGAATCGGTGAAAGAAATTATTACAGAAACGGGAATTGATCCGGTTTGGCTAGAGCTTGAAATTACGGAAAGTGCAATTATGAAAAATCGCCGAGCGACAATCCGGACGTTAAAGCAATTAAAGAAAATAGGGGTGTCCATTGCGATTGACGATTTTGGAGCAGGGTACTCCTCCTTACATTACCTTAAGCGTTTTCCAGTAGATACTCTTAAAATAGATCGGTCCTTTATTAGTGAACTTTTAACGGACCAAAACGATACTGTCATTGTGTCAGCCGTGATCGCTTTGGCGAATAAACTAGGTTTAAACGTCGTGGCAGAAGGTGTTGAAAATGAAGATCAATTAAATTACTTACATGATTTACATTGTCATGAGGTCCAGGGGTTTTTAATAAGTTCTCCACTTCCAACGAAAGAGTTTGAAAAACTGCTAGATAAAGAAAAGTTATTTTATCGAAGCATGGTCTAAAGAATGGGTAGAAGTGATTTGAATCAGTCCGGAATCAAAGGCTCAAGTCAAACTTGAGAGAGAAATTGCAAGAAAACATTAGGAACTGTTCGCAATCGGAAGAGAAGAAATACTATCATCTTTAAAAGTATTGAAATGCAGTAAAGAACTGAATGAGTTTTTCATCAAATACAATTTTCTAAGAACAAATGGTAAATGAAACATGGGCTCTGTTTTGCTTCATTAAGCATGCAGTGCATGTGTTTTTTTTTGAAGTAGGAAAATTTCAAAAATTTTCAACTTGTTGTTCAGTAGTCAAATTGTTAATCTAAAAACCATATAGCGAAAAGGGGACTCTTGCTCGATGACGATTATAGAAGAAACATTTAGTATACAAGCATCTATCTTTACGATTATCGTAAGTTTCCTGACAGTTTTCATCACGCTGCATTTAGTATCGAGAATTTCTGTTTTGACTCACCGAATCAACCGATTTTTTCTTAAAGTGTTAGCAGCATTTTCGACCAGTTTAGGCTTATTTGCAGTTCACTATATTACGATGTTAGGGTATTATGAATCCATATTTTTAGATTACAGAATTTTGATGATATGTGCTTCGTTCATTATTCCATTCATTTTTGCCATCATTACTATATTCATATTAAATAAAATTTCAAGAAGGTATAGACTAGTTGCTTCTGCTATTGCATTTTTTATGACGATTAATAGTATTTACGGACTAGGTGTATGGGCGTTAGATGGGCAATACTCATTTACTATAAATTACATAGCAATTCTTCCAGCTACTTTTATTTTCTTGGCACTCTTTGTACTTGGTCTTATGATGACCTTTGCAAAAAACGGGAGCGTAAACAGACCTTCTCTTTTCATACTAGGATCGTTACTAATCAGTACTCTAGTTTTTGTTTATCACTACGTTTTATTAAAATCTACTACGTTATTTTATGATTCTACTATTCCAACATCTAGTGTCATAAATACAGATAAAACGCTTATAATAACCTTAGTCGGGGTTTCTACTGTGTTTATCCATATCATCATCCTTATGACAACGTATTATGAACGGTACTCAACAGAAAATGAAAAACAGAGGCTGAATGAACAAAATACATTATTAGTAAACAATAGTCCTATGATTATGATTAAATTTGACTCCGATGGACTAATTCTTGACGTAAATGAAGCGTGTGCATTGAAGCTTGGTTACTTTAAAAGTGAGCTTATTCAATCCTCCATTTTAAGCCTTCTTGCTAATCGTCCCATCAATACAGCAGAATTTATTCATCAGCTAGTGAAGATGGATCAAGAAGATCAGCTCTCTGAGTTCAATATGTTAACTAAGGCTGGCGAAATCATTGAGGTTTTACTAACGATAATGCCGATTCAGTTAAAGAATCAATTACAAGGGTATATCGTAATGGCAAAGGATATTAGTGAACAAAAACGGCTACAGAGAGTAAAAGAGGAGTCGGAACAGGAGTTAAAGCACCTTATTCATAGTCAGGTTGGAATTTTATTCAAGATGAAAAAAGAGAAAGAAGATTTTGTGTTAACGTTTATTGATGGCCAACTTATGAAAAAAATAGATTTAGTATCAACACACATTGTAGGAACTAAGTTCTCCGACTTTCCATTACATGAAGATGAATATAAAAGAAATCTACTACATTTTAATAAAGCTTGGAATGGGGAATATGTCACATATGAAAACTCGTATTTGAAATATGAGCTTCTATTAAGCTTAGTCCCCATTAAAAATGAAAATGGACATGTGGTAGAAGTGATCGGTTCAGTCGTTGATATATCAAAACAAAAGCAGGTTGAACAAGAGCTATTAACGGCAAAGCGTGAAGCGGATCAAGCAAATCATGCTAAGTCTGATTTCATATCAAAAATGAGTCATGAATTGCGAACACCTCTAAATGGGGTACTAGGTTTTGCTCAAGTGTTAGAGATGGATGGAAGTCTAAGTGAAGAGCAACATGATCATGTTAGGGAAATCATGCGAGCCGGTCGTCATTTGCTCCAACTAATCAATACCATTGTAGACTTAAATCGGATTGAAAGTGGGAAGCTGAAGTTTTCGTTAAGTGAAATTGAGATAGGGTCTGTAATCAGTGAAGTTACAGGACTTTTTGGACCACTAACAAAGAAAAAGAATATACAAATTATACAGGAAATAAAAGAAGAGTTAGTTATGATTGGTGACCCAACAAAATTAAGACAAGTATTCATTAATTTGATTGATAATGCCATTAAGTATACGCCAAATGGTGGCATCGTATATGTTGATGTATCGAATGAACAGGAACGACTTACGGTTTCGATTAGAGATACAGGTGTAGGAATTCCAGCTTCTGATGTAGAAAAGGTCTTTGATCCATTCTTTAGAAGTAGCTTTAACAGAGAATATGCGAATGGTGCGGGAATAGGACTAACGCTTGTAAAACAGATAGTGGAGAGCATGGATGGTGAAATTGCTCTAAATAGTTTTGAAAATCATGGTACTATTGTATGTCTATCGTTCCCACTCATTAAGCATGTAACTTAGAAACAGATCTTCTCAATGTTGACTATTGATTACAAGTCACTAAAGCATCTATAAGCTACCATCTGATATAATGAAGATAGGTATATGAACCTTTACCTTATATGAAACTGCTTTTAAACAATATGATGAAAAAGTGGATATCATTCATGCCGACAATGGGAGAAAAGGTTTAAAGTATATTGAAAAAAGGAATATTACTATTAGTATGCTAGATCTGTATTTGCCTGATTATCATGGATTAGATATCCTGGCAATGATAAGGGACAATCACAAAACTAGTAATATACCAATCATTATAATGAGTTCGAATGCAGGAAACGTGACATTGGAAAGTCATTATCAATGGGAACTACTCAATATATAACGAAACCAATAGACATCCAAAGACTTCTAGTAACTATTGATAATAAAATGAATGATCGAAGGGGGTCTTAGATGATAAAAATAATCATTGCAGAGGATGACCTTGCATCAAGAAAGGTATTGGTTCATTTTATTAAAGACTTACCGAACTGCAGTGTAGTAGGAGAAGCAGCAAACGGTGAAGAACTGATTCAACTGATTCATTCAAAGAAGCCTGATGTTGCATTAGTTGATATTGTAATGCCACGATTGAGTGGTTTGGAAGCCGTTAAATCATGCAAAGAATTGGTACCGAATTTAAAGATTATCTTCATTACGGGACATGATGACTTTGCAATTGATGCCTTCAATATAGATGCTGTGGACTATATTTTAAAACCAGTTGAGAGAGAAAGATTGTATAAGGCACTTTCGAAGGTCATCATCCCTTTAGAAGATCAAAAGAACCAAAGCTATGTTAAAGAGCTAGCTGTTAAGGGACAAAACCATATATGCTTTATTCCTTTTGATGAAATTATTTTTATTGAGAAGATTGAAAGGAAATCGGTGGTTCATACTCAGCAAGGTTCTTTTGAAACAAATGAACCATTAACAGAATATGAAGGTTTATTGGATTCGCGCTTTATATTATCACATAGGTCTTATATTATTAATTTATATTTACTAAATAAAATCGAAAAAAGTGGTCAAATGTTTATTGCCTATTTCAAAAATAGTCCACTTACAGCAAGAATTTCAAAGCATAAAATAAATGATATACAAGAATTAAAGAGTCGGAGTTATCTACTCGATTAAAGACAGACGATATAGCGTCTGTCTTTTTTATATTATTAGGAAAGTATAAAAGTTTTCAGCAAGAGACTGGGCTAGTGACTTGGAATCCAGCTCCAGCACCCAGCCATCGAGGTCAAAGAACCCTAAATGAGAAAATGGGGAAAAGCACCCTTTAGGAACATTTGCTCTGCCTGAGGCTAAACGGGGTGCCCTGAGCCTTTTGTTCATAATTTCAGAAAGCATAAGTATCCTTTACGGTGGTACTACTCACTAGAAAGTAGGCTAGCCAACTTATACATAGTGAAATAGATGTTTTCGTAACTTAAAAAGTTGCTGATAAAATTAGGATAGTTGCTGATAAATATTTTGAAGTTGCTGATAAGTTTAGTAAAGCGGGTTGGCCCCCTTATTTAGGACACTTACTTTAAATATCTCTTTTTATCTTAGTTTTTCATTTTTTCTTATAAAGAGGAAATTGCCCCCACTATTTTAC
>NZ_JBHUEM010000010.1:0-7945 GCF_042680805.1 Bacillus salitolerans | reverse complement strand
TCCGATGATGTCTCTAGGCGTAAAGAGTTACGTCGGGAACGAAAAACGCCGAAACAAGTCGTGAAACAAGTGTATGATTGGATTGAGCGTAAGCAGAAGTACGTCGAGGACTTTGAGATTTTTGGACCACGTAACAGTTATTCCAAAACGGACAAAGATGCGACTTTTATGCGAATGAAAGATGATTATATGAAAAACGGGCAACTCAAAGCAGGCTATAACCTTCAGGTGGCGACAGAAGGACAATTTACACTGGCGTACGGCATTTTTCCAAACCCAACGGATACGAAAACACTCATTCCCTTCCTTGATCAAATCGAGGGTCAGTTCTTTACATTACCAGAACATATCGTTGCGGATGCGGGCTATGGAAGTGAGCAAAATTACGATGATATTCTTTCAAAACGCAAGCGTACACCACTCATTACGTATGGTCATTATTTAAATGAACAAAAGAAAAAATACAAAAACGACCCGTTCAAATCGAGCAATTGGGCCTATGATGAGGAAAGTGATAGCTACACCTGTCCAAATCAGCAACCAGTTCAATTTAAATATCATTCGGTTCGCACGGATAAAACAGGATTCGAGCGTACGTTCAAAGTCTATGAGTGTGAGGACTGTACGGGCTGTCCACTTCGTAAAAACTGTACGAAAGCGCAAGAAGGGAAAAATCGCCAACTCCTGATTAATGAGAAATGGGAACAACAAAAAGAATATGTGAGAACGAAGCTTTCAGATGAAGAAACGGCTGCCATTTACCGCCAACGTAAAATGGACGTGGAGCCAGTTTTTGGATTCTTGAAGGCTAATTTAGGTTTCACTCGACTTTCAGTACGTGGAAAATTGAAAGTTGAAAACGAGATCGGCCTCGCATTAATGGCCGTGAATATACGAAAATATGCGGCAAGATGAGAAGGTCTTGTCCGCACATAACTGAAAACTAATGAAAAAAGTGAAATCGATGACACGATTTCACTTTTTTTCATATAGAGAAGCTAGTTATGTCCCAGCCTTATTTCGCTTATTCAAGAAGTGCCCCCAATAGTTGAAGATTAGATTGTTTTTACTTCTAAAAAATCGCATCCAGTAATCCCTTGTTTTAAGAAAGCATCTTTACATATTTCTGAAACAAACATAGGTATTTTGAAACCTTTAATTTTAAATATATGATAATCAGTTACTGCACATTATCTTCATCAGCTTCAATTACGCTATTATCGGAATGTTCCAGATTCAATACACCCAATACGCTAAGTGCATTCGCGACAGAATAACCTTTTATTATAGAATTGTCCTTTATGTTAACAACTCTTACTGGGAGATACTGAATATCACTTTTATCAATTTCTGTTAACAAACTTTTTAATTTATCCGAAACAAGAAACCAACCCAAATTGTTTGCTAAGTAATCGGTCTGCTCGCTACCATCGTCTGTGTAGAAGTAAAAGGTTAAACCCTCATTCCAATGTTTTATGAACTTTCCTTCTATGAGGTGGTATTGCTCAAATCCTTTACTATCATTACAAAAGCATACCGGTTTGATTACTATCATCAAGAAGCAATTTATAATATTTCATATGAACACCAACCACATTTTTTCTCTTTATTTTATCATGCCCTTATTGAACTAAAAGACCCATTAAAGAATAAGGGATCAGCAGCTGCTGATCCCATTTTGTTATTCAATATGTCGAGTAGAGGGAAACCTTTCTACCTCTCGGTAGATTGTGTTCCTCCCCCTTCACAGATAAAAGTTGCAACTCCACTACCATGGGAGAGTTAAACACTTGTTTACCTCAAAATAAAATTACATGGGAGGGATTGACAACCCTAGTGTATTACCCATATAATACACTCACAGTGTATGAACCAATTAATACACACACTTTAAATTAATTTAAGGTCGTATAGGAGTTGTTTTGATGAATGTCAATTTTAATAATCGAGATCCAGTCTATTTGCAGATTGTCCGTTATTTTAAAGAGAAAATCGCAATTGGTGAGTTGGAACCTGGACAAGAAATCCCTTCTAGACGTGAGTTGGCCAATAAGTTGAAGGTGAATCCTAACACTGCTCAGCGAGCATATAAAGAAATGGAGGAACATGGTTTGATTTATACGGAGAAAAATTACCCCAGTAAAATAACAACAGATCAAAAGATATTAGGTAAGGTGCGAGATGAATTACTTATAGAAGCAGTTGACCTGTTTGTAACATCTGTTCGTTCCATTAATGCACCCATTGAGGAACTTCTTGATCTCGTTAGGGAAAAGTATATGGCTGTCGATGATAAGGAGGCTTAAACATGATTGAAGTAAAAGAGGTTGAAAAAAGCTTTGGAAGAAAAAAAATATTAAAAGGTGTATCCTTCAAGGCGAACAAGGGGGAAATCACTTGTTTGATTGGATTAAATGGAGCTGGGAAGACGACCATTTTAAATGCCATAATGACTCTTACTCCTATTAATAAAGGACAGATTTTGATTGACGGTAAACCACTTAATAAAGATACATTTCAAAAAATCACCTTTATCCCTGACGCTATAACTATGCTTCCACACATGACAATAGCAGAGGCTATGGAATTTATGAGTGATTTTTATAGTTGCTGGAACCACGAACGAGCAACAGAATTACTGGGCTTTTTCAGATTAAATAAACGTGACCGAATTTCTGCCTTATCAAAAGGAAAAACAGCAAAGGTTAATCTGTTACTTGGGTTAGCACTGGATGTGGATTATCTATTAATGGATGAACCGTTCTCGGGAATTGACATATTCAGCCGCGAAGAAATTGCAAATGTATTCACTAGTCATTTAATTGAAAATCGAGGTGTCATCATTACAACACATGAAATAGGAGATATCGAACATTTAATTGATAAGGTGGTCCTTCTCGATGACGGAATGGTAACAAAGGAATTTAACGCAGAAGAAGCACGTGAAAATGAAGGAAAATCTGTCATTGATGTAATGAGAGAGGTGTATCTGTAATGAATAATTATATGAAACTCGTTAATTTTGAATTTAATCGGATTGCAAAACTATTTACCATTTTACTAGGACTAACATTCATTTCACAGATGATTGGCGTAATCGTGAAGTCAAGAAGCTATTTAAACATGGCTAATGAAAAAATTTATGAAGAGATGATGTCTAAAGAACTTTTTTTAGAATCCTTCGGTCAAATAAGCATTTTACAAGTAGCAAGAAATCTATGGTTTTTGGGTCCAATTGCACTTTGTGTGGCTGGTGTTGGATTCTACATCTTTCTGATTTGGTATCGTGATTGGGCCGGTAAAAATACATTTATTTACCGATTATTAATGCTACCTACCACACGATTAAATATCCTTTATGCCAAGATTACCACGATCCTTATCATGACTCTTGGATTTGTTGCCTTTCAACTTCTTTTTCTACCAATCGAGATGTGGGTTATGAAAGCGTTGGTGCCTTACGAGTTTAGAAACGATATGTCAGTAAGAGAATTTTTGACCAGTATACCAGAATTAACCATCATATTTCCCAATAGCATTGTTCAGTTTATCTTACATTATGGTGCAGGATTATTGGCTGTTTCTATTTTATTTACCGTAATTTTAATGGAAAGAAGCTTCAGGTGGAAAGGGATTTTTATTGGTCTTATGTATTTTGGAGTTTCTGTCGTTGTTGTGATTTCACCATTACTTTTACATGAGTTTGTCCTAAATGGTTTCTTCTATCCACTTGAACTGTTTATACTTGTCATCGTGATGGGGTTGATTGTACTCGCGGTATCTATTTGGATGAGTGGATTCTTATTAAGGAAAAAGATAACTGTATAAGGGGTGTTGAATAATGAAAAAATACTGGAAATTTACTGCCACTATCATTGTGATCATACTTAGTATTGGATCGTTTTATATAAATGCTGCTAGGTCAGCTGAACACTTCCCGGAATTTGTGATCCATACGATAAGCGGTGATGTGCAAGAAATTGAACGATTGGTTTTGGATGGATCTTATGTTGATACTTCCTCTCAAGATTATGTAAGTACAATTATAAAAATTACTGCAGAAGGGTCAACCTACAATGGTCGCTCCTTTCTAGACAAGATCATTGGGCAGCCCCCAACTTTGATTAAAGATTTACAGGAAGAATATCGTACCTTCATGCGAGGCAAGTATTCATCTATTGATCAGTATTTTGAAAACCAACAATTTCTGGCATATGCAGATGTAAGTAATCAACATGGTTCATTAAGATCGCGTGATTTTAAGTTTAATATATCTCTATTAAATAAAAATGATAATACGAATTACTCCTTCACGGTGGATGTCCCAGATAATGAAAAGCTTGATTATATTTTTATCCAAGATGTCCAAATGGTGGAGAATGTGTTATACCTTATCACCAGAAACTCGATTGCAAGTCCAGATCGCTTATTTAATGAGGAACATATTTATACCATTGATATCGTGAATCAAAAAATCAGTAACCATGAAGCCATTTTCCAGGTAGCTAAGGGAAAAAGTAATACTCAAACCCATATTAGTTTAATTGGGTCCAGTCCGACAAAAGCGAGCCAACATCTTGTATTCCAAATTACGGAAGAAGAAGTAATTGAAGAAGCGGAATCTACAAGGGTAAAAGATTCAACTCAGAAAATTATTTCGTATAATTTAACTACGAAGGAAAAAATAGATATTAATGTACCAGACATGAACTCGGAGGAGAACCAACTTAGTTTAATTGATGATTCCATTCTCTATTTTACTAAACTGGATGGACAGGAGCTCATCGTAACAACTTATTCTTTAGTAGATAAACAAGTTGGTAAAGTTTTCAAACTCGAATTTTCCGGAGAAAAAGGTGAAGAACGATTTCCATTACTCACTGTTAAAGATGGAAAATTCTATGCAGCAACGTCCCAAATAAAATCAATCATAAATACGGTTGTAATCGTTGCTGATGTGACAACAGGCAAAACTCTTTTTAAAGGTCAATTAGCCATAAAAGATTCTACACAAAAAAAGGGTTCATTTGAGTTATACTTACATGAATTGCTTGTGAAATAGAATATAGACAAGTTTGGCTGCAATGGTCTTTCAGGACACGGGGATTACGTAAGGAGGCTAACGTGAAAGCAAAATCATCTAAAGGCATTGTTCTAGCACCATTAAAGCAAAGTCAAAATGAGCAAAAAGGGAATGAGCTATATATTAAATATAAAGAGAAGGTGTATTGCCTCGCACTTTCATTTGTAAAAGATAACTATTTAGCGGAAGATCTATCACATGAAATTCTTATGAAGTGTTATTTAACGCTTGAGAAGTTTAACGGCAATTGTACCTTTCAATCATGGATTTACAGAATTGCAATTAATCATTGTATCGATTTTTTACGAAAAGGTTACCGTCATCGAGATTTGTTTTATGAAAACACAGACCTATTTACGGGTAAGGAAGGTACACCTGAAACTGATGTATTTAATAATTTTCGGAAAGAAGAACTCCTTTTTAACCTTAGACAGCTTCCACCGAATATAAAGAGGTCATTATACTCTACTACTTTAAGGATCAATCTGTAAAAGAAATACAATATCACTTGAATATAACTGTCTCGACAATTAAAACAAGGCTGTTTCGGGCAAAGCGGATGTTGAGGAAAATGTATGAGCATGTAGAGGCCCACATATAATCTGCATCCTACCTGCCAAAAGATAAATAGGCTAGTTAACGATAAATATTTTTTTAGCAGAATTGAATGAAGTGGAAGGACACGAGACTCCTGTAGGAGTAGTAGGACAGGCAGTCCCTGCAGGGGGTTACGACGAGGAGGTAGATTTTTTCCTGATCTTTGTGTTAGTGTTTTATTTTAATTTGTTAATATTAATTAGGCTGCCATAAATGACAGCCTAATTGTTTTATTAAACTAACGATACCTTTTTAGTTGAAGCTGACTATGTTTACTATTAATCCCAGATCCTATTAAAAGGATTCTCTGTAGCTAATCTAAAATTGCTTATTAATCTGCCCATTAATGTCAACAAGTGAAGGCACTAATTTTGTGGATAAGCGCCTGTGTTATTGAACAAGAGCACCTTTTAATTAAATAGTGAATAAAGAAAAAAACGATGATAATCTCATCGTTGGTAACAATTTATTATTCCTTCTTATTTGGGTTTCTATTAATAAATTCTATTTATTTTCCCTATTGATTATAGGATATAGAACAATTAGCAATACCCCAAAAGCAAGGGTAATTACAACTGAAAGTTGTCCTGTTTATGTTTCAAATACCATATAATCCCTCCCCCTTATCCATTTAGTCAGCAGCTAATTCCTTATTGAACACTCGCTCCCGTTAAATGAAAAAATTTGAATTATTATCCTTAAATTTATTTCTCATACCCTCATCAACTATCCAGAATATTAGTGCGGATATTAATGTTAATACGATAAGAAGTAAATGTTCAAAAAAGTAAGACAGAACTAAACCAATAATTAGACCAAAGATATGGATCTGAGTCAATATTCTGGACACAAAAAAGTTAAGTTTTTAGTACCTGTACAAACTTAGTTTGGAGTTAGTTTGACATGGAGCCTCTGTGGGCAAGATTCCACAGCCAAGTAGCCAGATTCTTATCAAAATCTTGGCTTTGCCCAATAGGCTATCATCCCCCCCTCTCCATGTAAAACCTAGTCTGAGAGAGGATTCAATTTATGAAGCTCTTCTAATGCTATCTTCCACATCTTGTGGGGTAAGGTAACCAATACCACTGTGAATTCTTTTTCGGTTATACCAACCTTCTATATATTGAAATAGAGCTAGATTCGCCGTTTTAAAGTCAATGTATGTGACATGATTTACTTCTTCCTTCTTTAGTATGGCGTGAAATGATTCAATACAGGCATTATCATAGGGGCAGCCTTTTTTACTAAAGGATTGGATGATTTTCTTAGATTCACAGTCTTTTTGAAATTCTTCACTTGTATATTGAGAGCCTAAATCTGAGTGCAGAACGAGCCCTTCACTCGGGTTTTGTGTTTGATAAGCATTTTCTAAAGCTGCTCTTATTAAACCAGTAGTCATATTACGACCAAAAGAATAACCAACAATCTTCTTTGAGTGTAAATCTAGAACAGAAGCAAGATAGCACCAGCCATCTCTTAACGTATTGATATACGTAATATCTGTAACCCATTTTTCATTAATCGTAGTAGTGGTGAAATCTTGATTTAGGATATTTTCTCGCTCAACTACTTCGCCTTTACTAGCTTGGGGTCTAAATTTCTTGTTTACGATGGAGCGAATACCTAGCTCTGCCATAAGCCGTTGAACACGTTTAAGGCTCACTAAATAACCTTCTTTCTCAAGCATTCTGTGAATTTTAGGGGCACCGTATCGCTTCTTGCTTTCTTCATAAATTTCTAAAATTCTTTTCTTCAGTTGATTATTAACACTTTCTCTTTTAGATTCTATCTTATGAAACGATTGATAATACGTGCTCTTAGGAACACCTAATACTTCACACATCGTTTGGACTGGGTGTTGATCTTGTAAATCTTCAATCATATTAATCAGCTCAGTGGTTTCTACTTTTTCGCGAATATGGCCATAGCCTTTTTTAAGATTTCATTTTCCTCCTGGAGACGAAGCATCTGCTTTTTCATTTTTGCAATTTCATCAGCTGTAATGGATGAACCGTTCTCTGTTTGAATAGGAGAATATTTCTTAACCCATGCATAAATAGTTACTTCCGATACGCCATATTCGTCACTTAACACTTTGGCTGAGCTGCCAGTAAGATAAAGATCTACAATCATTTTCTTAAAATCTTCATTATATTTTTTGCCTGTATTTTTGTTCCCCATTTATGGACACAACCTTTCGTTATCATTCTAGTCAAATTTTAAAGAACTTAACTAGGTTGTGTCCATGAAACTATACTAGCATCA
>NZ_JBHUEM010000009.1:0-176350 GCF_042680805.1 Bacillus salitolerans | reverse complement strand
TCTTCTTCTTCACTCTAACCACCTCCTATTCACCAGAATCGACACTTTTAGTGTACTTTTATAACCTAGTTCGTGTCCAAATGAATAAGGGGGCTTAAAAGAAAATGTCGATTAAATCCTGCTATTCGACTTTTTACATCGCAAACCACTTCAAAATGTCGATTAAATCCTGTTATTCAACTTTTCACATCGCAAACCACTTCAAAATGTCGATTAAATCCTGTTTTTCGACTTTTCACATCGCAAACCACTTCGAAATGTCGATTATTTGAACCCAAACCTCAATCCTCATCAAATTACTATAGAATCATAAAGGTGGAACATAAAAAAAGACTGTCGAGAAAAATCTCGACAGCCTGAGAAGCCTTCTTTAAAAAGAGGCTTCTTTATTTTTTGAAGTAATGAGCTAAACCGTTAAAAATAGCGGTAGTTGCCTGTTCTTGATATTGTGATGACACTAAATGTCGTTCTTCAGAGCCATTGCTTAAAAAACCAAGCTCTAATAAAATCGACGGTCGTTTGTTTTCTCTTAATACATGGAAATTTCCATACACGACACCGCGATCAGAAAGTTTTGTTTGCTTGATCAATTCTGTGTGAATAGCTTTACCAAGTGAGTGATCTTTATTTTTTTGATAATAATATACGGTTGCTCCTTTTGCAGAAGTTGCCACAGAACTATCATAATGGAGGCTTAAAAAAGCATCTGCTTGATAATAGTGAGCAAAACTAACACGGTTGGTTAAGCTGACATAGACATCTTGGCTCCTAGTTAAAATCGTTTTAGCGCCTGCTGCTCTCAGCTTTTCGTCTAGGAGCTTTGCTGTACGTAAAGTTAGTACCTTTTCTAGCGTGCCATTTACTCCTTTTGCACCACTATCTCTTCCCCCGTGACCAGGATCAATAACAATCGTTCTACCAGAGAAGTACTGGTTCATACCTGGCTTTTCAACTTTTGGAATATTTCCTGTAGTTAATACAATCCACCCAGCAACATATCCGCTTGTCTTTTCGTCAATTGAAATTTTGTACCAATCATCAACCTTTTCTAAAATCGTAAAGGTGTCCCCTTGATTTGCCCGGTGTATAACGTCATTTCCTGTAGAAGGACCATTACGTATGTTTGTTGTATTGTATAACACTGTTACATATGAATTCTGATCTTCTTTAGTATCCGTTTCAGGAAGTGGTATGGTTGTTGTCTTATCTAAGTACCAGCCTGCAACCCATCCTTTACTTCCATCTGGAAGAATGACCTGACACCAATTATTTTCTTCTGCAACAACAGTCAGTTTATCACCCTTTTTCACCTTAGAAACAATGTTGCCACTTAGCGTAAAATGGTCTCGAACATTTAGGCTCGATGCTGTTACAGTCGCAACTAATTCGTTAGAAGAGTCTGGTGATTCCGTATTGGACAGATTTTCACCAAGTGAATCGTTTCCGTCTGGTTCTTCCCTAGAATCTGATTCTGTCGTGACGGTAATATAGTCTTGATGAACCCATCCTTTCCCATTTGTAATAGATACTTCATACCATTCATGTTGATTAGAAAGGATATTTAGTGTATCTCCTTTTTTTACTTTTCCAATGATGGGGGAGGTGAGTGAAGCCGTTTCTCTAACATTTAAAATGGTTGCCTTAACTATCCCTTTGGCATTGTTCGTTATTTGTTTTTCTTCTTTCTTTTTTATGTTTGCTTCAGGAACGCCTACTAGATAGTCTGAATGAACCCAGCCTACATAGTCCTTGAACGAGATTTTAATCCACTTCTCACTTTTTTCTATGTAAAGAGGGGAGTCATTCTTATTAATAAAACCAATGACCTGAAAATTCGTCCCAGGGCCACTTCTAATTCGAAGTTGGTCCACTGTTGCCTGAAGTTTATCTGTCTTCGTATTTGTAGGAGCTTCGTTCGTTACGGTTGAAATGAACCAACCAGCAACCCAACCCTCTTTCCCGCCTGTAAGTTTAATTTTAACCCATTCACTATCTGTTGAAAGAATTTCATACGATTCATCTTTCTTAACTGATGCTATGACATCGTAGGATAACCCTGGACCAGATCGTACATTCAGACTATCAACAGATATAAGCGCCTGTTTATTTTCAGCATTCGCCTCATTAATAGGTATAGATAAGGTTACAAGAGATAAAACTATCAATAGTATCATTGCCTTTTTCATTGGTGAGAAAAATACCTCCTTGTTCGTCAAAAAAAGTTCACTACATACATTTTCGATCTAGATGATGAAAATCCTGTAATTTTTTGAAATAAATTGATGAATAAGGGAACAATAAGGCGGGAACTGATTAATGTAGAAAGGAAGATTCTCTTGAGATTTAGTGAAAAGGGTGAATATGCAAATAACGGAAATCATCAAATATTTGGTATGAATTTTCATGATTTTATTCAAAATGAAAATAATAATTCAAGTATGGAATTAGCATCGGAATTCGGTTTGTCATTAAGGGAAGTTCGACAGTTAAAAAAACAGCTTGGTAGATCTTAACCAATAACGTGCAACAACTTCTTGACAACACAATTAAACATTCGTAATATAATAAACAATTATAATGAAAATAAATAAGAAAACACCAATGATGGAGACAAGTAATTAAGAACCATATGTTCAGAGAGGAAATGTAAAGCTGCGAGCATTTCTACATGATGACTTAATGAATGACACTCCGTAGGTTTCTCTCCGAAAACAGAGTAGGGGATGAACGTGACAGGCGTTAACTGTTCAAAAGTGGAAGTTTACATAGTATTTTAGAGAACATTCTCTATCTTAAACTTCAATTAGGGTGGCACCACGGGTACATTTATGCTCTCGTCCCTACTTCATTTCAACATGAAGTAGAGAGACGAGGGCATTTTTTATTGTAGGTACTTTGGCGAGCAAATCTTAATCTAGCTTCAGCGCCCAGCCCGCTTGAGGTAAAGAATATAAGGGAAAAACTGCACTTTCCTTCAGTTCAGAACATTTGCTCTGCCTGAGTCTACCTAGAGTGCATTCGCCTTTGTTCTTTTACAAAGGCAGAAGTGTCATCGCTCAGTCAAAATTTACAATGGTCATTCTTTTTGAGTGTTAGCTTAGTTTTCATATTTAGAAATAGGAGGAACGTGTATGTCTATTCAAATTCCTAGAGGAACTCAGGATATATTACCTGGCGATGTAGAACGCTGGCAGTATGTTGAGGGGAAGGCAAGACAA
Organism: Bacillus salitolerans; assembly: GCF_042680805.1. Taxonomy (NCBI): domain Bacteria; kingdom Bacillati; phylum Bacillota; class Bacilli; order Caryophanales; family Bacillaceae; genus Bacillus; species Bacillus salitolerans. The sequence goes on along the minus strand of NZ_JBHUEM010000009.1, from coordinate 173,132 downwards.
ATATGTAAGAATTATAATTATAAAGAAATTAGAACCCCGATATTTGAGCATACTGACTTGTTTAAACGCGGTGTTGGAGATACAACAGACATAGTGCAAAAAGAGATGTATACATTTGATGACAGAGGTGGGCGTAGTATAACCCTTCGCCCAGAGGGAACCGCTGCAGTTGTAAGATCATTTGTTGAAAATAAGCTGTACGGATTACCAGATCAACCAACAAAATTATATTACATTGGTCCAATGTTCCGTTATGAACGTCCTCAATCTGGTCGTTTTCGTCAATTTGTTCAATTTGGAATTGAAGCATTAGGAAGTGCTGATCCTGCTATTGATGCAGAGGTAATCACTTTGGCGATGGATCTATACAGAAGTCTTGGTTTAAAAAAATTAAAGCTTGTGATTAATAGCTTAGGAGATAAGGATAGTAGAACAGCCCACCGAAATGCATTAATTCAACATTTTTCTCCGCGAATTGAAGAGTTTTGCACAGATTGTCAAAATCGGTTGGAAAAAAATCCATTACGTATCCTTGATTGTAAAAAGGATCGCGATCATGAGTTAATGAAGCTTGCACCGTCCATATTAGAGTATTTAAATAGTGATTCGAAATTGTACTTTGAGAAGGTACAGCAATATTTATCAGATGTTGGTATCGAGTATAGTGTTGACCCAGGACTTGTTCGAGGATTGGACTATTACAATCATACTGCGTTTGAAATTATGAGTGATGCGGAAGGTTTTGGTGCTATTACTACTTTAAGTGGTGGTGGACGATACAATGGTCTTGTCCAAGATATTGGCGGTCCAGAGACACCTGGAATCGGTTTTGCATTAAGTATTGAGAGACTACTGCTTGCGATAGAGGCAGAGAAAATTGAGCTTCCAGTTGAAGCTAGTATCGATTGCTATGTCGTAACTTTAGGAGAATTAGCAAAAGAAAAATCAGTAAAAATCGTAAATGATATTAGAAAAGTAGGCTTGTCAGTTGAAAAAGATTATTTAGACAAAAAAGTAAAAGCTCAATTTAAAGCAGCTGACAGACTCGGTGCAAAATATGTTGTGGTATTTGGAGACGATGAACTATCAAGAAATGTGGTTTCAGTCAAAAATTTACAAGATGGAGCACAAGAGGAAGTTGAAATCGATAGGCTTGTTTTATATTTAAACGATAAGATATTACGTTCATAACAGGAGGAAACGTCATGAAGGAAAGAACACATTATTGTGGAAATGTAACAGAGCAATTCATTGGTGAAACGGTACAACTTAAAGGCTGGGTGAATAAGCGAAGAGATTTGGGGGGGCTAATTTTTATTGATCTGCGGGATAAAACGGGTTTGGTGCAAGTTGTATTTAACCCTGAAGCTTCAAAGGAAGCTTTGCAAATTGCTGAGTCTGTTCGAAGTGAATATGTTCTTGCTATTCAAGGAAAAGTCGTAGAACGAGCTGAGAGTACGATAAATACGAATATGAAAACAGGTAAAATAGAAATCATTGCGGAATCACTTAGTATATTGAACGCAGCTAAAAATCCTCCTTTTGGTATCTCCGATCAAGTAGATGTATCTGAAGATGTACGACTGAAGTATCGTTACCTGGACCTGCGCAGACCAGAAATGTTAGAAACGTTTAAACTGCGTCATCGCGTAACAAAATCAATGCGTGATTACCTAGATACTGAAGGGTTTTTAGAGGTAGAAACCCCCATTTTAACAAAGAGTACTCCAGAAGGTGCACGTGACTACTTAGTGCCAAGTCGTGTACATCCAGGCGAGTTTTACGCATTACCTCAATCTCCGCAAATATTTAAGCAATTGTTAATGGTAGGTGGGTTTGAACGTTATTACCAAGTTGCTCGTTGTTTTCGAGATGAAGATTTAAGAGCTGACCGTCAACCAGAATTTACTCAAATCGATATAGAGGCATCATTCATGGATCAAGAAGAAATAATTGAAATGATGGAAAAAATGATGAAGCACGTATTAGAGGAAGCGAAAGGGATTGACGTAACTATTCCGTTTCCTCGACTTACTTATCAAGATGCAATGAGACGTTATGGATCTGATAAGCCAGACACAAGATTTGATATGGAGCTAATCGATGTTTCGAATATAGTGAAGGAATCTGGTTTTAAAGTATTTAGTAGTGCTGTTGAGAATGGTGGACAAGTAAAAGCCATTAATGTTAAAGCTGCTGCAACTGATTATTCTAGAAAAGATATTGATGCTTTAACCGAGTTTGTTTCTAGATATGGAGCAAAAGGGCTAGCTTGGCTAAAGGTCGAAGCTGATGGTTTAAAAGGTCCGATTTCAAAGTTTTTTGATGAAAATGAACAATCTATCCTATCAACAGCTTTATCGGCAGAAGAGAATGATTTATTGCTATTTGTAGCAGACAAGCCCGGAACCGTAGCCGATGGTCTTGGTGCACTTCGTTTAAAATTAGGTAAGGACCGAAAGCTTATTGATGAGAGCAAGTTTAATTTCTTATGGGTAACGGATTGGCCATTGTTGGAGTATGATGAGGATGCAAATCGTTATTTTGCAGCACACCATCCATTCACAATGCCAGTGAGAGAAGATTTAGATCAATTAGATAATGACCCAGCAAGTGTGCGTGCCCAGGCATATGATTTGGTGTTAAATGGCTATGAACTTGGTGGAGGATCATTACGTATTTATGAGAGACCGATTCAAGAGAAAATGTTTAAGACACTAGGCTTCACTCCTGAAGAAGCAAATGAACAATTTGGATTCCTATTAGAAGCCTTTGAATATGGCACACCCCCGCACGGTGGAATTGCCCTAGGCTTAGATCGTCTTGTTATGCTGCTTGCAGGACGAACGAATCTAAGAGATACGATTGCTTTCCCGAAAACGGCAAGTGCAAGCTGTTTACTGACAGAGGCGCCAAGCGCTGTAGCAGAAGAACAATTAAATGATCTAAGCCTTCAATTAAAATTAAAGGAAAAAGTTCAAAACAAGTTGTAGTCAACTTGAATCCGTTTTCATGGTATGGTACGATTAAATTAAGTTAAAGTCCTGATGTGTTCGTCTTATAACCTATTGTTTTGACCGAACAATAAGTTATACGGGAGCTTGGAGTTTTCAAATAGCGTAAATGCCTCTTGGATAGGAGGACTTACAAACATTTGGAACAGGGCACCCACCTGCAGAGTGCGGGATCAAAACGAAGGCTCAGGCGGCACAATTGGGACTTTCCGAACAAAAACTTTCACCCTATGCTAAAATTGCATAGGGTTTTTAGTTGAAAAAAAATATTTAAATCCTATTGAAATACTAGACATTACCGTTTAGTATGATATCGTTGAAAACGGGAAAAACAATAAAATAAGATTATAGAGAGAAAGTGGTGCAGTAGGATGTTACATCAGTTTTCACGTAATGAACTAGCTCTTGGAAAAGAAGGGCTACAAAAACTAAAAAATTCGACAGTTGCCGTTTTAGGTGTAGGTGGTGTAGGTAGTTTCTCAGCAGAAGCATTGGCAAGATCAGGAGTGGGAAGAATCGTATTAGTGGATAAGGATGATGTTGACATTACCAATATCAACCGACAAATTCACGCACTTTTATCAACAGTGGGTCGTCAGAAGGTTGAGTTGATGAAGGAGCGTATAGCGGACATTAATCCTGAGTGTGAAGTCATTGCGTTAAAAATGTTTTACACAGAGGAAACATATGAAAAATTCTTTAGCTATGGTTTAGATTGGGTAATCGATGCTTCTGATACCATTTCCTATAAAATACACGTAATGAAGGAATGCTTAAACCGTAATATCCCGATTATTTCAAGTATGGGTGCAGCAAATAAGACAGACCCAACACGCTTTAAAGTAGCAGACATTTCAAAAACCCACACGGATCCTTTAGCAAAGGTAATTCGAACAAAGTTAAGAAAAGAAGGAATTCATAAAGGTATCAAAGTTGTATTCTCTGATGAAAGTCCCATTGTAATTAGAGAGGATATTCGCCAAGAAATCGTTCCTGATTTAAATGCAAAAATTAGAAAAGCAAAAATGCCTCCATCATCTAATGCTTTTGTACCATCTGTTGCAGGATTGATAATGGCTGGGCATGTTATTACGGAAATTACAAAGGATATTCATATAAATAGAGTATCGCAAGGATAAGAATAGAAGAAACCCAAGCATTGATGTCGAATTTCTTAATGGAATTTTGACATCAATGCTTGGGTTATTTAATAGGTTAAGAAAGTTTCTGGTGTTTAGTTTATACAATGTTACCGTTAAATCTAGCTCCAGCGCCCAGCCAAGATGAAATGGCAATGATCTTTGCTATTTCATCCTACTCGAGGTCAAACAACCTGTCATGAATAAAAGGGAAAACCATACTTTTTCTCATGACAGAACATTTGCTCTTGCATAGGCTAGCCGGGGGCATTTGCTCCTTTTGGTCCTTTAGCTATATATGAGTATTTTTTTCTGTGTGTTTATTAGTTGTGTGCTATTTGGCAACTCTCTCTAGATTTCCATTCTTATCCATTTTAAATACAGGAGACTGTCTCTCTTCTGTATCATCAAACATCACCATCCGTCTAGCACGGTCCATGATTTGAACCAGCGCTTGGTAATCCTCTTGGATGGTTTCATGCTGACTTGATAAATGTTTTACTTTACGTTCTAATTCCTCACTTTTCTTGCGGAGATCTTCATTTTCTCTTCTTAATCTCTCATTCTCCTGTTTAGCTTCCGAACCAGCTGTTCCTTCATGCTTTAGTGAGGTTAAAAATGAAATAACATCGTCAATTGATAGATTCTTTTTTGTAGGATGGCTTGATGTATCTACTCGTGTTGTTAATTCTTCTGACACCTCTTCCTTGTAGGAAGGAGAATAGCCTTTAGAAGGAGTAGGCGATTTTTTAGGTTGAGAAGAGGCTGTTACGGAAGCAGAATTGGCAAGGGCCCTCTTTCTCTCTTTTCTTTGTTTTTTGGCAATTTGCATCGCTTGCTCATATTGCTTTCGTACCTCAGCATTCCAACGAAACCCACAAGCGGCTGAAGTTCTGTTTAATTTATCTCCTACCTCTTCAAAGGCTTGAAGCTGTGTTCCACCTTCACGTACATAACGAAGAACTGTTTCCGCTAGTAATAAATCATCTTCATGAGACCATGCATCAGAACGAACTTTCATATATAATCACTCCTATTATTTTCGTAGCTTTGATAACTTTTTAACTAGCATTTACCGAATAGGAGGTTTTTATACATTTTCATAGTTTCAAACAGAGCAAAAGATTCATGAAAAAGCTAAGGATACTAGATGTTTACTACTTCGTGATGATTCAAGATGGTCTGTATATAGTATGATTTACTATTTATTGTTTTTTTGAATGTTTTCATAGATTGAAGATATAGCTTGTTCAAACTTTCCAGTCTTTTTAGGCTGATAATACTTATTATTTTTTATGGCATCTGGCAAGTATTGTTGCTTTACCCAGCCTGACTCAAAATCATGTGGAAATTGATAACCAATGCCTCTTCCTAATGACTTAGCGCCTTGATAATGAGCATCTTTTAGATGAGGTGGGATATCACCTATCTGACCTTTTCGTATATCTTCTAATGCCTTGTCAATAGCTGAAATGGCTGAATTCGACTTTGGTGATAGACATAGTTCAATCACGGCATTGGCAAGTGGTATTCTAGCTTCTGGAAACCCAATTCTTTCAGCTGCTTCAATAGCTGATAAGGTTCGGGGGCCAGCGCTAGGACTTGCTAGACCGATATCTTCATATGCAATGACTAACAATCTACGACAAATACTTACAAGGTCTCCTACTTCAATTAGTCTGCCAAGATAATGCAAGGCAGCATTAACATCACTTCCGCGTATAGACTTTTGAAAGGCTGATAACACATCATAATGACCATCCCCATCTTTATCATAAGTTAGACTTTTTTTCTGTAAACACTCTTCCATAATGGATAGACTGATTTTGATCCAATTCTCTTCATTTGGCTTTGTTGATAAAACTGCCAGCTCTAATGCATTGAGGGCGGATCTAGTATCTCCATTGGAGGCGGATGCAAGATGTATAAGTGCATCTTGACTAATCGATACTTGATAGTTTCCTAAACCCTTTTCTTTATCCTGTAAAGCGCGGTTAATTAACTTCATAATATCATCTGGGTGTAATGGAGTTAGTTCGAATATTTGACACCGACTTCGAATAGCGGGATTAATTGCGTGAAAAGGATTGCTTGTGGTGGCACCGATTAATGTAATAAGACCTCGCTCAAGATGAGGTAATAAAAAATCTTGTTTTGCTTTATCTAAACGGTGAACTTCATCAAGGATCACAATTAGTTTTCCATACATTTTTGCTTCCTCAACAGCAATTTCCATATCCTTTTTATGATGAACGACTGCATTGAGCATTCTAAAATGAGTATTTGTACTACCTGCAATTGCACTTGCAATAGATGTCTTTCCAACACCAGGAGGGCCGTATAATATCATGGAAGAAATATGGTTAGCACCAACCATCCTTCGTAATATTTTCCCATCACCAACTAGATGCTCTTGTCCAATAATTTCATCAATGTTCGTTGGTCGCATTCGATAGGCTAAAGGTTGCTTCGACATAATATCTCTCCCATTAGTAAAATTTCTATTATCATACCATTGTTTTAAAAAGTCTTAAAATGTATTAACCTGTAAATTGTGCTATAATGGCATATGTTTAATGAAATGAATAATGTCTAAGTTGATCTAGAGACAATTGAAGAATATACATAGAAAAGTTGAGAGAGAAGGTTTATGATGAAAAGGGAGAATAAGGCACCTATTCAATATTCAGCCTCTAAATGGTTGATTTTTTTATTGGGTTTATTGGTGATGGCATTTGGTATTGTGTTAATGATTAAGGCAGATATTGGAAGTGCCCCCTGGGACGTTTTTCACATCGGTCTTTTTATACAATTTGGACTAACGATAGGATCATGGTCAATTATTGTTGGTTTTTTTGTATTGATGATTGGGAGTTTAATGTCAAAAGCTTGGCCACAATTAGGTGCCTTTTTAAATATGCTTCTAGTTGGTGTTTTTATCGATTTATTTATGATGCTTCCATTTCTTGTAACGCCCCAATCATTAATGGGTCAGGTTATGATGCTTCTTGTGGGTATAGTCATTATTGGTTACGGAATAGGGCTATATATTTCGGCTAAATGTGGTGCTGGTCCTAGAGATATGTTAATGCTAGTATTAACCAAAAAAACAGGTTGGAAAGTTCAACATATCCGTCTGTTTATGGAGGTTATTGTACTAACATTAGGTTATTTTATGGGCGGACCTATTTTTATTGGAACAATCATATTTTGCATAACGATTGGTCCAATCGTTGGCATAACTCTACCGCAATGTGAGAAGGCTGTTGAAAAAATATTAAAACCAACTCTTGATCATCCAGTTCGAGCAGAGATGTAATTGAGATAGTTGTAAGTCAAACGTAGTAGATAAGGGGATAAAGGAGTGTATAAAGCTTGAAAATTTCTACAAAAGGTCGATATGGATTAACCATTATGATTGAATTAGCTAAACAGTTTGGTGAAGGACCGATTCCACTTAAGTCAATCGCCCAAGCTCACGAACTTTCAGAGCACTATTTAGAGCAGTTGATAGCTCCGCTAAGAAATGCTGGACTTGTTAAAAGTATGAGAGGCGCATACGGTGGATATTTACTAGCAAAAGAGCCTACAAACATAACAGCGGGCGATGTGATAAGAATATTAGAAGGACCTATTAGCCCTGTTGAAGTATTAGATGATGAAGAGCCAGCAAAGCGGGAATTGTGGATTCGTATTAGGGACGCAGTGAAGGAAGTATTAGATAGCACAACACTCGAGGATCTTGCTAGTTATACAGATGGTGACCAAGATGCTTATATGTTTTATATTTAGGAAATAATGAAGTTGACTTTGAAATTGAGGAGAATTTCCAATGAAAGAACCAATTTACGTCGATCATGCTGCAACATCTCCTGTTCATCCATCAGTAGCTGAAAGCATGCTTCCTTATATGACAACGGTATTTGGCAATCCTTCAAGTATTCACTCATTTGGTCGGAAAAGCAGACAAGTCATTGATCAAGCTAGAGAATCGATTGCCAAATTAATTGGTGCAAAGGAAAGCGAAATAATCTTTACTAGTGGTGGAACAGAAGCCGATAACATGGCAATAGTAGGAGTTGCCACTGCCAATCAACATAAAGGAAAACACATTATTACAACATCCATTGAACACCATGCAGTACTACATACGTGCCAAACCCTTGAAAAACAAGGATTTGAAGTAACTTATTTATCTGTTAATGAAGCTGGTGTCATTGACTTGAATGAATTAAAGAATGCAATGCGAACCGACACCATTCTTGTTACTGTGATGTTCGGAAACAATGAAGTCGGTACTCTCCAACCAATCGAAGAGATAGCAGCGTTACTGACTGAATATGATGTATATTTTCATTCCGATGCTGTTCAAGCATATGGATCAGTACCAATTCGAGTTGATCAATTAAAGGTGGATTTGTTATCTGTTTCTGCTCATAAGATTAATGGTCCAAAAGGTGTTGGATTTCTATATGTTAGAGAAGGAACAAAATTAAATCCTCTTACATTTGGTGGTGAGCAGGAACGAAAGAGACGAGCTGGAACGGAAAATGTTCCTGGTATTGTGGGCTTAATGAATGCTATGAAAATTTCACAAAGTGAATTACAATCCAAACAGATCCGTTTTCAGGAATTTCAAGAACTATTTATACAAACTCTTGATGAACATCAAATTAACTATGAAATAAATGGAAAAAATGCAAAACGACTTCCACATATTTTAAATCTCTATTTTCCAGGTATTAACATTGAGTCGTTTTTAGTGAATCTAGATCTTGCAGGAGTAGCCGCATCTAGTGGATCCGCGTGTACAGCAGGATCCATTGAACCTTCTCACGTTCTTTGTGCCCTTTTCGGAACAGAGTCAGAACGGACAAAGGCTTCCATACGATACAGTTTTGGGTTAGGAAATACAAAAGAACAAATCCAAATAGTTGCAGAAGAGACTGCAAACATAGTAAAACGTTTAACAAGGAGGTGACACACATGACTATTAAAACACCAACTGAAACAAGAGTTATTATCGGAATGTCTGGTGGAGTCGACTCAAGTGTTGCTGCGCTGTTATTAAAGGAACAAGGATACGATGTAATTGGAATCTTTATGAAAAACTGGGATGATACAGATGAATTTGGGGTTTGTACAGCCACTGAAGACTATAATGATGTCATAAAAGTCTGTAATCAAATTGGGATTCCATACTATGCCGTAAATTTCGAAAAACAATATTGGGAAAAAGTCTTCACGTACTTTCTTGATGAATATAAAGGTGGAAGAACACCAAATCCGGACGTTATGTGTAATAAAGAAATTAAATTTAAAGCATTTTTAGAGCATGCCATTGAACTTGGAGCGGATTACTTAGCAACAGGGCATTATGCTAGAGTAGCCTACCAAGATGGTGAATATAAGATGCTTAGAGGGATTGATCAGAATAAAGATCAAACCTACTTTTTAAATCAATTAGGACAAGCGCAATTAAGTAAAGTGATGTTTCCTTTAGGTGATTTACCGAAAACAAGGGTAAGAGAAATGGCGAAGGAAGCAGGCTTAGCAACCGCAACCAAAAAAGACAGTACAGGTATTTGTTTTATAGGAGAACGGAATTTCAAGGAGTTCTTAAGTCAATATTTACCTGCTCAGCCTGGGGAAATGCAAACACTTCAGGGGGAAGGAAAAGGAAGACACGATGGATTAATGTACTACACGATTGGTCAAAGACAAGGACTTGGGATTGGTGGTAGTGGTGATCCTTGGTTTGTTGTCGGCAAAAACTTAGAGAAGAATATTTTATATGTGGAGCAAGGCTTTCACAATGATTTACTTTATTCTGATGAAATAACTGCGACCAATATCAACTGGGTTTCTGATCAAGTGCCAAATTCAGATGTGAAATGTACAGCAAAGTTTAGATATCGCCAAGAGGACCATGGAGTAACTGTCAAAATTCTAGACAATCACAACGTGAAAGTAATATTTGATGAACCAGTTCGAGCAATTACGCCTGGTCAGGCTGTTGTCTTCTATAAGGGTGAAGAATGTTTAGGTGGAGGCACAATAGACGATGTGTTTCGTAATGGAAAGCAGCTTTGGTATGTATAATGGTTAATTAAAAGAATCAGAAAACCTCAACCTATTGGTTGAGGTCTTCTTACGATAATAAATGATGAGAAAGGATGCCGGTCAATGACAGATAAAAATAAACAAGGAATTCAGTTTATGCAAGAAGGAAAGCTCGAAGAAGCAGCGAAAGTGTTTACTGAAGCGTTAGAAGAAAATCCATCAGACCCGATCGCCACTGTAAACTTTGGAAATGTATTAGCTGCAATAGGGGATAGTGAGAGAGCGCTTGCTTTTTATAAAAGGGCAATAAAGTTAGATGATAACTTAGCTACGGCTTATTACAGTGTTGGAACTATTTATTTTGAAATGGATGATCTACCTAAATCAGTTCATTTTTTTTCAGTAGCAATTGAGAAGGGATTACAGACTTCTGATGTATTTTTTATGCTAGGACTAACTTACATGGGCCAAGAACAGTTTAAATTAGCTCTTCCATACTTACAGCGTGCCGTCGAGCTTAATCAAGAGGACGAGGAAGCAAAGTTCCAGTATGGTCTTTGTTTAGCTCAAGTAAGTTTAATTGATGAAGCAATCAAACAGTTTGAGGAATTAGTGGATATGGATGTTGAAAATTCAGATGTATTTTTTAACCTAGGCGTGGCATACGCACATAAGGATGAAAATAAAAAAGCATTGGATATGTTCAATAAAGCATTAGACATACAACCTGATCATTTATTAGCTGGGAATGGAAAAAGATTACTAGAACAAGCGTTAGAAAAATAAAAGGCAGTGACATAGAGAGGGGGAGTGAAATGGCAGATAGTGAAAAATTCGTGAGAGGCTATCCGATTGTAACGATTTTTCATAATGAATCTAACCTTTATTCTGTGATTCGGATTAAGATACAAGAGACAACTGAAAATTATGAAGATAAAGAAGCAATTGTTACGGGCTACTTTCCTCCTCTTTTAGAACATGAAACGTATACTTTCTTTGGTATGTTTAAAGATCATCCCCGTTTTGGTATTCAATATCATGTCAATCACTTTAGGAAAGAAATACCACAAACCGAACAAGGCATCATACAGTACTTATCTAGTGATTTATTTAAAGGTATAGGAAGAAAGACAGCATCGAAAATCGTAGAAACACTTGGGGAAAATGCCATTAGTAAAATAATGAATGATCCAAATGTGTTAAAGAAAGTTGCGGGACTTTCAAATGAAAAGGCATTAGAGCTATCAAGTTCACTTCAAGAACACCAAGGTTTAGAGCAAATCATGGTTACCTTAAATCAATATGGATTTGGTCCACAATTGGCTATGAAAATTTATCAAACCTATCGTGATCAAACCATAACAATCATCCAAAAAAATCCATATCAGTTAATCGTAGATGTTGAAGGAATAGGATTTACAAAGGCTGATGAATTAGGTAAAGCAATTGGTTTAGTTGGTAGTCATCCTGATCGAATAAAGGCAGGCTGTTTATACATAATAGAACATCTTTGTATGCAAGAGGGGCATGTGTATATACAAGGTGAACAGTTACTTGATAAGGTTCAATATCTGTTGGAAAATAGCCAATCAGATAGGATTTCATTTAACGACATTTCTCGGGAAATTGTACACCTTGTTGAGGAAGGGAAAATGATTTATGAAGATGGAAGATACTATCAGCCATCCATATATTTTGCTGAAAAGGGCCTTGTTACGAGTATTAAGAGAATTATGGATCAATCTGAATATAAGGATCAATTTCCGGAGTCTGAGTTTCTTTTAGCACTTGGTGGCTTAGAGGAGAGACTTAAGGTTCAATATGCACCCTCACAAAAGGACGCAATTCAAAAAGCGTTGTCTTCTCCTATGCTGCTTCTTACAGGTGGACCTGGGACAGGAAAAACGACCGTCATTAAAGGAATAGTTGAAGTTTATGCAGAGCTTCATGGATGTTCATTAGAGCCGAAGGATTATAAAAAGGAGGAACCTTTTCCATTTCTTTTAGTAGCTCCTACTGGTAGGGCTGCTAAAAGAATGAATGAGTCAACTGGGCTTCCAGCTGTTACTATCCACCGATTACTCGGTTGGAATGGGACGGATGGATTTGAGCATGATGAGGATAATCCCATCGAAGGAAAGCTGTTAATTGTTGACGAAGTTTCAATGGTCGATATATGGCTAGCGAATCAGCTGTTTAAATCGCTACCTTCCTCCATTCAAGTGATATTAGTTGGTGATGAAGATCAACTTCCATCGGTAGGACCTGGACAAGTGCTGAGAGATTTGTTATCAGCTGAGGTCATTCCTACTGTTAGACTTGTTGATATATTTAGGCAATCGGAAAACTCTACAATCATTCAGTTGGCTCATGAAATGAAACAAGGAAAATTACCATCGGACATTCTACTTCCAAAACCGGACCGATCCTTTATTAAGTGTAATCAAAATCAAGTCGTAGATGTCGTTAAGAAAGTATGTGGGAATGCAATGACTAAAGGATACCACGCGAGAGATATTCAAGTGTTAGCTCCAATGTATAAGGGACCAGCTGGTATCGATCGGTTAAATAGTGAGCTACAGGCATTATTTAATCCTAAAACGGATCAAAAACGCGAGCTATTGTTTGGGGAAAAAACGTTTAGAATAGGTGATAAAGTTTTACAATTAGTCAATCAGCCCGACCAAAATGTGTTTAATGGTGATTTTGGTGAGGTCGTATCAATCTTTTATGCAAAAGAAAATACGGAAAAGGAAGATCTAGTTGTTATTTCATTTGAAGGTACAGAAGTTACTTATAAAAAACAAGATCTTACGCAGATTACTCACGCTTATTGTTGCTCTGTACATAAATCACAAGGAAGCGAATTTCCAATTGTTATTTTTCCAGTTGTAAAAGGTTATTTCCGAATGCTCCGACGAAATTTAATTTATACTGCTATTACTAGAAGTAAGGAATTTTTAATATTATGCGGGGAAGAAGAGACATTAAACCAGGGAATAAAAAGAACAGAAGATAAAGAAAGGCAAACTTCCTTAATGAAACGACTAAAAAGTTCCTTTGGGATTAACATACAGGTACATCAAAAACAAACAGAACAGTCTAGAGATGAAGAGATTGAACTTTCAGTTGAGGCAGAAAGAATGGCAATGGCAAACATTTCACCTTATGACTTTATGGATTAAGGCAAATCATAAAAATGTTCGGAAAGGTGGGGGTACTTTTGCGAACATTTTCTTTAATAAAAGGCCTACCTGTTTTTCATAACAAAACGGGAAAATATATGGGCACTATACGTGATTTACTGCTTTCCAATAAAGGGGATATTCAATCGATTGTCGTGGATGGAAAAGGGTTATTCCACCCTGATCATCTTATCGACTTTAATCACATCATTTCATTTGGACAAGACGGTGTGATGATTCACGAACATTTAGAACAATTGAAACGAAAAAAAGCAGAGTCCTACTATCTTAGTCATCATCATGGATTGTTAGGTCGAGACCTCTACTCAACTGAAGGGGAAAGGCTAGGAATTATTGATGATGTATATTTTGACGAGAAATTGGGCACTATTTTAGGGTATGAAGTATCGGAAGGGTTCTTTGCTGATATTGCAGAAGGTAAAAAAGTAATTCCAACTAAAAACCCTCTTCAATTTGGCGAAGATATTATCCAAATAGAAATTGACACCTAATAGAGGAGGCCCTAATTCGTGCAGTGCCCAAATTGTCGAAGCAAAGATATAGGAAAAATCGGAGTTAATCAATATTATTGCTGGAATTGTTTTATTGAGCTTTCTGTTTCAAAAGGTGTGATGAATGTTCATCAAGTCGAAGAGGATGGAACACTTAGCTCATTAGACGACTTATTTGGTGAGGATGAACGAATAATAAATATGTAAAACAAATAAGGAGTGGTCAGCATGAACAGAACATTGACATCATTAATTGCCATGGGTGTTGGTGCATACGCATATCACAAAGCACAAGAGAGAAATTTGATGTCGAACCGCAACATGAAAAAACTCCGAAAACGTATGACCAATTTATTACCATAATGTGTAAAAGTGAAATCCCTGTTAATTACAACAGGGATTTCTTGTTATGTAAACAATGAATAAATCATTAATGAAGGTTAACCATAGAATTAAGGAGGGGTAAAGAGTGAAGAAGTCCCATATTAACTGGATTTTAAGACTTGTGATACTTCTGCTTATTTTTCTATGTCTTTTTATGTTTAAGAAAATAGAACTTTACTGGGCCCCTTTCTACAAAGCAGTTTTAGCAATATTTATACCTTTTTTGATAGCATCTTTTATCACATATTTATTGCATCCTTTGATTGAGAAGCTACATGGTCATAATATACCAAGGCCAATAGCCATACTCGTCATTTACTTATTGTTCTTTGGAGGACTCGGCTTTGCTTTATATAAAGGTGTACCTCAAATCATTTTTCAGATTAGAGAGTTTACGAATAATGTGCCTAATTTATTTGAACAATATCGAGAATGGTCGCTTGTAATCCATTCACAAACAGAGCAATTTCCAGAAGGACTTCATGCAAGAATAGAAGAAGGACTCCAAAATATTGAAGAAGGGCTAGGTTCTCTTTTAACTTTATTAGTTGAAGGAATTAAATCCTTATTAAATTATATTATCATTCTTGCCCTTATCCCTTTTCTAGTTTTTTATATGCTGAAGGACTATAACTTAATGAAAAGATCATTATGGTACGTAACTCCAAGAAGATGGAGAAAACCAGGCGTTCGGTTTCTACGTGATATTGATCAATCACTAGGAAATTATATAAGAGGACAACTGCTAGTTTGTTTAGTAATTGGGGTATTAGCTTCGGTGGGATTATGGATGATTGGTATGAAATATCCTCTTCTGCTCGGAACCATCATTGGAATTACTAATATTATCCCATATTTTGGACCCATATTTGGAGCGGTGCCTGCTTTATTAATTTCTGTTACGATATCTGGAAAAATGGTGATTTGGGTTACAGTTCTAATCTTTTCTTTACAGTTTATTGAAGGGAATCTCTTATCACCCATTATTGTTGGAAAGAGCTTGCATATGCATCCAGTAATTATTATGTTTGCGTTATTAGTAGGTGGGGAATTGGGTGGAATCATTGGACTTATAGTAGCAGTTCCTCTTCTTGCAATCATAAAAGTTACTATACTTCATGCAAAAGTTCACTTTTCAAGGCATTGACAAACAATATTCACATTGTCTATAATAGCGCATATCAATATAATCAAAGATTTTAAATCGATGAAGGAAATGAGTACGTTACAGCCCACATTAAGAGAGGAATTCCCTTGGCTGAAAGGAATTCTATGTGAGAGAGTAACCGAAGCTATTCCGAAGAATAGGCTAATACCCTATCGTCTGTTTCTACGTTACAGAAATCCAAGGTGATGACTTCCTAAAGGTAGTCATAATCAGGGTGGTACCGCGACTAACTCTCGTCCCTGTTTTTTTATAAAACAGGGGTGGGAGTTTTTTTATTGCTAAGAAATAATAAAAGTTATTATTGTGGGTAATTTGGCGAGTAAATCTGAATCAAGCTTCAGCGCCCAGCCCGCCTGAGGTCAAATAACCTGAAGTGAATATAAGGGAATAACCGACCTTTTCTTCACTTTTGAACATTTACTCTGCCTGAGGCTACCCAAGGTCGCTTGTACCATTTGTTCTTGTCAATTTAATAATATTTATAGGAGGAAATAAAAAATGAAAAATTTATCGTCAGCTCAAGTACGACAGATGTTTTTAGATTTCTTTAAGGAAAAAGGCCATTCAGTAGAACCTAGTCGTTCGTTAGTACCGCACGAGGATCCGTCTCTACTTTGGATCAACAGCGGTGTTGCAACACTGAAGAAATATTTCGATGGTCGTGTAATTCCAGATAACCCGAAAATTTGTAATGCACAAAAGTCTATTCGTACAAATGATATTGAAAATGTAGGGAAAACTGCTCGCCACCACACATTCTTTGAAATGTTAGGAAATTTCTCGATCGGTGATTACTTTAAAAAGGAATCGATCCATTGGGCATGGGAATTTTTAACGAGTGAAGAATGGATTGGATTTGAAAAAGAAAAACTCTCCGTAACCATTCATCCCGAGGATGAAGAAGCTTATAAAATCTGGTTAGAAGAAATTGGTATACCAAAGGAGAGAATTATTCGTCTTGAAGGCAACTATTGGGACATTGGTGAAGGACCAAGTGGACCTAATACAGAGATCTTTTATGATCGCGGCGAGAGCTATGGAAATGACCCGTCGGACTCGGAGTTATATCCTGGCGGAGAAAATGATCGTTATTTAGAAGTATGGAACCTTGTGTTTTCTCAGTTTAACCATAATCCAGATGGTACGTACACACCATTGCCTAAGAAGAACATTGATACAGGTATGGGCCTTGAGCGGATGTGTTCGGTTATTCAAAATGTTCCAACTACTTTTGATACAGATTTATTCATGCCAATTATTGAAGCAACGGAAAAAATCTCAGGGGAGCGTTATGGCGGACAAAAAGAGAAAGATGTCGCATTTAAAGTCATTGCTGATCATATCCGTACCGTTACTTTCGCTGTTGGGGACGGGGCTTTGCCATCAAATGAAGGAAGAGGTTATGTATTAAGACGCTTACTTAGAAGAGCAGTTCGATATGCTAAGCAATTAAATATCCACCGTCCATTTATGGTAGAACTAGTACCAGTAGTAGCAGAGATTATGGTTGACTACTATCCAGAAGTAAAGGAAAAGTCAGAATTCATTCAAAAGGTTATCAAAAATGAGGAAGAAAGATTTCATGAGACTTTAAACGAAGGACTCGCAATATTATCTACTGTCATTAAAGCTCAGAAAGAAAAGAACGAAAATACGATACCTGGATCAGATGTGTTCCGTTTATATGATACGTATGGTTTCCCTGTGGAATTAACAGAAGAGTACGCAGAAGAAGAAGGAATGAAGGTAGACCACGAAGGCTTTGAAGCTGAAATGAACAGCCAACGTGAGCGTGCAAGAGCTGCTAGGCAAGATGTAGGCTCTATGCAAGTACAAGGCGGGGTTCTTGGTGATATTAAAGCAGAGAGCTCATTTAGTGGGTATGAACAAATAGAAGAAAACTCTACGGTAGTAGAAATTGTAAAAGATAATGCATTTGTATCAGCACTTCGAGAAGGGGAAGAAGCTCAGCTCGTTTTAAATATCACACCTTTTTATGCTGAAAGTGGTGGTCAAGTAGCTGATAAAGGATATTTACAGAATGATGCAGTTAAAGTTTTTGTTAAGGATGTTCAAAAAGCACCAAACGGTCAGCATTTACATCATGTAATTGTTGAACAGGGAACTCTTGAAAAAGGAATGGACGTAAAAGCAGTAATCAATGACGAGCTTAGATCTAGTATCATAAAAAACCACACTGCAACCCATTTACTTCACCAAGCCTTAAAAGATGTGTTAGGAAATCATGTCAACCAAGCTGGTTCATTAGTAACACCAGACAGATTACGTTTTGATTTTTCACATTTTGGACAAGTAAAACAAGAGGAACTAGAGCAAATTGAATCGATTGTAAATGAGAAAATATGGAAAAGTATCACGGTTGAAATATCCAATCGCTCATTAGATGAAGCTAAAGCAATGGGTGCTATGGCATTATTCGGAGAAAAGTACGGAAATATTGTACGTGTTGTTCAAGTAGGAGACTACTCACTTGAGCTTTGTGGTGGATGCCACGTTCCAAACACGGCTGTAATTGGATTATTTAAGATTGTTTCTGAATCTGGGATTGGGGCAGGAACAAGACGTATTGAGGCAGTGACAGGTAAATCCGCTTATGAAGTGATGAATGATCAAATCAGTTTATTACAAGAGGCAGCGTTCAAGCTAAAAGCAAATCCAAAAGATATTGTTAGCAGAATTGAAGGGCTTCAAGGAGAAATTAAACAGCTTCATCGAGAAAATGAATCATTATCTGCAAAATTAGGCAATATAGAAGCATCTAATCTTACTAATAAGATTCAGGAAATTAATGGAGTAAACGTGTTAGCTAGTAAAGTAAATGCTACTGATATGAATAACCTCCGTTCAATGGTGGACGAATTAAAGAAAAAACTGGGGTCAGGTGTAATCATTTTAGGCTCAGTAGCTGGAGAAGATAAAGTGAATCTATCAGCGGGGGTAACGGAAGATCTCATTTCTAAGGGCTATCATGCTGGAAAGCTAATCAAAGAAGTAGCAACACGCTGTGGAGGCGGTGGTGGTGGCCGTGCTGATATGGCACAGGCTGGAGGAAAAGATCCTAAAAAATTAGATCAAGCACTTGAATCAACGTTCGAATGGGTCCGTTCAATCTAATTGAACTTGATGGAGGGAAATAGGGAATGTGCGACCCTATTTCCTACTATACATATATTTTAAAGCTTTATTTTTAGTATTTTTCAAGGCTTTGCTTTATTATAGGAAATGGTTGTTGTACAATATAGGTAAATGTTGACAAGCTGGACTTGAGAGTGAGGTGTAAACATGAGCTCTTTTGATAAAACAATGAAATTTAATGTTCAAGATGAGCAAATTGATACAAATGTCGATGAGGTCCTTTCTACTGTTTATGAGGCACTACAGGAAAAAGGCTATAATCCGATTAATCAAATTGTCGGCTATTTGTTATCAGGAGATCCTGCCTATATTCCAAGACATAAGGATGCCAGGAATATTATTAGGAAATTGGAAAGAGACGAATTAATTGAAG
Organism: Bacillus salitolerans; assembly: GCF_042680805.1. Classification (NCBI taxonomy): domain Bacteria; kingdom Bacillati; phylum Bacillota; class Bacilli; order Caryophanales; family Bacillaceae; genus Bacillus; species Bacillus salitolerans. The sequence continues at coordinate 154,138 of NZ_JBHUEM010000009.1, read as the reverse complement.
AACTTGTAAAATCATATTTGAAAAACAATCGTGGTGTATAACATGAGAATTATGGGATTGGACGTTGGTACGAAAACCCTTGGTGTTTCTATGAGTGATGAAATGGGTTGGACTGCACAAGGGGTAGAAACTGTTCGAATTAATGAGGAAAAAAAAGAGTTCGGATTTAAACGTCTAAAAGAAATAATTGATGAATATGGAGTAGATACTATTGTTGTTGGTCTACCTAGAAATATGAACGGGACGATTGGCCCCCGTGGTGAAGCATGTCAACAATATGCCGAAATGTTAAAAGAAGCATTTCAATTGCCAGTCGTATTATGGGACGAGCGATTATCGACAATGGCAGCAGAGCGCCTTCTTATTACTGCAGATGTAAGCAGAAAGAAACGAAAGAAAGTGATTGATAAAATGGCAGCATCTGTTATACTTCAAGGTTATTTAGATAGCAAAAATTGACGAGGTGAAAAGAATGGAACATGGTGAAAAACAAATAACTGTAATAGACGATAATGGTAACGAACAATTATGCGAGGTACTATTTACGTTCGAATCAGATAAATTTAAGAAAAATTATGTCCTTTACTACCCAATTAGTGGTGACCAAGCTGATGAGGAAGATGTAGAGATTCACGCTTCAAGCTTCTCACCAGGTGAAAATGATGAGGGAGAGCTTTCACCAATTGAGACAGAAGAAGAGTGGGATATGATCGAGGAAATGCTTAATACCTTCCTAGATGAGCAAGAAGAGGAAGAGGAAGAAGAATAAAAAATAAAGGACAAGCCTTTGGGCTTGTTTTTTTTGTATAAGTTAAGAAAATATACGTTTCTGGTGTTTAGTTCATACAATGTTACGGCTAAATCCAGCGTCAGCGCCCAGCCACACGAGGTCAAATAACCCTAAATGAGTGAACGGGGAAGAACACCCTTTTTCTCATATAGGAACATTTGCCTATCGTGGCTAGACGAAAAAACATTGGACATTTAGAAGCACTTTGACTTGTGAAATGTTAAAGAGCGGGGTTCAATTGGACATTTAGAAGCACTTCGACTTGTGAAATGTCAAAGAGCAGGGTTCAATTATACATTTTGAATCACTTATACTTGTGAAACTCCTTTTCGAACAGGGAGGATTTTTACGAGGTGACAAGCCTTTAGGGCTGTATTTTATTTAATAAAGAAAAAAATTGCCCCCTTTTGTAATTAATTGGCGAAAAACAGAAAAATTATAGTATAATAAGTCCGTTGAGGGGAGGGCTATCGATGTTTTCATTCGATTCTGACGACGATAAACTTAAACAGAAGCTCCTTGAAAAGCATCAAGAAGCAAGAATAGTGAGAAGAATCGTTCTAATAATTTCACTTATAATCTTTTTGTTAATAGGAGGAGGAATCGCGTTCGGGTATTCTTATATTAAATCTGCTTTACAACCAGTAGACCCGACAAATTCCACGCCTATAGATGTAACAGTTCCAATGGGTTCATCTCCAACTAAGATTGCGAATATTCTACAAGAGCATGGTATTGTCAAAAATGCTAAAATTTTTAAATACTACATTAAATTTAAAAATGAAGGGGATTTCCAAGCTGGAGAATATAAGCTCAATCAATCCATGACCTTTGAGGAAATCATAGCAAGTTTGAAAACGGGTAAGGTTATTCAAGAAGCTGTTTTCTCACTTACGATACCAGAAGGAAAACACCTAGAACAAATCGCCAAAATAATACATGAAAAAGTAGGGCATTCAGAGGAAGATATAATGAACAAGCTGAATGATATTGAATATCTGAAAAAGCTTGTCGAGTTATACCCTTCTATTTTAACGGATGAAATATTTAAAGAGGGCATCCGCTACCCACTAGAAGGCTATTTATATCCTGCAACGTATTCCTTTTATAAGGCAAATCCAAGTATTGAAGAAATTATCCAAACGATGCTAGATAAGACCGAGGAAATTGTTTCGTCGTATCAGGATGGCTTAGCTGAAAAGGAAATGACCGTTCATGAACTCCTGACTCTTGCTTCCTTAATAGAAGAAGAAGCTACTGGTCAAACGGACCGGGAAAAGATTTCAAGTGTTTTCTATAACAGGATGGATATCAACATGCCACTGCAAACGGATCCTACGGTATTATATGCACTCGGCGAACATAAGGACAGAGTACTATATGTAGATTTAGAAGTAGAATCACCTTATAATACCTATATAATTCAAGGCTTGCCGATTGGCCCTATTGCAAATGCAGGGGAAATGTCTATAAAAGCAGCCCTTTATCCAGCTGAAACTAATTTCCTTTACTTCCTTGCTACAAAAGAAGGAGAAGTGATTTTTACGAAATCCCTAGAAGAACATAACCGGGAAAAAGCAAAACATATTCAATAATTTATTTCTCTAAAATTGCGTTCTAGCAGTAAATGATCTCAATAGGGGAATGTGACTCGAAAAATTCGCATTCCCCTATTCTTTATGTTAAAATATATCGAGTTGATTACAGAAGGAGGGACAATTATGGTGCCTTCGGAAATTGAAGCTTATTTAGAATCCCTGATTCCAAACCGAGAACCTTTACTAGCTAAGATGGAACAATATGCGAAGGAAAATGATGTTCCGATTATGGAATTAATAGGAATCGAAGCATTACTTCAATTGCTTAGACTTGTGGAACCAAAAGCCATTTTAGAAATCGGAACGGCTATCGGTTATTCGGCCATTAGAATGGCAAAAGCACTTCCAGAAACTAAAATAGTGACAATAGAACGTGATGAAGAGCGCTATAATAAGGCGCTTTCTTATATTAAAGAGGCAAATGTAGAGAACCAAATAAAGGTTATTCTTTCAGATGCCTTAGATGTAACGATTAGTGGAACATTTGATTGCATTTTTATTGATGCTGCAAAGGGACAGTATACCAAGTTTTTTGAGAAATATGAGCAGCACTTGGCAAAAAGCGGAGTCATTATTTCTGATAATGTTCTATTTAAAGGTCTCGTTGCTGCAAATAATACTGATAATAGACGAATTAAGAGCCTTGTAAAGAAAATACAAGGTTATAATGATTGGCTAATGAATCACCCATCCTACCATACAACAATTTTACCAATTGGGGATGGCATTGCTATAAGTAAGTTGAAGAGGTGAAAGTATGAAAAAACCTGAATTATTGGTTACTCCAACAAGTGTAGAAGATATTATTCCATTAATAAACGCAGGAGCAGACGCATTTATAATAGGTGAAGAGCAGTTTGGTTTGCGTTTAGCAGGGGAGTTTTCAAGAGAGGATGTTAAAATATCTGTTACACGAGCTCATGAGCATGGAAAAAAAGTGTATGTTGCGATGAATGCTATTTTTCATAATGAAAAAGTTGATGATCTAGCGGACTATATTCGTTTTCTGTCAGAAGTAGGAGCAGATGCAATCGTATTTGGAGATCCAGCTGTTCTCATGGTCGCAAGGGAAGTAGCTCCAGACATGGTGCTTCATTGGAATACAGAAACAACAGCTACAAATTGGTATACATGTAATTATTGGGGACGCAAAGGAGCAAAACGTGCTGTTTTAGCGAGAGAAATAAACATGGATGCTATTGTTGAAATGAAGGAGAATGCTGAGGTAGAGCTTGAGGTTCAAGTTCATGGAATGACAGCTATGTTTCAATCCAAACGGTCATTGATCGGTAATTATTTTCAATTTCAAGGTAAAACATTAGAGATTGAAAATCGAAAAAATCATAAATCTATGTTCCTTCATGACAAAGAACGAGAAAATAAATATCCTATCTTTGAGGATGCGAATGGCACACACATCATGAGCCCTAATGATATCTGTATTATTGATGAATTAGAGGAAATGATAGATGCCAATGTTGATTCTTTTAAAATCGATGGTATTTTAAAGACCCCAGAATATATTATTGAGGTTACTCGGAAATATCGTAAAGCGATTGATTTATGCGTTCTGGATCGTGATGCTTATGAAGAGCAAAAAGAAGGATTTTTACATGAAATTGAACAAATTCAACCTACAAACCGTCCGTTAGATACAGGATTTTTCTTTAAAGAGACCGTTTATTAAGTATATCAAAATAAGTAAAGGAGGAGAGTACAAATGGCGATTGGTCAAATCTCAGAAATGAGAAATGGAAAACGTGTCATAACAAAAAAGCCTGAGCTACTAGCTCCTGCTGGTAGCTTAGAAAAGCTGAAAATTGCCGTACGCTATGGTGCTGATGCTGTATTTATTGGTGGTCAGGAATACGGGTTACGATCCAATGCAGATAATTTTACATTTGAAGAAATGGCAGAAGGGGTTCGTTTTGCAAATGAATATGGGGCACGTATTTATGTAACAACGAACATTTATGCACATAATGAAAATATTGAAGGACTTGATGACTATTTAAGAGGAATTGAGGAAGCAGGTGTACACGGGATCATTGTTGCAGACCCTTTGATCATCGAGACGTGCCGAAGAGTTGCACCAAAGCTTGAAGTTCACTTAAGTACACAGCAGTCTTTAGCAAATTGGAAGGCTGTACAGTTTTGGAAAGAGGAAGGCCTTGAACGAGTGGTTCTTGCTCGTGAGACAAGCCATGAAGAAATTAAAGAGATGAAAGAAAAAGTAGATATCGAAATTGAAACTTTTATTCATGGAGCGATGTGTATTGCTTATTCAGGTCGTTGTACATTAAGCAATCATATGACAGCTCGTGATTCAAACCGCGGTGGCTGCTGTCAATCCTGTCGCTGGGATTATGACCTATACACCCTAGATGATCATAATCAGGAAAATGCGTTATTCAACGAGGAAGATGCACCATTTGCTATGAGTCCTAAGGATTTAAACCTTCTATTGTCTATCCCTAAAATGATTGAACTCGGAATTGATAGTTTAAAAATAGAAGGCAGAATGAAATCCATACACTATGTTGCGACAGTTGTAAGTGTATATCGAAAGGTTATTGACGCTTATTGCGAGGATCCTGAAAACTTTATGATAAAGCAGGAATGGGTCAAAGAGCTTGAAAAATGTGCAAATCGAGAAGCTGCACCAGCCTTTTATGAAGGAGTTCCTGGGTATAAAGAGCAAATGTATGGAAATCATAGCAAGAAAACCACCTATGAATTTGCAGGTCTTGTTCTTGACTTCGATATAAACTCAAATATGGTTACACTTCAACAACGAAATTATTTTAAACCTGGAGATGAAGTTGAATTTTTCGGTCCTGAAATACAAAATTTCACTCAAAAGATTGGAACGATTTGGGATGAACATGGAAATGAACTTGATGCGGCTAGACATCCTTTGCAAATCATAAAGTTTAAGGTAGACCGCCCCGTTTTCCCTTACAACATGATGCGGAAGGAGAATTAATAATGGGAGTTAAACCCATTGTGATTGGGATTGCAGGTGGATCAGGTTCAGGGAAAACGAGTGTCACAAAAGCCATTTATGAACATTTCAAAGGACACTCAATCCTAATGCTAGAACAAGATTATTATTACAAAGACCAGGCACATCTACCGATGGAGAAACGGTTACAAACAAACTATGATCATCCATTGGCTTTTGATAATGACCTTTTAATTGAGCATCTGGAACAGCTGCTTTCCTATAATACGATTCACAAACCAGTGTATGATTATAAATTGCATACACGCTCAAACGACAGTATTCAAGTTGAACCGAAAGACGTCATTATTTTAGAAGGAATTTTAGTCCTTGAAGATGAGCGTTTAAGAGAGCTTATGGATATTAAGTTATTTGTAGATACAGATGCAGATTTAAGAATTATCCGAAGAATGCTACGCGATATTAATGAACGTGGTCGTTCATTAGAATCTGTCATTGAACAATATGTTTCCATTGTTAGACCGATGCATAATCAGTTTATCGAGCCTACAAAGCGGTATGCGGACATTATTATCCCAGAAGGTGGCCATAATCATGTCGCAATTGATCTAATGGTGACGAAAATCCAAACAATTCTTGAAGAAAAATCCATTTTGTAATAGCATATATAAAGGTGGATTTATATAAGCAATTAGTTTAGGTAAGAAACAGAATACAAAAATGATTAGATAAGATGAATAGAGGCAATATCCAGTTGCTTCTATCCATTTTATTTTTTACATCCACAATTGGTTTTACTTTTTTATGTATTCTTGTCCGGCGAACATCATATGATAAGTCCATCAATCATTATTTTATTCTTACATATTTATTAGAAAATACTTTATCTTGCAAAACAAAATGCAAACATTCAGTTCCTCATGCTTATCGAGGATTGCTTGAATAATTAAGGAGTGAAGGTTATGTCAACAGAAAAAACATACCCAATGACGAAAGCGGGTAAAGAAAAACTGGAGCAAGAATTAGATCATTTAAAATCAGTAAAACGTAAAGAAGTAGTTGAGCGTATAAAAATAGCTCGTGGCTTTGGAGACTTATCCGAGAATTCTGAGTATGATGCAGCAAAAGATGAGCAGGCTTTTGTTGAAGGTAGAATTAGCTTGCTTGAAAATATGATCCGTAAAGCTGTAATCATCGAAGAATCTGTAGAAAATACAAACAATGTATCATTAGGTAAAACTGTGTCATTTAAGGAACTACCTAATGGTGAAGAAGAGACATATACAATTGTTGGTAGTGCAGAAGCTGATCCATTTGAAGGGAAAATTTCAAATGACTCTCCAATTGCAAGAAGTTTAATGGGTAAACAGGTTGGGGATGAAGTAACTGTTCAAACTCCAGGTGGAGATATGTTTGTTAAAATTACATCGATTAAGTAGTCATTAGTTTTACATTCACAATTTCTGGTCATTTTTGATTGGAATTATGAAAAGACCACTTATAAAAAACACGAGCCTCGTCGACAATGTTGACGAGGTGTTTTTATGATCTTAAAGAGAAGAGTACTAATTGTGGCAGCCATTGTCATGCTTTTATTGGCAGGTTTATTATATCGGTTAGCTGATATACAAATGATACATACAGAATCCTTTTCTTCAAAAAAAGTAAATCTAATCGAAGAGAGTGTTAGGCAACGTACACAAGTAATGATACTTGATCAAGGGCGTGGGAGATTTGTCGATCGTCATGGCGAAGCGTTAACCCATGATTACTTTCCTAGTCTCATACTGTTTCCATTCTTAAAGTATATAGATTGGCCAATAGAAGAGGTAGCGTCTATTTTAAAGATAAACGAGAACGTTTTAGTAGAGACGGTGAATTCTATTTCTGAACCAGTAGCATTTGGAAATCCGAAACCAATGCCTTTAACCGAACAGCAGATGACGATGATTAATGAGCTGAAGATTCCAGGTGTATTTGCTGTTTACAGGCAATCTAGAGTAGAGGATTTAGTGGCAGAGCACCTTATAGGAATTGTAAGGGAAAATAAGGATGAGGTATTGAAACGATACCCTGAAAAGGTAAAAGAGGAAAACTTGTCAGTTCATACTCCTGTAGGGATATTGGGTCTTCAAAAGGTATTTGACGAGTTTTTACTTCCAGAGGGGGAGTCCAAGCTTTTATATCACGTCGATAATAGGGGTGGACCTTTATTTGGTATTGATGTTAAATACACAGCTCCCGCAAATCCTTACTATCCTATCTCAGTACAAACAACAATAGATAAGAGAATGCAAGAAGCGTTTGAATCAATCGCTACTAAAAAGGGATTAACTAGAGGCGGAGTTATCGTATTAGATATTGATACGAATGAGGTTTTGGCAATGGTCAGTAAGCCAACGTTGAATCAAGTGGACCCATATTCTAACCTCGGGGCCTATAACTATTTATTAGAGACACAAATCCCAGGTTCTGTATTTAAGACTGTTATTGCAGCCGCTGCAATTGAACAGAATATTATCGAAAGTGAAAGACTATTTGATTGTGATTTGAATCTTTATGGCGAAAAAGATGAGAAGCATCAATTAGGAAAGCTCACTTTTGAAGATAGCTTTGCACAAAGCTGTAATTATACCTTTTCAACTCTTGCTAATGAATTAATGAAGGAGAATCCAACTATCATAGAGGAGTATGCTTCTAAGCTTGGTTTAGTGCAACCAGTAGGATGGGTTGGGGATGTTTTTCACTTTCAACAGTTTGAACAACTTCCGGTTAATAAAAAGGGGCAAATATGGAAGGAATCTTATGATAAAAGTGCACCGAAAGCTATTGCACAAACGGCAATTGGTCAAAAAGAAGTTAGGGTAACGCCATTAGCAGTTGCCAACATGATGGCAACAATAGCAAGGGGTGGCGAAAAAGAGCAAGTAAGAGTAGTGTCTAAAATACTTTATAAGAACGGTACGACTCTATTTAATTTTCCAAACCAGAGTTTAGATGGTGATACGGTTGCACCTTATACAGCTATGAAACTTCAACAGCTTTTAAGGAAGGTGGTTGAAGATGATAAAGGTACTGGCCGGAGGTTTCAAGCTCTTGAAACGGAAGTGTCTGGAAAATCAGGTACAGCCGAGACTGGTCGTGTGGATACTAATGGCAGACCTCTTGTGAATAAATGGTTTGCAGGCTATTTTCCATCATCTAAACCAAAATATGCAATGGTGGTTGTTGAACTCGAAGTTCTGGAATTCAATACCGTTGCAAATGATGTTTATTACGAGCTAGTTAAAGAGATGACAAGATTGAATTGAAAATCCACTTTATGGGGGCTTTCCTATTCCAATGGAAGCATTTTAGCTTTTGTCCTAATTTAATCTTTCATGAGTTGTCAGAATAATGCTAGAATATAAATAATCATGAATGAGGAGGACATAGCTGTGAGAATGGACTTTGAAGATCTTTACGAAGGACCACGTTATGAAAAGCGTGCAAAAAATCGACGATTCAACAAAATCCTAAATATAAGCATTTTTGTGGTTTTTTTAGGTATAATATTTTTTACATACCAGCTATTTTTTGGAGATAAACATGAACCAGCTCATAATGAAATAGGCTCAGAATCAACAATTGGGGATGAAACTTCCATAACTGACGAGGATGAGGATTCCGAAGTGGAATCGGAAGAAGAAAATTCGAATGAACATGTATCAGATGCAGTAGATGGTGAAGAGCAACCGACATCTGAGCAGGCAGAAACTAGTACTGTAAAAGAATCAACCACTAATGAAACAACGGAGCAAAACGAAATTTCCAACGAGATAAGTGAGGATCCGAACGTAGTTAACATCATTACCAATCCTACCTGGGAACCAATAGGGACGAAGCAAAGTGAGCCTCATACAGCCAATTATGATTCGACATCGCAAGATTGGAAGGAAATGATTCAAACAATTGAATATGCAACTGGATTAACGGAGCAAAACTGGATTCTTTGGAGATTAGGAAATGGTGGAAGTGATCAAGCTGCTATCGGGGTGGTATCCTCCAAGGATTCAAAGACCGTGTATCGTGTATTTTTAGAATGGAAAGCAAATAAGGGATGGAAACCAGTTAAACTGGAAGAACTTGGATCAGTTCCAGAAGAATTTACAAAGAAGAATACAACGAGTGATACTGATGCGAATTCAGAAAGTGAAGAATGATAAATAAAGGATGCCTCTTGGCATCCTTTGCTTGTAGAAAACCCTCAATGTTCGAAAGGAGTTCAAGTTCACAATCAAAGCTCATTAAAAAAAGCTATTAGGATCCTGCTCAAAGACATTTTGGAAGTCAAAGCGCCTCAAAATGTCTAAGAGAACCCCTCTCATGGAAATATTGTCGGATGTTCCCCCTATTTCTAGAATAATGAGGACAGCCACCGTTACTCTGTTAGAAAAAAAAGGCTGCCGAGACTTTCTCGACAGCCTGAGGATGCCTTTTGGTATCCTTTATTTTTGTTTAAAATGTACAACTGCCGTATAGGTAGGTAAATTCGTCTGAGGATGAAATACGGTATTGTGTGAAACATGATGAACCTGGAGAAGAATGGCGCGATTATGATCGATTTTTTCTTGTATTTGCTTTTCTAATGTCTTCAAATTTGTAGCCTCAAAAAATTCGATTTTATCTTCAATAAATTCAAGCTTAAAATCCATTTATGGCACTCCCTTATTTTCTCTTAACAGTATTGGTTATATCAAAAAATGTGTGAAAAAACAAATAAATTGTTGAGAGTATCTATTTATGTTAAATTAATAACAATTACATTTTTAATTCATAGTATATTTATAGGAATTGTAAGGAAAAGGAGTGGCATATGATGGGAAGAGAATTCCTGAATCTTTTTGAGCAATGGGCAGATCATTATGATGAATCAGTAAATGGTACTGACGAAGAATATCGTGATGTATTTAAGTATTATGAACAGATACTTGAGACAGTTACAGAGCGTTCTATTGGTCATGTACTAGAATTTGGAGTGGGTACGGGGAATTTAACACAAAAATTTATCGATAAAGGGTTTAATATATATGGAATAGAGCCATCCTCACCAATGAGAAAGCATGCGATAGACAAATTACCTAGCTCTGTCTCAATTGAAGATGGGGATTTTTTAGAGTTTACTTGGCCCAAAGAGCAGGTAAATACTATCGTTAGTACCTATGCCTTCCATCATCTAACAGATGAAGAAAAAGAAGTCGCTATTGCAAAGTATGGAAACTACCTTACGAAAGGTGATAAAATAGTGTTTGCGGATACCGTATTTGAATCAGAGGAAGCATATAAAGATATGGTAGAAAAATCTAAAAACAGAGGATTCCATAACCTTGCAGAGGATTTGTTGAGAGAGTACTATACGACAATCGATAAACTTGAAAAAATGTTTACTGACCATAATTTTTCGGTTCATTTTTCTCGTTGTAATGATTTTGTTTGGGTAATGGAGGCTGTGAAACAATAGAAGGTGAGGATTATTGTAATGAGAATAGCCATCATTGGAGCAATGGAAGAAGAAGTTCAAATCTTACGTAATACATTAGAAGAAAAGAATATCGAAACAATTGCAGGGTGTGAGTTTACACTAGGTACTCTAAATAACCAGGATGTTATTTTATTGAAATCGGGTATTGGTAAAGTGAATGCGGCGATGAGTACAACCATTTTGCTTGAACGCTTTAAGCCAGATTATGTCATCAATACAGGTTCAGCAGGAGGGTTTCATCATTCACTGAATGTTGGAGATGTTGTCATTTCATCTGAGGTACGTCACCATGATGTTGATGTAACGGCGTTTGGGTATGAATATGGGCAAGTTCCTGGACTACCTGCTGCCTATAAGGCAAGTGATATCTTACAAGATGCAGCCGTAAAGGCTGTCCATGCCCTAGATGATATACAAGTTGTCCAAGGAGTCATTGCAACAGGTGATTCTTTTATGCATGATCCAGAAAGAGTCGAGTTTGTACGTTCAAAACTCCCAGAATTGCATGCTGTGGAGATGGAGGCTGCTGCAGTTGCCCAGGTTTGTTTTCAATTTGGTGTTCCATTTGTTGTTATTCGCTCTTTATCTGATATTGCTGGAAAAGAATCGAATATTTCATTCGATCAATTTTTACAAAAGGCGGCCCTTCATTCTTCAGAAGTGGTTGTTTCCATGATTAAGCAGCTAAAGGAGAAAGCATAACATGGCTTTATATAAAAATGTCCATGAATTGATCGGAAATACACCACTTGTTGAGCTTACAAAATTTAATCTGCCTGAAGGTGTTCGTCTTTTTGCAAAGCTTGAATTTTTTAATCCAGGTGGAAGTGTAAAGGACCGACTTGGAATGGAACTTCTTCAACATGCTTTAGATACAGGTAAAGTAAGAGAAGGTGGAACAATTATTGAACCAACTGCAGGGAATACGGGAATTGGACTGGCTTTAGCTGCGATTGGTAGAAATATAAATGTGATGTTTTGTATACCTGAAAAGTTTAGTATGGAAAAGCAAGAGCTCATGAAGGCCCTCGGCGCTACAATTGTTCATACACCTACGAGTGAAGGAATGAAGGGGGCCATAAGAAAGGCACAGGAGCTTTTAGAGGAAATTCCTGGCTCGTATTGTCCGCAGCAATTTGGCAATCCTGCTAATCCAGAGACGTATTATAAAACACTGGGCCCGGAGCTTTGGAAGGATTTAAATGGTCATATAGATATTTTTGTCGCAGGTGCCGGAACGGGTGGAACCTTTATGGGGACGGCAAAATATTTAAAGGAAAAAAATCCTACAATAAAAACTGTGATTGTAGAACCAGAGGGCTCCATCCTAAATGGCGGAGAATCTGGTCCACATAAAACAGAAGGGATTGGAATGGAATTCCTGCCTGATTACATGGATCGTTCCTATTTTAATAGCATTCATACTGTACTCGATGTTGATGCTTTTGATCTTGTTAAAGAACTTGCTCAGCGGGAAGGATTATTAGTTGGTAGTTCTGCTGGTGCTGCACTTTATGCTTGTTTACAAGAGGCTAAACATGCAACACCAGGAACAAATATTGTTACGATTTTTGCTGATAGTAGTGAACGATATTTAAGTAAAAAAATATATGAAGGGGGTATTTAGTATGAAAAGAAAAACGAAATTAATACACGGTGGTATTTCAGGTGATCCACATACTGGAGCTGTATCAGTTCCGATTTATCAAGTAAGTACGTACAAACAGGAGGCTGTTGGGAAACATAGTGGATTTGAATATTCTCGTACAGGAAACCCAACAAGACATGCATTAGAAGAACTTATAAAAGACTTAGAGAACGGTGAAGCTGGTTTCGCATTTGGTTCTGGAATGGCTGCTATTACAGCCGTTATGATGCTTTTCAATAGCGGTGATCATATAGTGCTTACAGATGATGTGTACGGCGGTACATATCGAGTGATGACAAAGGTATTAAATCGACTAGGGATAGATTCTACTTTTGTTGACACCAGTGACTTAACTAATATTGAAAAGGCAATAAAGTCGAATACAAGAGCGATTTATATTGAAACGCCTACAAATCCTTTATTAAAAATAACAGATATTGAAGAAGCAAGTAAAATTGCAAAAAAACATAACCTATTAACAATTGTTGATAATACATTTAGTACACCTTACTGGCAAACGCCAATTTCTTTAGGTGCTGATATTGTTCTGCATAGTGCAACCAAATATATTGGTGGGCATAGTGATGTTGTTGCTGGCCTTGTTGTCGTAAATAGTAAACAGCTTGCTGAAGACTTGCATTTTGTTCAAAACTCTACTGGTGGTGTATTAGGACCACAGGATTCTTGGTTATTAATGCGAGGAATCAAGACACTGGGAATTCGCATGGAAGAAACTGAGGAAAACACGAATAAGATTATTGAATTTCTTCAAAAACATCCAATTGTTGAAAAAGTTTATTATCCAGGATTACCATCACATCCAAATCATGATATAGCTAAAAAGCAGGGCGCTGGCTTTGGAGGAATGGTATCATTTGATGTAGGAAGTGAAGAAAAAGCAGATCAACTATTATCTCGACTACGTTACTTTACTCTAGCTGAAAGCTTAGGCGCAGTTGAAAGCTTAATATCTGTACCTGCTAGAATGACACATGCGTCAATTCCAGCAGACAGGCGAAACGAATTAGGTATAACAGATGGTCTTATTCGAATTTCAGTAGGTCTTGAGGATGTAGAAGATCTCATTGAAGACTTAAAACAGGCACTTTCATAAAATGGGAAGGAAGCTCTCACTTGAGAGCTTCCTTTTTGGTTTTATTTACATAGAAGACATTGCCTTTCACTATGATAAAATAGATTGTAAGCTTCATAGATAGAAGGGACGTAACAAAATGAACCAACAACTTAAAACTATTCAAGATAAAATTGTTGATTATACAAGATTTGCTATGGTGTTATTAGCCGTCAGTGTATTTATGTTTATAGGAGTCATTGTTCCTAGTGAAGGAAAACAAGAGATCCAAACGTATACAATGATGGTTTCAACCATAATTTTTTTAGCAGCGGCACTCTTCTTTTTTCAAAAGGTTATTGGCTATAAAAGACAATTAGCTGAGATGGAAGATGGACAATAAAAAGACTAATTTCCACATGTGAAATTAGTCTTTTTATTATAAGTAAAGTATAAGTTTCTGGTGTTTAGTTTAGACAATGTTACGGCTAAATCCAGCTCAAGCGCCCAGCCACTCGAGGTCAAATAACCTGTCATGAATAAAAGGGAAAACCACCCTTTTTTCATGACAGACATTTGCTCTGCCTTAGTCTAAACGGGGTACTTTCGCCTTTTGTTCTTTATACGTTATTCCTGAATTAGTATACTTTTCAAAGAATCTTGCCATTTTTGATCGTCTAAAATAATTTGAAAAGAGATTCGTCTGTTTTTCTGAAGAGCCTCTTTAGAATCTCCCTCTACTAATGGTTTATATTCAGAATAGCCAGTCGCAGCTAAATATTGTGCATACTCTTTTGTGGCGAGCTTTGGGTTTGTATCTAATAAATATTTTACAACAGATACCGCTCGCTCTGTTGAAAGGGACCAGTTATCATACGGTACCGTATCAGTATGACCTTCAATTAAAATAATATAGAGATACTGATTAACCTCTGGATCTTCGAGTATTTGCAATATACCTTCACTTAATGAAGCTAATACTTTTTTCCCTTCTTCACTAACTTCTGAACTACCTGTGTCAAATAATATATCTCCTTCAATCGATATCGTATTATTTGGACCTCTGATAACTTTATCCTTCCCCACATTTTCTTCAAGTGTTTTTTCAATCAAATCAGAGATATGTTTTTTTACCTCTGCTACTTGTTCTAATTCCTGTTTCATTTCTGCTTGGTCATAGGCTTGGTAAATGGCTTGAATAAATGCAATAATGGCGATAAAAAGCATGACCAGTACGATCATCGCCATCATGTCTGTAAAAGAGGGCCAGTAATAATCATGTTGTCCTTCATCCTCTAGTAATCTACGTCTATTGTGTCTACTCATAGTTCACCTACTCATGAATCCTTGCCTGGATTGCATTTCGTTTTGGAATAGAAGTAGCATATTGCTGCTCTTCATACATACGTAATAGGATTTGATACACTTCAGTTAAGTATTGTTGAATTTGGCCAATTTCATGTTTGGATCTTTCAGAGGCGAGCTCAATTGTACGTATTAACTCGCGATTATCGTTTTGAAGTGGTGATTGCCTGTTTCTAGCATGCTCCATCTTATCGATTACATCTCTTCGGAGTCTTTCAACAACATCATGCCATGCCTTTTCTAATTGGTGTACAGAAGTCTGAAAATCCTGGGCTGCATGATAATATTGTGATTGTTTATCTTGAAGACTATAATTCCATTCTTCTTGTTTTTGATATAGTCTTCGTTCCATTTCCTCCTGTTTAGCAAACCCTCGATTCATTTGTTCTTCTAAACCTTTTAAGAATAAGTTGCTGATTTCAGCTGTTTTGTTTGAAGAATCTCGTAAAATTTGATCAGACCTCTGTAACATCTGCTCGTATCTCTTCTGTCCAGCCTCTTGCTTTTCAATTGAGCTTTGCAATTGTTTCTCGATTGTTTTAATCGTTTGTTGCAAAGTTTGTAACTCACTATCAACACCTGCTCGAACTTGTAAGAGTGACTCAATAGATGTTGATAATTCCAGGCTAAATTCCTTCAATGTAGAGGTACTAGTAGAAAAGGTATTTGTTGCTTCTTCCTGTTTGATGACCATATTATTTAATCCTTCACAAATTGACAGTAATTCTCCTGTTAGGTTCACCATTTTCCCTGCAAATTGCTCAACAGACTTTTGAAAGGCGTCTTGGACTTTGTCTGAAAAACGATCAAGTATTTTTTCAAGTGTATCTTTTGGTTTTTGATCTTTTATTAAGGAAGCCACTTTGTGATCTAATAAGCTTTCTGTCTCAGCTAAAATACTAGATTGATAATAGGAAATCGATGTGCCACCAGAAAGAAACCCAGTCTGAAATAAATTTAAAAGAAGTGCACTAGCAATTCCAGCGATACTAGTCACAAATGCTAAACTCATTCCTTGAAAAGGGGAAGAAATCGCTGAAACAATCGAACTCATTGAAATGTCAGCAGTAGATGTTCCAATAGTGGATAAGGTTTGTTGCATTGAAAACATGGATAATGTTAAACCAAGAAATGTCCCGAGTATTCCACAAATAATACAAGCAACCGGAAGTAATTGTTGCATTCTTACAACATTTCCAACTGGTGTTTTAAAAAAACCAAACAGACGTATAGGCTCATTCATAAAATGTTTATCTACAAGTGAAATAGTATTCATGGATTCGTGTTGAATCTCTTTATATTTCCTATACTCCTCTACAACCCTGTTGATCCATGTTACAGAACTGCTTCCTAATTCACTTGTTTCGAGTCGTATTAACTCTTGTTGCCACCCCTTCAATGTAAATAGCATTTGGAAGTGGCTAATCACACCGAAAATAGCTATAAATCCAATAACAAAAAGTATGATGACTGATGGTTCCATATTTGTCCCCCCTTAGTAATTTGTATGGGGAATGACAAGAGTTATTGCCTATTTTTTTTAGTAAATAAATTTTTTTCCAAAAAGAGGTTTACAAACATATTATTGTTGGATATAATTACCTTTGTGATAAAAATTAACCAAAGGAGGTCGAGTGAAATGATTTATATTGTAAAAGATCAAGCAACTAAATATATGATTCAAAACTGTTCGACCTACATGGAATTGGTTAATAAGTAATTAGTATGTTATTAACATCCACAGGCGAATAGTTCCCTGTGGATTTATTATGTCTTTTTTAAGTTGACCGCAGGGGTTATTATCCTGTGGTTTTTTTGTGCCTAATTTTCACTTAAAGGAGGTGATATTTTATGACAATCAATCTTTTATTTCTAACCGTTACGTTTACTAAAAGAAATTACTCTATGGATGATCTAAAAACAGAAATGGCCATTAAAAAGATTTCAGATCGTATTACAGATCGAAAATGTTCGATGTACCATGTTATCTAAAATAGCCTTTCACTTTTTATCTTTCCTAACGGAGAGGAAGGGGGAAGCCAAGTGTCAATATTTCATATTTTTTTGTTTGCATTTTTTTCGAAAAAAAACAATCGGTTATCAATAAATAGACGAAGTCGAGAGTACATCCATGAAAAGAGTAATATAAATCATGAGCAAAACATCCAGACTTATATTTATAAAATGACCCTCATGTAATAATGATCATGAATATTTTAAGCATAAAGAAGGTGAAGAATAATGACCATAAATATTTTATTTTTCTCTATTTCTATTCAAAAGAGGAAATTTTCAAATGATGAAGTAAAAAGAGAACAAACTGTTCAAAATATCACAAATAAAATTAGAGATCGTAAGTGTGAAATGCATCGATTCATGTAAATAAAAAGAAGGAGGTTAGGATCATGATGTTCATTAAGAAGAAGAATGTGTTGATTGCTTGGTTATGTGTGGAGAAAGATTCCACCTAACAAATTTCATATATTATAGGAGGAATTAGTATGTTATCATTTAATATTTTCTTGTTTTCTTTTTTTGTAAAGAAAAAAAATAAAGAATTAACCTATGAACAGTACCAAAGCCGATTATCTTTCAACAAATTGCTTGAACAAGCAAATGATAATCGATTCAAAATACAACGTTATTTATAAGAAAAGAGCCTCAAAACTTGAGGCTCTTGTTTTTATTTGAAAGTGGAATTGTTCTGGAAATGCTATTACACATTCAAATCAACCGCCCGAGGATACTAGTTTGAATTAAGAACGTCTACGCTCCTTTTCAGCCCTGTAGAATTCGTGGAACATTTTCATCAGTGCACGTTTTTCGATTCTTGATACGTAGCTCCTCGAAATCCCAAGCTCTTTCGCGATTTCTCTTTGGGTTTTTTCCTTCTGAAGTTCTAAACCAAATCTACCTGTAATAACCTCTCGTTCCCGGTCATCTAAAATATCTATATATTCCTTAATTTTTTCTAATTCCATATTTAATTGGATTGTTTCAATAACATCTTCTGACTCTGACTTCAATACATCAATCAAAGAGATTTCATTTCCTTCTTTGTCTTGCCCAATTGGATCATGCAGGGAAACATCCTTTTTTGTTTTTTTTAACGCACGTAAATGCATGAGAATTTCGTTTTCGATACATCTTGCTGCATAAGTTGCTAATTTTGTGCCTTTTCCATACGAATAGCTCTCAATTGCTTTAATCAACCCAATTGTTCCGATGGAAATAAGGTCTTCTGAATCCTCCCCTGTATTTTCAAACTTTTTGACGATATGTGCAACTAAACGCAAGTTATGTTCGATTAACATGTTACGTGCATGTTCATCTCCTTCTGCCATTCGTTTTAAGTATTTTTGCTCGTCACTGGCAGACAAAGGCTGTGGAAATGCATTGTTCTTTACGTATGAAACAAACAATACGAACTCTTTTACAAGATACCCTAATGCAGCTAGCATCCCAGTCATTTCCGTTCACCTCCATTAATTATGTAGGCACGTGCCTATTACATACCTATGTAAAGATGAGCTTGTTTTTGTCTGTACATGAAAAAAAAGTGGACTTATTAGAACATTGCTTTTACAAATACAAAGAGCTAGATTAATACTGCCTTAATATTCACGTGCTATATTTGTCGTAATTCATGGAGAATTGTAGATTTAGGGGGCATAGAAGATGAAGAAAAAGAAACTCAAACAAAACATAGTAATTAAAAAGAACAACAATAAAATAAGCCCAGAAAATAAATGGATGGGAAAGCTTAGCTTAAGAACAAGATTACTATGTTTATTTTTCCTCCTGTTAATGATTTCTGTAGTTAGTGTTGGATTTAGCTCTTACTTCCAAGCAAAGGAAACAACTTTGACGACTTTTGAGAATCGTTTAAAGCGGGAAGCAGAGGTCATGTCCTATATGACGAAAAATTTAAAATTTGTATATGTCAGTGATGAAGACTACTTTAAGCAGCAGCTTGAAGGTACAGTTCGGTCCCAAAAAAAACAACTGGAAAAAGACGGAATCTCCGCAGAGTTTTTTTACATAAAAAACAATGAGGTTATACCTTTTCAAGTGAGTGAAAAGATGAACTACAGCTTTTCTAATGATCAGAAAGAACAAATAAGTAAGTTGAAATCAGGTGTATTCCATACAACATTAAATGATGAACAATATACACTATCCATTCAATTTATGGAGGAGCTTGGTGGAATATATGTTCTAGCAGCGTCTACCGAATCTTTTATGAAACCTATTACAAAAATGGCTCACTTTACAGTAATTGTGATTATTAGCAGCTTAGCTATTTCAACCATCTTTATTACCATTTTCGTGCAGAGTTTAACGAAACCATTAACTATATTACGTAATGTTATGAGAGAAGTAAGGGAAGGGAATTTAAACAAAAGCATTCAAATCAAGACATCCATTCCGGAAATTAATTCATTAAATAAAAGCTTCAATATGATGATTGAACAAATGAAAACTGTCATACATGAATTAAATGATACAACGACTGAATTAGAAATGAGGGGTGGAGAATTAAGTTCTTCTTCAGAAGATGCCCTAAGAGTAAGTCGGCAATTAATTGAGGCAATCCAAGTTGTAAAAGTAGGGGCAGAACAAACTGCTAGCAGTTCAGATAGTAGTGTCCATAGTTTTCATGCAATGAAGGATCAAATTACAAGTATGATGGGATATATGATAACAGTCTTTCAAAGCTCAGCTGATATGAATAAATCAGCCTGTAACGGAGAAAAACATATGTCAGAATTAATTGATACCATCCACTCTTTTGAAAAAGACTTTGATCATTTGGCAAACACCATTCAGCATGTAAAGACGCACTCTGATACTATTAGTAGTGTAGTAGGCCTTATTCAAGGGATTGCTGAACAAACGAAGCTATTAGCTTTAAATGCTACAATTGAAGCAGCAAGAGCGGGAGAAGCAGGGAAAGGGTTTGCAGTAGTAGCAAATGAAGTAAGAAAATTAGCAGAACAATCAACTAGTGCAACAATCAATATAACTCAGTCAATATCAGTCATGGAGAACATTACAAATCAAGCAACGAAAGAGTTTAATCTTATGCTCTCAAAAATAAGAACAAATTTAGTAACAGCAAACGAGTCAAAGGATTCCTTTGATGGGTTAATGACAGAAATTGGAACAGTAACAGAGAAATTATCTCAAATGCAACTAGAACTTAAGAGCCTAGAAGAGATTCTGCCAAAACTTGAAGAGTCTACTGTAAGTTTTTCATCCATTTCACAGGAAACATTAGCAAGCACAGAGGAAATGCTGTCTACCAGTGATGAACAGATTATTCAAATGGAAAACACACATAAAGTTGGACAGCACTTAACAGTCCTTTCAGAAACACTTTCAACTTTGACGAAGCGATTCAAATTAGAGTAGAAATAATTTACAGCAAAAACTAAACGAATGTCCTATACACATTTATCCTATTCTCATAAGCTATTAAGAATAAACTTCTGACTAAAGGAGGATATTATATGGCTTATTATGGATACGGACCATATCCCACTTATGGCTATCCAGGATATGCAGGTGCTCCGTACGGCGGATTTGGATGGGGATATGCGTTAATAGTAGTACTGCTCATCTTGCTCTTAGTAGGCGGTGGATACTATTATTATAATTATCGTAGATAGAAAGGCTTATGCTCTTTGGGCATAGGTCTTTTTGTTGCTTAAGATACAAGTAAATACGTCATTAGTGGATGTCATATAATGCTGAAAAACAGGCTTTAGTAACAAGTGAGCTCTTTATAATTACATATAAATATTATGAATTGTCGATCAGAGACATTTAGCTCGAGAAACGATATACTAAAACTATATAAGATAAGGGGGAAAATGATGAATACATATAATCCTGTTTGGAATTTGGATACCATCTTCAAAGGTGGAAGTGAATCTTCAGAATTTCTTAGCTATGTTCAGAATCTAGAGCTAAATTTACAAAACCTAAATGAAAAGCTAGAATCGTTCCAGTCATCAGAGCTTTCAACTTTATTACAAGCGGTTCAAGAGGTAATGAAACAAGTAAAAGAAGCCAGTGCATTTGTATCTTGTTTACAAGCTCAAGATGTTACTGATAAAAAGGCGGGAGAATGGAGAGGCAAAATAACCACTCTTTTTGCACGTTTTCAAACGCTACTAACAAAGCTGGATGAGCATCTACTTTCAATAGAAGATCAAGAATGGCGTTCTCTGCTTGATCAAAATGAATTACGTGAATTGACCTTCGTCTTAAATGAAAGAAAGGAAAGAGCTGCTGAAAAATTATCATTAGAACTTGAGTCCTTGATATTAGATTTAGGTGTTGATGGATATCATGGTTGGTCACAAATGTATGATACAATTACAGGTAAAATATCGATTCCATATGAGGAAAATGGGGAAGTAGAGCAGTTATCTATTGGACAAGCTGCAAATAAAATGAGCCACCCTGATCGAAATGTAAGACAAACCATTTTTAGTGAATGGGAAAAAGCTTGGGAAGAAAGTGGGGATCTCATTTCTCATACACTGAATCATCTTGCTGGCTTCCGTCTTAGTACATATAAATCAAGAGGATGGGATGAAGTATTAAAGGAACCATTGTTCATTAATCGAATGCAAAAAGAGACGCTAGATACAATGTGGGCTGTAATCGAAAAACATAAGCCAACATTTGTAGAATTTTTAAATAAAAAGGCAAAGCTTCTAAATATAGATCAAATGAGTTGGTATGACTTAGATGCACCTATTGCAACAGCAACTAGTACCGTTTCTTATCAAGAAGGGGCAGATTTCATTTTAAAACAGTTTGCAAGATTTGGTCCAAAGATGACAGAGTTCTCTAGGAAAGCATTTGATGAGAGTTGGATTGAAGCAGAAGACCGGAAAGGTAAACGACCTGGGGGATTCTGTACGAGCTTCCCTGAAAAAAAAGAATCCCGAATATTTATGACCTATTCTGGAACAGCCTCTAATATTTCAACACTGGCTCATGAATTAGGTCATGCTTTCCATCAACATGTTATGAATGACTTAGACCAGTTAAATCAACGATACGCAATGAATGTCGCTGAAACAGCTTCGACCTTTGCTGAGATGATTGTAGCAGATGCAGCAGTTAAGAATGCAGAATCTGAGGAAGAAAAGCTTGCATTACTTGAAGATAAAATTCAGCGTAGTGTTGCATTATTTATGAATATTCATGCGCGTTTCTTATTTGAAACTTCATTTTATGAGGAGCGTAAAAAAGGAACAGTTAGCCAAGCGCGCTTAAATGAACTAATGGAAAACGCTCAAAAGGAAGCATATCACCATTCATTAAGTGAATATCACCCAACATTTTGGGCATCAAAGCTACATTTCCATATCACCGGAGTTCCTTTTTATAATTTCCCATATACATTTGGTTACCTTTTCTCACTAGGAATTTATGCAAGGGCTTTAGAGGTAGGGAGTGAATTTGAGGAACAATATATTTCCTTACTTCGTGATACGGGTAGAATGACAGTAGAAGAACTTGCTCAGAAACATCTAGGTGTAGACTTAACTAAGCCTGACTTCTGGGAGAAGGCGATTGGTTTATCTATTCAAGATGTACATGATTTTTTAGAAATGACAAAATAATAGTGGAAAAGCACTAGCTTTGCTAGTGTTTTTTCAATGAATAAGAAATGATAAGTTTTTGATAGTATCTTATTACGATGTGCTTAGTAATCTGGCTCTAGCGCTAAGCCAAGATGAAATCGCGACGATCTTTGCCATTTCATCTTACTCGAGATCAGATACAGTGAAACTTCCATCAGTGAATTTTTCTGATGGTGAACCAATCGGATTCTACTGGCAGTTTTGTTTTTTACTGCCAGTTGGAGTAGGATAACCCTAAATGAGTAAATGGAAAAAGACGCCTTTTTGTTCGTAAACTATTAAAGCTAATCATTTGTGGATAACTGAGTGATGTGGATAGTAATCCGGCTCTAACGCACAGCCCGACTGAGGTCAAATAACCTGTAGAATAATTGGGAAAGATCGCCCTTTTCTTCAATACAGAACATTCGATCTGCCAGAGGCTAACCAGGTGCCCTTAGCCTTTAGTTCTTTACCTTTAGTTTATATGACATCCGCAAGTGGAAAGCTAACAAAAAATTGATTATTCAATATTGGGGAGGAAAATAATTGAAAAAACATTTATACCGATTGTTTATAGAATTAACAAATAGACCCTTTATATCGAAGCAATTAGAACGATTTGCGAAATCTTCGAAGAGCCGATTTATTATAGGTTCATTTGTTCGGACTTACAATATACGCCTAGATGAAATGGAAAAACCCCTACATGAGTATCATTCGCTACATGATCTATTTACTAGGAAATTAAAGGGAAATGTACGTTCGATTGAATTGGGTGAAAGTGTACTAGTTAGTCCAGTTGATGCTGTATTAGAAGAATATGGTGAAATACATGAAGACCAGACATTTCTTGTTAAAGGGAAGAATTATTTTATATCAGAAATGCTAGTACATGAAGAAAAAATCGATAAATATGTGGGCGGATCATTTATGATTCTATATTTAAGCCCTAGTCACTATCACAGAATACATGCTCCTATTACAGGGCGCATTACAGAGCAGTGGTCGCTTGGCACATCCTCTTATCCTGTTAACAGACTTGGAGTCAAATATGGGAAAAGTCCGTTTACTAAAAACTATCGTGTCATTTCTGAAATTAATCATAACGGTGTACATGTAGCCGTTGTAAAAGTTGGAGCTATGTTTGTAAATGGAATTGAGTTAATTCATAAAGGAGAGGAAATTAAAAAGGGTGAGGAGATAGGGTATTTTTCTTTCGGTTCAACCATCATCCTGTTGTTTGAAAAAGGTTCCTTCACCATAAATCCATCAGTTAAAAGGAAAATGGAACTTAAAGTCGGTGAAAAATTGGGTACATTAAAAGAGGCCATACGTAGTTAGTATGACCTCTATTTATTGCTTTAAAAAGTTTGATCAACAAACTACATTCACGCCTTTTACAAGAGCAAATAAAAAAACAATCATTATTATAAGAATAGCTGCTTAAATTTGAAGGAAAACCAACATTTTGATTGATTATTTTTCAAAGTGCTTAGTTTATCTATTCCAAAGTATTTAACCTTGAATAATATATCGTCCCCAACCTTTTATTATTATTTCCTTACTGTCTGGTTCAATTGCTTCTTCCTCGTCAAGTTTATATATCTTTTTATTAAGTTCATCAATACCTTCCCATTGCGAAAAACACTCTGAACATTGTAAGAATAGATTCTCTTTTCTTGTTCCTTTTACAATCTCTATCCAACCTTGGTCACATACAAAACACCATTTGACCTTAAACTCATACCAATTCGCCAAAGGGATTATCCCTCCTCTTTTATAAAGCTGTTCCTAATGCACTTTTAAACCCACCCGATAATTGAAGTATAATTTTATCACATATACCATAACAGTTCTTTTGGCATTTTCTTTCCCTTTTTATATTGTTTATCAATTACTATCCAATTTTGCTTTTCCTTTTTTAATGTAAGAACTACATTCATGCCATCAGCCTTCTTATAAAGAATATACCCATAATCATCTTTAATAAATGTCACTGGATCAATTACATTCTTATAAGGTGGCTTTATTTCTGGATTTAATATATCTTCAACGATATCTATAACAATTTCCGAAAGTGACTGAAAGCTTTTCTTTTTCTCAGATTGAAAAAGAAGTTGACCATAAGAATATACTTTAAATGATTTTATATTCAAGTCAAATGTTTTTTTAATATCGGTGATAGACTTTTGATAGAAGTCTTCAACTTTTCTTTCCCAATGATCCCCTTCATGTTTATAGTCTATAGCTTTCACTCCAAAAGGACTTACATTGAATGTTATTGATTCTTTACCATGTGGAGGTCCATGTGCATGTTCAAAGGTATTAACTTGAACTGTAATTACAAAGCTATATCCACCTTCACTTTCTCTAATAATTTCGATAATTTTAGCATCATATAAGCCATACTGTTTTCTTTCTCCATAATAGCTTATCACTGCTTCTTCAATATAGGGTTCAAGCGTTGTCAATAACGAATCATAAACGAGGTTATAATCTGGTTCATTTACACCTGCTTTTATATCTTTAGGCTGTGCATGGAATAGTAATAGAATTATAAATACACCTAATAGAGATTTATTCATTTTCTGACCTACCTAAAATAAACTTTAGGCTTAATCTTCCCAAATAGTAATAAAAGATTGTACCCAATGTCATAAAACATCTGCATGCTTCTTGCACTATCCGACCTGATAAAAACAAAATGACCAGCCGCAGCTGATCAATTTTTTATTCAAAAATCGCCCCCGTTACTTTAAGTGTAATTCTTCACAATCTAATGAATTATTTTCTCTTATATTCTTGGGAAAAAGCATAAGAAGAAAACAAATGAAATAAGTAATACATGAAGCAATAAACCAAGCAAAGATTCCAGGTGTAAACATTAAGTACAAACTGATTGGCAAAGACCAAATAAATGCGATTAACATAAGATATTTTTTATTCATGAAAGAAGAAATGATAGCTAAACAAGCTGGGAGGAATAACATAACAAATGTATTACCTGCCACATCTTCAGAACTTGAAGCTGTATAAGGATTATAAAAAACTAGAACAATCCACAAAACAATACTGAATAAACCAGCGATTACTCCTAAAGTTAATCCGGTTATTCTCAATTTCAACTCCCCCTTTAATTTATTTTACCATAAATCCCCAAACCTTCTTTAAGTAAACTGACCCTATACATTAAGAACATTTCTTCACATACCGTATCGGCATTTACAAATTTTCATAAATAAAAATCACCTTATATCTAGGAAGATAGAGGTGATTTTTTAACAATTATTATATAAATAATCGAAATTTATTTGAAATGGTCAATGTTAATTTTAAAACTACACTATTTTTTAAGATCAAAATACACTGTTCTTTAGTAATCCAGCCCCAGCGACAAGTTACTGATAGTCAAATTCCTTGGAGAGAAAAAGAGACCCTTTTTCTCTTCAAGGAGCGTGGCCCTAGTTCCTATTGTTCTTGGGATTGTTCTTTTTTCTTTTCAAGTTCATTTTTCACACTTTTATCCCAAAGTGGAACCCCACTATTATAGGCTGCACGTGCAATCATATGCCCTGCGACGGGCAAAGTAAGTAAGATAAAAATAATCCCGAGTATTAACGAACTGCTTAGCTCTGATTTGAAATAGAGAAAGTATATAAAAGTTCCTAGTAAGATACTAGCAACTCCCAAAGTTGCCCCTTTTGATGCAGCATGAGAGCGTGTATATACATCAGGTAATCGTATTAAGCCAATTGAAGTCGAGAAAATAAAAAAGGTGCCAAAAAGGATCAAGAAGCAAATCACTATCGCTATGAACCAATCAAGAATGGTGACGGTCATGATCAATAATCACACCCTTTTCAATAAATTTTGCAACTGCAATTGTTCCAATAAACGCTAGAATTCCAATAAGCAGAATTACTTCATTAAAAAAAGTAGTTTCCAATTGGATAGCGATTAATGAAGCCATTGCAATTAAGTTTATTCCAATGCTGTCAAGAGCAATAGCACGATCAGGATTACTTGGACCTTTAATTGTCCGAATAAGTAATAGAATAACTGAAAAGGATATGACAACAAGGGAAATAAGAACAGAGTACTTAATCAAAGTGAATAAAAGATCCTCCACTACCTTGTCACCTCCATGATTGCCTTTTCAAAGGAATTCTTTATTGAAAGTATAACCTCATCTTTATCCCGAATATCCATCGCATGGACATAAATAGTTGTATAATCGTCTGAAACGGAAATCGACAGTGTTCCAGGAGTTAACGTAATAAGATTTGCTAGCAGTGTAATTTCCCAGTTAGATTTTAAATCTGTTGGGATTGCAATTATTCCAGGCTGTATATCGATGTTCCGTCTATAAACAACCTTGACGACCTCAAGGTTTGATAAGACGAGCTCCCTTAAGAATATAAGAATAAGTTTTATTATCGCCCATACCTTTCGAAAATAAAAAGTACCAGGAACATAGCGATTGAATATATAAAGTAATATAGATCCAACGAGAAAACCTAGAATAAAGTAATTAAATGTAAATTTTTCTAAGAGAACCATCCATATAATAGCAATCAAAATATTCAACAATAACTGAAAAGACATAAACACTACTCCTTTAAAACGTTATCAATGTAATAAGACGGACTTGCTAACGTATCACCTATTAATTGAATATATGGATAGATCCACTCTGCTCCAATACCAAGGAAAACCGAAAAAGCTAATAAGAATGCAATAGGTGAAAGTAACCCTCTTGTAGATGGCAATTTGTCTTGAGCGATATCTTTCTTGTCTCCCCAGAAAGCCCCAATAAATATTCTTATTACTGATAATAAAATGAGTAAGCTAGATAAAAGAGCTATGATGATTGCTATATGATGACCGGATTCCAATCCACCTTTTACAAGTAAGTACTTACCAATAAATCCGCTAAATGGTGGTATTCCAGCTAGTACTATACATGAAAGGAAGAACATCCATCCTAGTAATGGATAATGGTGAATAAGCCCACCCATTTTCCGTAAATCAGAAGTACCTGTAATCATTACAATAACTCCAACTAAAAGGAACAACGCCCCTTTAATTATCATGTCATGTATTAAGTAATACACCGCACCCGCTAAAGAAGTGACGCTAAAGATACCTATACCAATTAACATATATCCAACAGCTGGAATAATATTGTAAGCAATAATTAGTTTAATATTATTAGTTGAAAGGGCTCCAATTACACCAAATATGATGGTAAGTACCCCTAAAATAATAAAAATCTGATGAGTAAATTCTGCTTGGTATCCAAATATGAGAGTAAAGGTTCTAAGGATTGAATAGATGCCTACTTTTGTTAAAAGCGAACCAAACAACGCCGACACGACTGGATGTGGTACTGCATAAGACCTAGGAAGCCAAAAATACAGTGGGAATAAAGCGCCTTTAGTAGCAAAAACAACGAATAACATGATTGCAATTGTTGTCAAAATGCCAATCTGTCCACTCTCACCAACACGTACTGCTAACTGTGCCATATTCACTGTACCAGTTACTGAGTATAAAAACGCTATTGTTGTAACAAATAAAATGGAAGAAAAAACATTTATTAAAACATATTTTATGGATTCCCTAAATTGCTCTTTTTTCCCTCCAAGGATAATCAGAGCATAGGAGGCCATTAGTAAAACTTCAAAAAATACGAATAAATTAAATAAATCTCCTGTTAAGAAAGCACCGGACACGCCTGCTATCAAAAAGTGAAAAAACATGTAAAAGAAATGATGTAGCTCTTCATGATCAATGGTTCTTATCGAATAAAATGCCGCCGAGACTGCGATGATATTTGTAATCGCTACTAGCAATATTGCTAGTTCATCAGCAACGATAATAATACCATATGGTGCTTTCCAATCCCCTGTTTCTAGAATAATAGGACCATGAACAAACACCTCATATACTAGCCAAAAGATAATTAGACACTGTACAGTACTAAAAAATAGCGTAATACCCCTGGCTATTGTTTGCTTTTTATGATAAAAAGCAGAAAATATTCCTGCAATTACCGGTAACAAAACTGGTAAAATCGCTAAATTTGTGAGATTACTCATTTTCTGTTCCCCTTAATTCTTCGATGTTATCGGTCTGATTTGTTTTATAGGTTTTGTATGCCAGTACTAATAAAAAGGATGTGACACCAAAACTGATAACGATAGAAGTTAATATTAATGCCTGCGGCAGTGGATCAGTATATACTTGAACACCCTCTTTTAAAATAGGCGGTGCACCTGTTCGTAATCCACCCATTGTTAATATAAAAAGATGTGCACCATGTGATAATAAAGCTGTCCCAATAATGATTCTTAGGAGCTGTTTTTGGAGAAGAAGATAGATACCACAGGTAAATAATATTCCAGAGAGAATCGACATAATGATTTCCACTTACTTCACCTCACCCTTCTTTTTTAGCTTTATCATAGCTGAAATACCGAGTGCTGCTAGGCCGAGAACACTTATCTCTAATAATGTATCTAATCCACGCATATCAACGAGGATGACGTTTACGACGTTATCCCCACCACCGAGTTTATAAGAATTCTTCAGAAAGTAATCAGAAATAGATTCAAACCACTTTGAACTATGTGCTGATAAACCAACTAGTGTAATAAGAACCCCAAATGAAACAGAAATAACAAGGTTCACCACTTTTGTACTGGTTTTCTCTTTTAATGGTTTTAACTTCGGGAGGTGATAGAAGCAAAGTAAGAATAACGCAACTGTTACTGTTTCAACAATTAATTGTGTTAATGCAAGATCAGGAGCTGAGTAAAAGACAAATAATAGAGATAACCCATACCCGACCACACCAAGAATGATTATTGCTGCGACACGGTTTGTGGTAAATATGATGGCTATAGCTGCAATCATCATGGTTATAGCAACCGCGAGTTCGGGTACGGAAATGGAGGACCCTGTAAATTCGAAGCTCCAACCATTGGTTCTATACATAGTATAAATACCGCATGCTGCAATAAATCCAATAATGATTCGTAAATAGTTTCTCAATGAACCATTCATATATAGATTGGTAATTGCAGTTGAGAATGTAAACATCCCATTGACAATATAGTCGTATGCTTTATTTGAACTCCATCTTCCTGGAATCGTTTCATATATTGGCAACCACTTCTCCTTCATGAAATAGAGGAGTGTTCCAATAAAAAGTACAACTAACGACATGAACAATGGTGCATTAAAGAAACCGTGCCAGAAATAAATGTGTGTATGTGGGCTTTCCCCCATAACAGCAGCAACAGCAGGAGTCAATAAATATGTATTAAAAGGTCCAGGTAGTAGTGCGATAACAACGATTAATACTACTAATATAATTGGAGAAATAAGCATTCCAATAGGTGGGTCATGCGGCTTTCGTTCTAATTTTGAAAGCTTTAACTCTCCAGTAAACGTTTTGAAGTAGAGTAGCATTGAATAAACAAATGTAAATATACTTCCAAATACAGCGATAATTGGGATGTAAGGTGCTACCGCTTGATAAATAGATGATGGTTCAAGCCGTAAATCAACCGCAGCATCAAAAAACATTTCCTTGCTTAAAAAGCCGTTTAAAATAGGAAGTGGAACTCCGGCCATTGAAAATACACCAAATATTGCTAGTGTTGCAGTAATTGGCATTAGCGTAAATAATCCACCTAAACGTCTAATGTCCCTTGTACCTGTTTCATGGTCCACAATACCGGCCACCATAAAAAGACTGCCCTTAAATGTGGCGTGATTTAGGATATGGAAGATCGCTGCAAAAACAGCAACACCTGTTCCGAATCCAAGCATGGCCATAATCATACCTAATTGACTAATTGTTGAGTAAGCTAATATTGCTTTTAGGTCTGTTTGTTTAACGGCCATATAAGACCC
The DNA here is from genome assembly GCF_042680805.1 of Bacillus salitolerans. Taxonomy (NCBI): domain Bacteria; kingdom Bacillati; phylum Bacillota; class Bacilli; order Caryophanales; family Bacillaceae; genus Bacillus; species Bacillus salitolerans. The sequence continues at coordinate 123,607 of NZ_JBHUEM010000009.1, read as the reverse complement.
GATACAAAGTGTTATTAGGCCAAACCCTGAAACAATTAGGAAAAACTCATCGGTTCCAGCAAAAATTAAAGATAATCTAGCAACTAAATAAATCCCTGCTTTTACCATAGTTGCGGAGTGTAAATAAGCACTAACTGGTGTTGGAGCTTCCATCGCATCAGGTAGCCAAATATGAAATGGGAATTGAGCTGATTTTGTAAAGGCTCCAAGTAAGATTAATAATAAAATAGGTAGGAAATAGGGGCTTTCCACAATGAAGCTGGCGTGTTGAATCAATTCTCGTATACTCGATGATCCCACTTCTAATGACATCCATACGAGTCCAGCAAACATGCTCAATCCGCCCAAGACCGTAATTAACATGGACTTTAGAGCACCATATCTCGATTTCTCACGGTCGTTCCAAAACCCGATTAATAAAAATGAGGAAAGGCTTGTTAATTCCCAAAACATATAGAATACGAAAATATTATCTGAGAAAACCACGCCAAGCATCGCTGTCATGAACATTAATAAGTATACATAGAAATGACCTAGTTTTTCAGTCTTATGTAAATAATAGATAGAATATAGAACAACTAAGCTCCCAATTCCTGATATTAATAAACCAAAAAGTATACTTAACCCATCTACATAGAGATCATAATTGATCCCAAGTGAAGGCATCCATTCTACTGTCAAAAGCATTGGTTTCTCTATAGCTTTTGGAATGCTTTGTAGTAAATAAAGAAAAATAAGTGCAGGTACAATTAAAACAAACCAACCAGTGTGTATCGACTTAAGATTTTTGTAGAGGATTGGTGCCAATACGGCAACTACAAGTGGTGCAATAACAAGAAAATGAAGCATTTATTAATCCTCCTTTGAAGTAAATGACAAAGTTATAATGATGTATTCATATTTTCGGAATGAAGCTTCACAGTCCTACAAGTAATTGTACCCATATTTTAAGTGTAACTTCAACTAATATCCCCTTATCTAAACTTTCTTATTATTGGTATGAAAATGGACTTCTTGATTCATATTAAATAAGAAAGGATGTGTAAAAATGAGACATTTTTTGTTACTCGCTATTATTTATATATTTGGAAGTGGATGTTCAAAAATAGGGGAAAATGATATCACCCTATTACCCCGGGAATATTATAGGCCTCTAATTACTAGTGAAGAAATTGGTGTAGCATTTGGGAGTCCAAATGAATCAGATGCAATCATTCCAGTACTCCTTCAAAATGAGAAAATAAGTGATGCCATCTATATTACACATGACAATGTCACACTATTAGGTGTTAGACTTAAACCTTATTATCGTAGTGTGGATAAAGAATTAGTAAACGAGATTTCAACTCTATCGCCAATCTCAACCTCATCTATTATTGTAGATCCTCGGAAATACCGGGTGTTGGAGCGTTTATCGAAGGAAAAGCAATACAAAGGTATTGATGAAGATTGGCTAAAAGAATGGTCAATGCTACAAGAATGAGAAAAAGGCGCAAGCGCACAGGTTAGCCCCAGGTGTAGCGAATGTTCTGTAATGAAGAAAAGGGGCGATCTTTCCCTTTTCTTCATTACAGGTTATTTGATTCAGGCGGGCTGGGCGCTGGAGCCGGATTAGTATGCAACACTCAGTTATCCACAAATGATGACCTTTTATAGTTTCCTAAACAAAAAAAGCCATTATTACATAATGGCTCGTGTTTTTACTATAAACATGTTCTTCTATTAATTATGAGGAAACTTTAATTTTATGTGTTAATGATCTACGTCTAATTTCGCTCTCAATTAAGTGGATGAATTCAGGGCTAAGCTTTAGTTCAGTTGCTTTGTAATACGATTCAATTAAAAGCTCGTCAGATAATTTTCTCATAGTATTCGCCGGTTTGGCGGCCCACCTCCTTAATTTAGGGATAAGAGGAAAATATGTTCTAAATATAATCTATTAACATATACTGTAGGTTTGGTCTGGGGTGTAAACCTAATCTAACATGTTTTTTTGGGTGGAACAACCGTTCCCTTATCCACAACAAACGGTGGATAAACTGTGGATTCAATGTTCATATATTCAAAAAAAATAGGTTTTTCAATGTGTATATTGTGTATAACTTTATCCACAGATGTTGAAAGAAAGTTTAATTTGTCGAAAAATTTTTATTTTTATGGGTTTGAAATACTAAAACTTACAAATTTCTCTATAAAATGGGTAATTTATTTTGAAACTTTAAACGAAATTAGTTATGATGAATGTCGGTATATAAATTGAAACTTCTGCAAGAGGGGATTATCATAATCCCCTCTATATGTGAAATGACCTTCATATTTTTTAATACTTAAAAAATATGAATAGGATAATCTTGGAGTAATAGAGGTGTTATAATTGCTTTCAATGTTTTTACCCAGTCAACAAGTAAAAAGTATTTTTGATATAAACCCGACCGATTTAAAGGAAAAAGGTATTAAGGGTATTATTACCGATTTAGATAATACTTTAGTCGAGTGGGATCGCCCAGATGCCACACCTGAATTAAAGAATTGGTTTCAATCGATGATTGAAAACAATATTATCGTTACAATTGTCTCAAATAATAATGAAGAACGTGTGAAGGCATTTGCAGATCCAGTTAACATTCCATTTATATTTAGAGCAAAGAAACCGATGACCCGAGCTTTTAAGCAAGCTTTGATAAATATGAATTTGAGGCAGAATGAAGTGGTTGTCATTGGTGATCAGCTTCTTACAGATGTACTAGGTGGGAACCGAATGGGAATCTACACGATTTTAGTTGTACCAATCAGTCAATCAGATGGCTTTGTTACAAGGTTTAACCGAAAAGTGGAGAGATCAATCATGAATAAGCTAAAACAAAAAGGTTTAATTAAATGGGAGGAATAGACATTGTCTGAACAATTCAAATGTATTGGATGTGGAATTGGGATTCAAACCGATGAGCAAGAGGGATTAGGTTATGCACCCCCATCCTCTCTTATGAAGGAAGTCGTCATTTGCCAAAGGTGTTTCCGTTTAAAGCATTACAATGAGGTACAGGATGTTTCATTAACGGATGATGACTTTTTAAAGATTTTAAATGGATTAGGAAAAAGGAATGCATTAATAGTTAAGATAGTCGATATTTTTGATTTCACCGGTAGTTGGTTACCGGGATTACATAGATTCGTTGGAAATAATGAAATTATCCTTGTTGGTAATAAGGCTGATTTACTTCCAAAATCAGTGAAGTCACACAGAGTAATTAACTGGATGAAACATGAAGCGAAGGAATTTGGTCTAAAGCCGCTAGATATTTTTCTGATAAGCGCGGAAAAGGGTTACGGAATGAAGGAGCTTGTTGCTTCAATTGAGGATTATCGAAATGGAAAAGACGTATATGTTGTCGGTTGTACAAATGTCGGTAAATCAACATTTATTAATCGTATCTTAAAGGAATTTGGTGGAGAACAAGAGTTAATAACGACCTCACATTTCCCGGGTACAACATTAGATGTCATTGATATTCCAATTGATGACCATTCTACTCTAGTTGATACGCCGGGTATTATTAATCATCATCAAATGGCACACTATGTTCAAAAGTCAGATTTCAAGTATATAATGCCCAAAAAAGAAATTAAACCAAAAGTTTTTCAATTAAATCAAGAGCAAACATTGTTCTTTGGGGGAATGGCAAGACTAGATTTTGTATCTGGAAACAGGCAATCCTTTGTTTGCTATGTCTCAAATGAAATAAATATTCATCGAACAAAGCTGGAGAATGCTGAAGAACTATATACGAACCACTTAGGTGATATGTTAAGTCCTCCACGAAAAGAGGATTTAGCATCTTTCCCTGAGCTACAGTCACATGTCTTTACAGTTCGTGAAGAAAAGGTTGATATCGTGTTCTCCGGCTTAGGGTGGGTAACGATTAATGAGCCTGGAACAAGGATTGTTGCGCATGCTCCTAAAGGTGTAGGTGTATCGATTAGACGTTCTCTTATTTAATGACTTTGTTAATGACAACTATTTGAGAGATACGGAGCAACTAGTAGGTTGATTGTACATTCAAGTTTTACAAAGTCATTATAATAATAAGGAGGGAATATGGAGAGACTTTACGGTGTTATTGGTGATCCCATTTTGCATTCGATGTCACCGATTATGCATAACATGGCTTTTGAAATGTTAGGTTTACATGCTAGATATCTGGCCTTTCACGTAACACCACAAAAATTACCGGGAGCAATTGAAGCAATGAGAGCCCTTGGAATACAAGGATTCAATGTAACGGTACCTCATAAAGTAAATGTTATGAATTATTTAGATGAAATCGATGAGCTAGCTATTAAAATTGGGGCAGTTAATACGATTGTTAATAGAAACGGAAAACTCGTTGGCTACAACACAGATGGTATTGGTTATGTGACCGGATTACGAGGAGTAGTAACTGGGAGAGACATTACGCAACTATCTATCCTTATTATTGGAGCAGGTGGAGCATCAAGAGCAATATATTACTCACTCATCCATAATGGAGCCCAAAAGGTCGATATTGCTAACCGAACACTCGAGAAGGCAAAGAATATTATCACAACTAAACATCAGTTAGCTAGCAAAGCCATTAATATTCATGAGGCTGTAACAAACCTTGCTGAATATGATATTATCATTAATACTACATCAATCGGTATGTCACCTAATATAGAGGAGGTACCAATTGAAATAAACAATATTTCAAATAAGCATATTGTTAGTGATATTATATATAATCCATTAGAGACAAAGTTTCTTAAACTTGCAAAACAGGCTGGAGCTGTCACCCAAAATGGAGTAGATATGTTTGTCTTCCAAGGTGCTCTTTCATTTGAGATGTGGACAGGTATATATCCTGATGTTCACGAGATGAGAAAAACAATTATGGATAAACTCGGAGGTGCTTAATATATGCTAACAGGAAAACAAAAACGCTTTTTACGTTCAAAGGCTCACCACTTGGACCCTATTTTTCAGGTGGGCAAGGGTGGAGTAAATGAAAATATGGTTAAGCAAATTGAAGATGCGTTGGAAAAGAGAGAACTCTTAAAGGTTAGTGTCCTACAAAATTGTGAATATGATCGTTATGAGGTTGCAGAAGAGCTAAGTGCTGGTGCGAAAGCAGAGCTTGTTCAGGTCATTGGTCATACAATTGTTCTTTATAAAGAGTCAAAAGAAAATAAACAAATAAATCTTCCTTCATAAAAAGTACGATATTTTTTCGTAGAGGGAGATGAATGACATGAAGAAAATAGGATTATTGGGTGGTACATTTGATCCACCCCATAATGGTCACTTATTAATCGCATATGAGGTGTACGAGTCACTTTCATTAGACGAGGTTTGGTTCATTCCTACAAAAATTCCACCACATAAAACAAATAAACAAGTGACAAAAGTCGGGCAGCGTATAGACATGCTTAAACTAACATTAGAAGGCCACAGCTGCTTTTCTATAAATACCATTGAACTCGAACGAGAAGGCCCTTCCTATACATACGATACAATTTCGTTATTAAAAAAAACTTACAATCATGATTTTTACTTTATCATCGGTGGGGATATGATTGAATATTTACCAAAATGGTATAAAATTGATGAGTTAATTCAACTAGTATCCTTTGTTGGAGTGTGCAGGATTGGTTATTCAACTGAATCGAGCTACCCAATCATCCCTGTTTCTACCCCCTTATTTGATATTTCATCTTCCTTTATTCGTGAACGGATAAAAAAGAAAGGGAATACAGAACTATTAATCCCTCCAAATGTGAAAAACTATATAGAGGAGAATGGTTTATATGAATAAGGGAGAAGCCTTATCTATAGTAAAGAATCAATTAACCGAGCATCGCTATCAGCATACAATAGGTGTAATGGAAACTGCCGTGGTCTTAGCTCGACAATATAAGGTTGATGAAAAGAAAGCTGAAATGGCGGCCATTTTTCATGATTACGCTAAATTCAGACCAAAGGATGAAATGAGACAAATTATATTGGAACAGCAAATGCCTCAAGAACTTTTACGTTTTGACACAGAACTATGGCATGCACCAGTTGGGGCTTTCCTAGTTGAAAAGGAAGTAGGAATAAAGGATTTGGATATACTAAATGCTATCAAGTATCATACTTCCGGAAGAGAAAACATGACCACATTGGAGAAGGTGATTTACTTGGCTGATTATATTGAGCCAGGGAGAAAGTTTCCAGGTGTTGTCGAGGTTAGGGAACTCGCAAAACATGATTTAAATGGAGCTGTTATCGAGTCGGTAAAAAACACGATTCAATTTTTATTGAATAGAAATCATACTGTTTATCCAGATACATTGTTTACTTATAATGGATTAATTCAGGAATATAAAAATGGGAGGAATTCAATTAATGAAGGATAGAGATACATTAGTGATGGCGGCAAGAGCAGCTGATGATAAAAAGGCTGAAGATATTATAGCTCTTAATATGAAGGGAATTTCATTGGTGGCAGATTATTTTTTAATATGTCACGGGAATTCTGATAAGCAAGTACAAGCAATTGCTCGTGAGATGAAGGAAAAAGCGGCTGAAAATGGAATAGATATAAAAAGAATGGAAGGCTTTGATGAAGCAAGATGGATCCTAGTTGATTTAGGGGATGTTGTTGCTCATATTTTTCATAAAGATGAAAGAGGCTACTATAACTTAGAACGACTTTGGGGAGATGCTCCAACCGAAGATATCCAAAGTGAAATAATGCAATGACCTATCAGCATTTTGCATATATTTATGATGATTTGATGAAGGATGTTCCCTACTCGAACTGGATCACATATTTTTTGGATAGCCAGAGATTATATGACCTAACGAATAATCAACAAAAAATTCTAGACTTAGGGTGTGGAACAGGTTCCATTTCTATACCGCTTGCACAGCGTGGCTATGACGTAACTGGTGTAGACATTTCTTCGGAAATGTTAACTGTAGCCGAAGAAAAAGCTAGAAAGCAAGGGCTATCCATTACCTTCTATGAGCAGGATATGTCGGACTTGTCACTTGATGTGACATATGATTTTATCATTTGTTTTTGTGATTCTCTAAATTATTTAACAGATGAACAGGCTGTAATACAAACATTTGAAAACGCATATAAACATCTAAACCACGGTGGTTTATTCCTATTCGATGTACACTCAATAGAGAAAGTGCAAAATATCTTCCAGGATCAAACCTTTGTTAGTAGTGAGGAGGATGTGGCATATATTTGGAATTGCTTTGCTGGCGAACACCCATATAGTGTTGAGCATGAATTGAGTTTTTTTGTGAAGGAATTGCATACAAATCTATATAAAAGGTATGATGAATTACATTTGCAGAGGACCTTCCCGATTAATCAGTACCAAGAGTGGCTAGAACACGGTGGCTTTAATAATATTATTATCACATCTGATTTTCAAAATGAATTATCCACAATGAATCGAGAACGAATCTTATTTAGTTGTCAAAAAAAATAAACCATCAGGGATGGTTTATTTTTTTAAAGGATTTTTCAGTTCGTTGGAGAATATATATGCCTTATACACCCTTTTTTGAGCTGAATTGTTCTGAAACCTCATGAATATCCTCATAATACTTTGCATGTGTTTTTTGAAAAAGATGAATAAATATGTCTCCTAGCTCTTCTTCTAGTACTTTTATTCCCTCTCCTGTGACGCCACCCTTCACACAAACCTTATTTTGCAATGTAGGTAATGTATATACACCTTTTTCTAATAATTTTCCTAAACCAATGAGCATACCACTTGCAAGTTCAGTTGCTTTTTCTTGTGTAATCTCCGTTTCTTCCGTTGCTCCTTCAATAAAACGTTGAACCAAATAGCTAAAGAATGCAGGTCCACAGCTCACAATATCAGATGCTACCCTAGTGATGTTATGATCAATAGTGATAGGAGTAGAGATATTTTGAAATAATCCTTTTATTATTTCTTGATATCGTCTGTCACAGTGCTCACCAAAGCTAAGTAGTGATACACCTGATAGAGCCCGGTTAGTAATACTAGGAATAGCTCTTGCAACATTACAATTAACAACCGATTCTAGCTGATCAACACTAACAGGACTTGTAATGGAAACAATGCATTGGTCTTTTATTAATCGAGGTGCAATTTTCTCTAATAGTGGATAAATTTCTAATGGCTTAATACAAATAAATATTAAATCACTGTTATCAATGATTTCTTCTACTGTTGAAGATACATGGATACCAGGATATCTATCTTTTATCTTCATAGCCTTTTGTTTTGTTCTATTTATAATAAAAAGGTTAGAAGGTGTAACGGCATGAGATTCGATAAATGATTCCGCTAAAATGGTCCCCATGTTCCCTGTTCCGATAATCCCTACGTTCACTGACCATCCCCTCCTCTGCAACAGTTCTCTCATACACATATATGATGTGAATCACTATTTTATGTATTTTGTTCCACTTTTAAGGAGGTGACAAATTGGAACACATTAAAAAATATTGGTATATAGCCGTCAGTGTTGCAATCTTGTTAAGTATACAAGTAATTGTTCTTTTAAATAGTAATGATTCCTCCTCCCAACATGATGACTGGGCAAACGAAAGTTCGTTTTTAGTAGATGAAGGGAATACATTTGAAAGGAATAATGAAGTACCCAAGGAAGAACAGACGATCATGATTGATATTAAAGGGGAAGTCCATATGCCAGGAGTATATGAGGTTGAAGATGGTAGTCGCCTGAAAGATGTAGTTGTATTAGCTGGTGGATTTACTGAATTTGCGGATCAAAATCAAGTGAATTTAGCACAAAAGGTTTTTGATGAGATGGTTATCTATATTGGAAAAGAGGGCGAAGGACATTTAGTAACCATGTCGATAGGTCATATAAATAATAACAAGCAACTAAATGTGAATAACGCAACAGTAGAAGAGCTTGATGCTTTACCGGGAATTGGTCCTGCAAAAGCAGAGGCAATTATTCAATATCGTAAGGAACAGGGTTTCTTTCGCTCGATTGAAGAAATACAAGAAGTTCCTGGAATTGGTGAAAAACTATTGGAAAATCTTCGACAGTATATTACGATTCAATAAAATATATTTAATAGCTAGGGAGGAACATATTATGGACAGAATTTCATGGGATCAGTATTTTATGGCTCAAAGTCACTTGATTGCTCTGAGGAGTACTTGTACAAGACTAGCAGTGGGTGCAACGATTGTAAGGGATAAACGCATTATTGCTGGCGGGTATAATGGCTCCATTGCTGGAGGAACACACTGCATAGATGAAGGGTGTTATGTGATTGACAACCATTGCGTTAGAACAATCCATGCGGAAATGAATGCAATTCTTCAATGCGCAAAGTTTGGTGTGCCAACTGAGGGAGCTGAATTATATGTCACGCATTTCCCATGCTTACAATGCTGCAAAGGAATTATACAAAGCGGAATTCAAACAGTGTACTATTCCGTGGACTATAAAAATCATCCATATGCCCTTGAATTATTTGAACAGGCAAAAGTTAAGGTTGTACAGGTGGAACTAGAAGAGATGATTATAGACACAAAAAATAAAGAAAAACTTCAATTTGTTGCAAATCTAATTGGAAAATTAGCTGATTCAGATATCTCTCAGCACGAAATAAAAGAACTTCACCAACATGCAAATCGTTTATTTACTAGCTATATATAGGCTCTTCCCTTGAGAAATAAGTGGATCTATGTTGCTGGTAGCAGTATTCTAAGTATTTGCTGGGTCTATCACTCTTTTCCTTTACCTCTATTTTTTATACTGATCCTCTATTTAATCATGATTATGGTACGAAGTAACAGATATGCCGGAGTGTGGTGTTGTATTGCGATCCTGCTTTATGCACTACACTTTGTAATTATTGAATCTGGTAATCAAAGTCAGTATAGTAAAGAATCAAAGGACATTACTGGAAAAATCATAACAACTCCGAAAGTGAACGGAGACATGCTAACTTTCACTCTACAAACAAAACAAAATGAGGCATTCTATGTAAGCTATCGAGTCGGGTCTGAACATGAAAAAAAATCATTATCTACGTTAACGAGTCGCTTAATTTGTAGTTTCCCAGGTAAATTAAATGAACCTGAAGGGGCTAGAAATTTCCACGCTTTTGATTTCAAGCAATATCTATATTTTAATAAAATTCATTGGATTGTAACACCCCAGATATTTTCCCTATCTCATTGTACTGACCAATATTTCAACATTTTAGATGAGATCTATGTATTCCGAGAAAAAGGTTTAAAAATGATTGAAGATTCTTTTCCTCCACCCTTTAAAGGGTATGCTCAGGCGCTAACCTTCGGAAGTAGGGAAGAGCTTGGTGTACAGACTGAAGAAGCTTTTCAGCAGCTTGGTCTCATTCATTTGTTAGCTATTTCAGGTATGCACATAGGATTATTATGTGCTTTTATATATTACTGTGGTCTAAGGATTGGAGTAACTAGAGAGAAAGTAATAGTCATTCTCATGATCTTATTACCAATTTATGCTATATTAGCGGGATTTGCCCCTTCGGTGGTACGGGCCGCCATAATGTGCTTTCTTGCACTATTGAAGCTTAGATTTCCTTCTATTACTCTTACTACATTAGATTTGATTAGCCTTGCTTTTTTATTGATGATCACGGTTAACCCCTATTATTTATTTAATGTTGGCTTTCAGCTTTCTTTTTCTGTGAGCCTCGCATTAATCTTATCGAGTCAGTATATTTTTTCAAGAACTAAAGGTTTCATTAGTCAGCTTGCAATGGTTAGCATTGCAGCAACAATATGTTCGACTCCTATCATTTTGTATCACTTCTATCAGTTTTCGGTTTTATCTATTCCCCTTAATCTGTTCTATGTTCCAATGACTTCGTTTTTTATTCTTCCTATCAGCTTTCTCTCTTATTTCCTTCAACTTTTATTACCGGAGCTAAATCATTTATTGATAGGTCCAATTAATGAATGTATACAACTACTGGAAGATTTCGTTTTGACAATCTCCAAACTGGACTGGCAATTTATTGTGTTAGGACGACCAAGCAAGTGGTATCTCGTACTTTATTCATGTAGTATATTCTGCCTTTTTGTATTGCTGGAAAAAAGAGGAGTATCTGTGAAAAATGTGGTGCTAGCTATCGTGCCATTTACCATGATCACTTTTATTGATTGGTCTACACCTTATCTGAATCCATACGGGGAAGTTACGATGATGGATGTGGGCCAGGGGGACAGTCTCTTAATTGTTTATCCTTATCAAAAAGAGGTTTATTTAGTTGACACAGGGGGAACAGTTTCATATGGAAATAAGGAAAAATGGCAAGAGAAGTCAGAGCCTTTTTCCATTGGCAAAGATATCATCGTTTCGTATTTAAAATCAAAAGGAATCAACAAAATCAGTAAGCTAATTTTAACTCATCCTGATTTTGATCATATTGGTGAATCATTGACATTATTAGAGTACATGAAAATTTATGAAGTCATGATACCCGACTACCATATACCTCCTCCTTTGGAAATTGACATCATTAACAAGGCAAAGAAAAAGGGTAGTAAGATAACGGTGTTATCAGAAACAGACGAATGGATGGTTGGAACTAGTCAAATTAGAATATTAAACCCTTCTAGAAGCTTCACCAATGTAAATGATGGATCTATTGTAATGATGATGAAATTAGGAAGTTATGTTTGGTTATTAACTGGGGATATTGAAAAGGCGGCAGAGGACTGGATTGTCAATCAGTACCCAAATTTAAAAATCGATGTTCTAAAAATAGCGCATCATGGGAGTAAGACTTCAACCTCTTCTGCATTTTTAGCACATACCAATCCAAACATTGCACTTATCTCTTCAGGGAAAAACAACCGGTATGGTCACCCTTCAAAAGAGGTGATTACAAGACTCAATGATCAAAATGTGACGATTTTTCGAACAGATCAAAATGGAGCAATTCGATATCGTTTTTTAGAACATCGGGGTGGAACCTTTGAAGTGAAAATTCCATACGATAAGGTGAGAAAACATAATAAGAATTAGTAATGGTTTGAGGAGGATTTCCTGTTTTAAATACTCGAGATAACGATAGAGCACGAACACTTAAGAATGTTTAGTGTGATGTTCTAGTTGAACCTGATACATCCGCTAACATAAAAGAAAAGAGACTGTTATGTACAGTCCCTTTGACTAAGCACTCATTAATTTAATAACAGTAGCGATCACAAATAGTGTAGCGAAAAAGCCGAAAGACACTATAAAACCTACACCAGAATCAACCGCATCATTACGTTTGCTTTGGACATTCTTTTCAAATTCATTCACTGTAACCCCTCCTCATACGTACTTAGTATAAGCTAAACGATTGAAAAAATCTAGACTTCATCCTCATTTCCTATACTGACAAGAGTTAACACAAATATATATGTTTTGCAAGGAGATTCTATATAGTACAGCAGTGATCATCGTTGCTGGGGATGTAACCTAGGGCATTCACAGCAGCGTTAACATATATAAGGGAATTGATTTCTTCGTAAATCAATTCCCTTCCTTGCTTGCAAAAAAATAGTAATCGGTCTAGGATAAGAGTAGTTCATAAAGGGAGAGGACTACTATCAATGTTGGAAATACATAAAAAAATTAAAGCCCATAAATTTTCACCTGTTTACTTGCTATATGGCAAAGAAACTCATTTTATTAATGAAACGATAACCTTACTTTTACAGAATGTGTTAAAGGAAGAAGAACGTGACTTTAATAGTTCAACATATGACCTTGAGGAAACCCCTTTAGATATTGCCTTAGAAGATGCTCAAACCATACCCTTTTTTGGAGATAAGCGCATCATTATCATGAAGAATGCAAGTTTTTTAACGGGTGTAAAAGAGAAAGATAAGGTTGAGCATCGTCTAGAGTTGTTGGAAAAATATATGGCTTCTCCATCACCCACTGCAATAGTTGTTATTGTTGTTTATGCCGAAAAATTGGACGAGCGAAAAAAACTGACAAAGCTGTTAAGAAAAGAAGCAGAGGTGTTAGAAGCTTCATTATCAGATGAAAAAAGCATACTTCAATGGTTAGAAAATGAAGTCAATCATTTTGATGTCAGCATTACAGAGGAAGCATCCCACTTACTATTACAATATGTCCGAAATTCGATTACATTATTAGTTCATGAGATCAATAAAATGGTCATGTTTGTAGGAAGAGGTGGATCAATTGATGCTGAGACGGTCCATCTTCTATCATCAAAAACAATTGAGGATAATATATTTGAGTTGATTGAGAATGTAATGGAGAAAAAAATACCTGAAGCCATGCATATATTTCAAGACCTGCTTAAGTTAAATGAAGAGCCTATAAAAATAGTGTCATTATTAGTATCACAGTTTCGATTATTGTATCAAGTAAAAGATTTATCTTCTCGTGGGTATGGACAACAACAAATTGCTACTCATTTGAAAATTCACCCTTACCGAGTAAAACTTGCTCTCCAAAAGGTAACTGGTTTTTCCTTCAATTATTTAAAGAATAATATTGATGAACTGGCTAACCTTGACTATTCCATGAAAACTGGAAAAGTGGATAAAAGACTCGGAGTGGAACTGTTCATCCTGAAACAAGCATAATTGATACTCAATCTATCTGCAAAAGTTCTCTGTAGAATATTGTTTGTATCTTTGATGATTTTTCCATAAAAAAACGATCCTTATGAGGATCGTTTTTTTATGTGTTATGCATTTGCACCGTTTACTTTCTTCGTTAAGCGAGACTTTTGACGAGCAGCAGCATTCTTATGGATTAATCCTTTACGTGCAGCTTTATCAAGCTTACTTGTAGCTTCAACTAGAGCAGCTTTTGCATTATCAAGATCGTTGTTAGTAACTAAAGCTTCTACGTTCTTCACAGCAGTACGCATAGTTGATTTAACAGAATTGTTATGTGCACGATGCTCATTGCTAGTTTTTACACGTTTGATAGCAGATTTAATATTTGGCATTCGTTTCACCTCCCTGGTGTAGATCGAGATTAGAAAAAGCTCGATTTCCTTATTGAATCATTCAGTCTAATAATAGACTAAAAATACATTTTCAAGGTCAGAATTTTACGCAAAAGGGTAAAAAAATGTTTTTCCCTCGTAAATGAAACTCTGAATGTAGAACAAAAAATATTCTATCAAACGTAAGCCATTATTGCAATACATGTTTCGTGAAAACCATAGTTCAAGTGGTAAAAATACATAAAATTGTATGAATCAGATTGTAACAGGAAAAACTAGGTAGTAAAAATTAGTGAGGGGGAAGATAAATGACGGAAGAGTTAGATTTAAGTTTATATTCGGTCAGAACTGATTTAGCGTTAGAAGCTAGAGAAATGGTCGTTGAAAGAAATGGAAAAAAGATAGAGAAAAAAAGTGAGGATATCGAAGGTGTAATTGTCAAGGAACGAAATGTCCAAGGCGTGAAAATTACTGCTGTAGAGATTACTCAGCAAGGAGCAGAAGTGCTCCAAAAAAAACAAGGGAATTATTTGACGTTAGAAGTACAAGGGATCAGACAAAAAGATACAGAATTACAAAAAGTGGTCGAGGAAGTGTTTGCAAAGGAGTTCTCACAGTTCCTAAAACAATTAGAAATAAAGGATGAAGCGAGCTGTTTAGTTGTTGGATTAGGAAATTGGAATGTTACTCCTGATGCATTAGGACCGATGGCAATAGAAAATTTACTGATTACTAAGCATTTATTTGAGCTTCAGCCTGAAAGTGTAGATAGCGGATTTCGATCTGTAAGTGCATTAGCACCAGGGGTCATGGGCATCACAGGTATAGAGACTAGTGACATTATCCATGGGGTTATTGAAAAAACGAAGCCCGATTTTGTTATTGCGATTGATGCTCTTGCAGCTAGATCCATTCAAAGAGTAAATTCAACCATTCAAATATCTGATACAGGAATTCATCCGGGCTCTGGAGTTGGCAATAAGCGTAAAGAATTGAGTAAAGAAACGTTAGGAATTCCTGTGATTGCGATAGGTGTTCCAACCGTAGTAGATGCAGTTTCCATAACAAGTGACACAATCGACTTCATCCTTAAACATTTTGGCAGAGAATTAAAAGAGGGAGACAGGCCATCAAGAGCACTTGCTCCAGCCTCGATGACATTTGGAGAAAAACGCGAGTTGACTGAGGAGGATTTACCAGAACAAAAAGATCGCTCAACTTTTCTTGGATTAGTAGGTACGCTACCAGATCAAGAGAAAAGAAAGCTAATCCATGAAGTTCTATCTCCGATTGGCCATAATTTAATGGTAACACCAAAAGAGGTCGATACGTTTATTGAAGATATGGCAAATGTCATAGCAAGTGGACTGAATGCTGCCCTCCATTATGAAGTTGACCAAGATAATTATGGGGCCTATACTCATTAAAAAAATTCCTTAAAGTAGTTCTATCTTTACAGGCTTGTACATATTTTTGAGTAAGACAGCCTTTAAGGAGTGAGAGCATGGGTTGGAATAATGGACAAGGGATGATGGTCTCACTGAATGGGACAAGCCTTAAGAAAATAGCGCTAGTTTTCGGTTTTTGCATTATGACGATGTTCACATTATCGGGGATTTTAACAACATTAAAGCCAGAATATCGAATATCTTCTTCATCGATGTATTCATTAACTAATAATTTAGCAAAGAGTTCTTTAGTGTATGTATTAGGGTATGAAAATCGATATTTCTTGCAAGCAGTACCGAGTGAGCAAAAGTCACCACAGTTATCGACTGCATTGTTCAAGGCAGCGACGAGCATAAATCCAGATGACCCAAGAAGTTTATTAGGGGGAGAAATTCCTGGATATCTTATATATGATGGGGAAATATTAGTAGCAGGTGATGGATCAAATTATACGAATATGCCTAGTGAGTCAGCCCCGCCGCTTGAAGTTTTGTTGGCTGAAAGAGAGGCTGCTGTCAAGGAGATAGAAAAACTAGATAAAACTGTTGAGAAAGATGAAAAACCGGTAACACCAATATTAACAACTGGGGAAAAAGATATTGTTTTTATTTATCATACTCACACTAGAGAATCGTTTCTTCCACTGTTAGAAGGGGTTACAGACCCTGATCTAGCTTATCATAAAGAAGCAAATATAACGTTGGTGGGCGAAATTTTATCTAATGAGCTAAAGAAGCGTGGAATAGGTACTGTCCTTGATAAGACTGATTTTACAGGTCTGCTAACTAACAGAGGCTGGAAATACTCCAAATCGTATGATGCTTCTAGACCTGTTGTAGAAAGTACCTTGGCTTCAAATAAAGATATCCAGTTTTTATTTGATTTACACAGAGATTACCAAAGAAAAAAGGAAACGACTGTTACCATTAATGGAGAAAAGTTTGCAAGGACATACTTTGTTATTGGTGGAGAACATGCTAAATACGAAAAAAATCTTAAGCTTGCGGAAGATTTGCATCATCTTTTGGAGGAAAAATATCCAGGATTGAGTCGAGGCGTTACAACGAAGCAAGGTCGTTTAACAGATGGAAAGTTTAATCAAGATTTATCAGAAAACTCATTAGTCATAGAGTTTGGTGGGGTAGACAACACACCAGAAGAATTAAAAAGAACAGCAGAAGCAATGGCTGAGGTATTTAGTGACTACTATTGGCAGGCTGAGAAGGTAAATCAGACACAATAGAACCCGCGAAATAAGGTGCGTAACATGATTAAATTTATGCTAAAAAGTTTTTTATTAATATCTGTTTTATTTATCTTGGTTTTGTTTGGAATGCAACATGCAAATGATGGAATACGGAACATGAAAGGTTACAACGATCCCAACTTTGAAGGGGCCTTTCAGATAACTGAAGCAGAGTCAGGTGATTTAGAGGCAGCCGTTCTAGGCGAAAGGGTTACTAGCCATGATATACAGGAAAAACACCAGAAATTACAGGAGATGGAAGCATTTAATATATTTTCCAAAATTGGTGCAAAATTTAGTGAAGGTATTGCGTTTTTCTTTCAAAAAATACTTGAGTTCATTACAAAGACAACTGAATAGTTATAAAAATATTAAATCCTGTGACAAATATACACAGGATTTTTTTGATAATTGGACTTCTCATAAAAACATACCCTTCATTCATTCCCCTAATTTATAGGACAGGGTATTGGAACATTAAACAAATGGCCAGCAAAAACTGACAGCGCTAACCAAGTTTTTCTGTAATACAATGTTTCATTCCTGTATAGTTGATGCCATTCGCAAAGTTATTACGTTCTACCCTTCATCCACAATAAATCTGATTTAGATTGAATCTTCCTTTTTGTATTGCTATAATCAAATTTAGTGTATTCTTGGTAGTACTGTAGGAGTGATAATAAAATGAGTAGTGAAAATAGACGTCAAAGGCAAGAAAGAATTCGAAATTTTTCTATCATTGCTCACATTGACCATGGGAAATCAACATTGGCTGACCGTATTTTAGAAAAAACAAGTGCTTTAACTGCACGTGAGATGAAGGATCAGCTTTTGGATTCAATGGATTTAGAGCGTGAACGTGGAATTACAATTAAGCTAAATGCTGTTCAATTACAATATAAAGCGAAGGATGGAAATCAATATATTTTCCATTTAATTGATACACCTGGTCATGTAGATTTTACGTATGAAGTATCACGTAGTTTAGCAGCTTGTGAAGGTGCAGTTTTAGTCGTTGATGCAGCTCAAGGTATTGAGGCACAAACTCTTGCAAATGTCTACTTAGCGTTAGACAACAACCTTGAGATTGTTCCGGTCATTAATAAAATTGATTTACCTAGTGCTGAACCTGAAAGAGTTCGTCAGGAAATTGAAGATGTTATTGGTTTAGATGCTTCTGAAGCAGTTCTTGCATCTGCTAAAGCAGGGATTGGTATTGAAGAAATACTAGAGCAGGTCGTTGAAAAAGTTCCAGCCCCACAAGGTGACCCTGATGGAACGCTAAAAGCGTTAATATTCGATTCGCTTTATGATCCGTATCGTGGTGTAGTAGCTTATATCCGAGTCGTTGAGGGCACTGTCAAGGTTGGCGACAAAATTAAAATGATGGCCACCAAAAAAGAATTTGAGGTAATTGAACTAGGGGTATTCACTCCAAAGGCTGTAGGAAAGGATGAACTTACAGTTGGAGATGTAGGCTATTTAACAGCTGCAATTAAAAATGTAGGTGATACCCGCGTTGGTGATACGATAACGAGTGCCAAAAAGGGAGCGACAGAGCCACTTCCTGGCTATCGTCGTTTAAATCCAATGGTATTTTGTGGTTTATATCCAATCGACTCTGCAAAATTTAATGATTTACGTGAAGCTCTGGAGAAATTAGAGCTAAACGATGCGGCACTGCAATTTGAGCCTGAGACATCACAAGCACTAGGTTTTGGATTCCGCTGTGGCTTCCTAGGACTTTTGCATATGGAAATCATCCAAGAGCGTATCGAACGTGAATTTAAAATCGATTTAATCACAACAGCACCAAGTGTTATTTATAGTGTATACATGACAAATGGAGAAGAAATCCGAGTGGACAACCCTTCAAATATGCCAGACCCTCAAAAGATAGACCGAGTTGAAGAGCCATATGTTAAGGCAACTATGATGGTTCCAAATGATTATGTTGGTCCAGTAATGGAGCTTTGCCAAGGAAAACGGGGAATTTTTATTGATATGCAATATCTTGATGAAAGACGTGTAAGTATTGTGTACGAAATTCCACTTGCCGAAATTGTATATGATTTCTTCGATCAATTAAAATCAAATACAAAAGGGTATGCATCTTTTGATTATGAACTTATTGGCTATAAAGAATCAAAGCTAGTTAAAATGGATATCCTGTTAAATGCCGAGAAGGTAGATGCCTTATCCTTCATTGTACACAGAGATTCAGCGTATGAACGCGGTAAAGTGATTGTTGAGAAACTGAAGGAATTAATCCCGAGACAGCAATTCGAGGTGCCGGTACAAGCAGCCGTTGGGCAAAAGATTATAGCGCGTTCAACCATTAAATCTATGGGTAAAAATGTACTAGCGAAATGTTACGGAGGAGATATCTCACGTAAACGTAAGCTACTAGAGAAACAAAAAGAAGGTAAGAAGAGAATGAAGCAAGTTGGTTCTGTAGAGGTTCCACAAGAAGCTTTCATGGCAGTCCTACGTATGGATGATGCAGGTTCGAAAAAATAAAGATCATAACGACTAATACCGCAGACATCTGCGGTATTTTCTTTAAAACCACAATTTATCATTCCGTGATTAATTTATTGTACGTTACTTCATATCTAGTAGTAGCGCAAAATTAGCTTTTAGTGAAAATTCCCAAAAATTATTCATCATTGTAAGAGGTGATTATTATCATTCAATCCGCATACATTCATATCCCTTTTTGTCATCAAATCTGTCACTATTGTGATTTTAATAAGGTTTTCTTAAAGGGTCAGCCTGTAGATGATTATTTAAACTATCTAGATTTAGAAATGAGAAATACGTTAGAGCGTTTTCCAACATCTGAACTCAAGACAATCTTCATTGGGGGAGGTACACCAACCTCTTTAAATGAAAGTCAATTAACAAAACTGCTCGAAAGTATACATTCACACTTGCCGACCGTTGCTAAAAATGTAGAATTTACAATTGAAGCTAATCCAGGGGATTTATCAAAAGCCAAACTAGATATTTTACAGCAAGGCGGGGTAAATCGTTTAAGTGTAGGTGTTCAGTCCTTTAATGACGAGTTGCTTACAAAAATTGGTCGAACTCATAAAAGCAAGGATGTATATGAAGGGTTAGAACGAGCAAGAAAAATAGGTTTTAACAATATAAGCATCGATTTAATTTATAGCCTTCCAAATCAAACAATAGTAGATTTTAAAGATACGCTTCATAAAGCACTTTCTTTACAGTTGGAGCATTTCTCTGCTTATTCCTTAATCATTGAGCCCAAAACGGTGTTCTATAATCTAATGAGAAAAGGAAGCTTACAGCTACCCACACAGGAAAATGAAGCAAAAATGTATGAAATATTAATGGACCAAATGGAGCTGAAAGGGTATTTTCAATATGAGATTAGTAACTTTTCTAAACCAGAATTTGAAAGTAGGCATAATCTTACTTATTGGAATAATGAGGAATATTATGGATTTGGTGCAGGTGCACATGGATATTTAAAAGGCGTTCGAAATGTGAATGCAGGGCCATTAAAAAAATACATGGCTTTAGTAGAGGAAAAAGGGTTACCATACGTTGAAGAACATATTGTAACAAAAAACGAAAAAATGGAAGAAGAAATGTTTTTAGGCCTTAGAAGAATGAAGGGTGTTCATATAAAAGATTTCCAAGCGAAATATGACCAATCTATGTTTGATGTGTTTGGCAGGCAAATAAATGAAAATGTGGAAAGGGGTTTACTTCAAATAAATGATGAAAACATCTCTCTTACAAGGAATGGAAAACTACTTGGGAATGAAGTATTTCAAACATTTTTGTTAACGTAAGCCCTTAATGATTGACATCTTATAGTGGTTTTGATAATTTATTATTAGAATTAGCACTCAGTTAACAAGAGTGCTAACAGAGGTGATAATGGATGTTAACTGATCGTCAGCTATTGATTCTTCAGGTAATCATTGATGATTTTATCCGTTCAGCCCAACCTGTTGGCTCAAGGACTTTATCAAAGAAGAGTGAGATTACCTTTAGTTCTGCAACGATTCGAAATGAAATGGCAGACCTTGAAGAACTTGGGTTTATTGAGAAAACTCATACCTCTTCAGGTCGTATACCGTCTGAAAAAGGCTACCGCTTTTATGTCGATAATTTAATACTTCCTCAGCAGCTTACGAAAGAAGACTTATTTAAAATACAGTCCGTTTTTGCTGAGCAAATTGTAGAACTTGAGAAGGTTGTTCAAAAATCTGCTCAAATTCTCTCTGATATTACAAATTACACATCAATCGTGCTAGGACCTGAAGTCAATGAAAACAAACTGAGACGTATGCAAATTGTTCCGATTAGTAAAACCGCAGCTGTTGCAATCATTGTAACGGATACTGGTCACGTTGAACACAGACCGATGACAATCCCTGAGAGTATCGACGTATCGGATATTGAAAAGCTAGTCAATATTATTAATGAGCGTCTTGTAGGGATACCAATTGTAGACTTACAAGATAAAATCTACAAAGAGGTAGCAACCGTAT
Source organism: Bacillus salitolerans (assembly GCF_042680805.1). NCBI lineage: Bacteria > Bacillati > Bacillota > Bacilli > Caryophanales > Bacillaceae > Bacillus > Bacillus salitolerans. The sequence goes on along the minus strand of NZ_JBHUEM010000009.1, from coordinate 102,350 downwards.
TAAAGGCACACATTCGTAATTATGAGAACTTGATGGGTGCAATTTCCGGAACATTTTCTGTATCGAACGCTGAAAAAGTGTTTTACGGTGGGAAAACAAATATGCTAGCTCAGCCAGAATTTAATGATGTTTCAAAAATAAGGTCTCTTTTGAATGTAATCGAACAAGAAAAGGAATTATATCGAATTCTCCGTTCCAAAAATACAGGCATTAATATTACAATCGGAAAAGAGAACCAAAATGAGGCAATGGTGGACTGTAGCTTAATTACAGCTACCTATTCTTTTGGTAAAGAACAGCTTGGAACTATTGCAATATTAGGACCAACGAGAATGGAGTATTCACGTGTAATTAGCTTATTGCAATTACTTTCACATGATTTAACGAAAGTTCTTGATCAATGGTATCAAAAATAATTGCCGTGTACAGAATAGTAACGTTTAACGTGAGGGAAACCCTGTTTCCCTCTTACATAATGATTTAACCTTTAAGGGAGGTGAAACTAGTGGCAAATGAAAAAGATACACTACAAGAAGAAGTAATAGAAGAGGTACTCGAATCTGAAGAGGACTTATCCAATGAGCTACATAACGATGTGGATCAATTGGAAATTGACGAATCAACAGATGCTCTGAAAAAGGTCTCAGAATTAGAAGCAGCTATTGAAGAAAAGGAAAACAAAATTCTTCGATTACAAGCTGATTTTGATAATTATCGTCGCCGTGTAAGGCTTGATCAGGAGGCGGCTTCAAAATATAGAGCACAAAACCTGGTTTCTGATATCCTACCTGCTCTCGATAATTTCGAAAGAGCGTTAAAGGTAGATACAGAGGATGAAAAAATGAAATCTCTTTTGCAAGGGATGGAAATGGTATATAGACAACTTGTAGAGGCAGTAAAAAATGAGGGTGTAGAAGTGATTGAAGCAGTTGGTCAAGTGTTTGATCCACACCTTCATCAAGCAGTTATGCAGGTTGAAGATTCAAATTTTGAACCAAACACTGTCGTTGAAGAATTCCAAAAGGGTTATAAACTGTACGATCGAGTGATTCGCCCTTCAATGGTTAAAGTAAATCAATAAAATTGAGACATGGAATGAGGAGGCACTAAAATGAGTAAAATTATTGGGATTGACTTAGGAACAACAAACTCATGTGTGGCAGTATTGGAAGGCGGGGAACCAAAGGTTATTCCAAACCCTGAAGGGAATCGCACAACTCCTTCTGTTGTCGCATTTAAAAATGGTGAGCGTCAAGTTGGAGAAGTTGCGAAACGCCAAGCCATTACGAATCCAAATACAATTATCTCTATTAAGCGTCACATGGGAACGAGCCATAAAGTAGAGGTAGAAGGGAAAGAATATACACCGCAAGAAATCTCAGCTATGATTCTTCAATACTTAAAATCTTATGCAGAGGACTACCTTGGCGAGACTGTAACGAAGGCTGTTATTACTGTTCCTGCATATTTTAATGATGCTGAGCGTCAAGCGACAAAGGATGCTGGTAAAATTGCTGGCTTAGAAGTTGAGCGAATCATCAATGAACCAACTGCTGCAGCATTAGCATATGGTCTAGATAAAACAGAGGAAGACCAAACGATTTTAGTATATGACCTAGGTGGAGGTACGTTTGACGTTTCAATATTAGAATTAGGTGACGGAGTATTTGAAGTAAAAGCAACTGCTGGTGACAACCGTCTTGGTGGAGATGACTTTGACCAAGTCATTATTGACTACCTAGTTGAACAATTCAAGAAAGATAACGGGATTGACCTATCTAAAGATAAAATGGCCATGCAACGTTTAAAGGATGCAGCTGAAAAGGCAAAGAAAGACCTTTCAGGTGTAACTTCAACACAAGTTTCCCTGCCATTTATTACAGCTGGAGAGGCAGGACCACTTCACTTAGAAGTAACACTTTCGCGTGCTAAATTTGATGAGTTATCTGCTGGTCTAGTTGAAAGAACAATGGGACCAGTTCGCCAAGCTTTATCTGACGCAGGACTATCTCCAAACGAACTTGATAAAGTCATTTTAGTAGGTGGATCAACTCGTATCCCGGCTGTACAAGAAGCAATAAAGAAAGCAACAGGAAAAGAGCCGCATAAAGGGGTAAACCCAGATGAAGTAGTAGCACTTGGAGCATCTATCCAAGGTGGAGTTATTACAGGAGATGTTAAGGATGTCGTATTACTTGACGTTACTCCATTATCACTGGGAATTGAGACGATGGGTGGAGTATTTACGAAGCTTATCGATCGTAATACAACAATTCCAACAAGTAAATCACAAGTTTTCTCAACTGCAGCTGATAATCAACCAGCTGTTGACATTCACGTCCTTCAAGGTGAGCGCTCAATGGCTGCAGACAATAAAACATTAGGTCGCTTCCAATTAACTGATATACCACCAGCGCCTAGAGGAGTACCGCAAATTGAAGTAACATTTGATATCGATAAGAACGGTATCGTAAATGTTCGTGCGAAGGATTTAGGTACGAATAAAGAGCAGTCAATCACAATTAAATCTTCAACTGGCTTATCAGACGAAGAAGTAGAACGTATGGTAAAGGATGCTGAAGCGAACGCTGAAGCAGATAAGAAACGTAAGGAAGAAGTTGATCTAAGAAATGAATCAGATCAGCTAGTCTTTACAACAGAAAAGACGTTAAAAGATTTAGGTGATAAAGTTTCGGAAGACGATAAGAAAAAGGCTGAAGAAGCTAAGGATGCTTTAAAGGCTGCAATCGAGAGCAATAATCTAGACGATATTCGCGCAAAGAAGGATGCATTGCAAGAAATCGTTCAACAACTTTCAATGAAGCTGTATGAAGAAGCAGCTCAGCAAGCTCAGGCAGCCCAAGGTGACGGCGGTACATCTTCTAAGAAAAATGATGATGTTGTAGATGCTGAATTCGAAGAAGTTAATGACGATAAGTAATAGATGGTAAGAAGAAAGTCTTAGTCAGGCCAGCCTTGGCTTTGACTTTTTTCTATGTATAGATGAATAATAATTGCTCACTTATTTAAATAAGTGTTACAATAGAATTTATGTGAATGAGAGAGTCCTATCTTCGGATTACTAATGGGAGTGGAAAACATGAGTAAACGAGATTATTATGAAGTACTAGGTCTTAGTAAGGGTGCAAGCAAGGATGAGATAAAAAAAGCATACAGAAAGCTTTCAAAGCAATATCATCCAGATATAAATAAAGAACCTGGTGCTGATGAAAAATTTAAGGAAATAGCCGAAGCTTATGAAATTCTTAGTGATGATCAGAAGCGTGCACGATATGACCAATATGGGCATACTGATCCTAACCAAGGTTTTGGTGGTGCTGACTTTGGTGGCGGCTTCGGTGGCTTTGAAGATATTTTCGATACGTTCTTCGGCGGTGGCAGTCGTAGAAGACGTGATCCAAATGCACCAAGACAAGGTGCAGACTTGCAATATACAATGACACTAGAATTCGAGGAAGCTGTATTTGGGAAAGAAACAGAAATAGAAATACCTCGTGAAGAAACATGTAATACGTGTGATGGTTCGGGTGCGAAACCAGGAACTAAGCCTGAAACATGTTCACATTGTAATGGTTCTGGTCAATTAAGTGTAGAGCAAAATACACCATTTGGAAGAATTGTAAACCGTAGGGTGTGCCATCACTGCTCTGGAACTGGAAAGTTTATAAAAGAAAAATGTTCAACTTGTGGTGGCGCTGGTAAAGTGAAAAAGCGTAAGAAAATTAATGTAAAGATCCCTGCAGGAGTAGATGATGGACAGCAACTACGGGTTTCTGGTCAAGGTGAGCCTGGTATAAATGGCGGACCCTCTGGCGACTTATATGTTGTATTCCGAGTAAGAGCTCATGAATTTTTTGAGCGAGACGGGGATGATGTGTACTGTGAAATGCCGCTAACGTTTGCACAAGCTGCATTAGGGGATGATATTGAAGTTCCGACTTTACACGGGAAAGTTAAATTAAAGATTCCAGCTGGTACACAGACTGGTACCAAATTTAGACTGCGAAACAAAGGAGTTCCAAATGTTAGAGGATACGGTCAAGGAGATCAACACATACATGTGAGAGTCATCACTCCAACGAAGCTATCTTCAAGACAAAAGGAATTATTACGAGAGTTTACGTCATTACGTGGACAAGAATCGCCTGACGAGCAGCATGATAGTTTTTTTGCAAAAGTAAAGCGAGCCTTTAAAGGAGAATAACTGGAATGGAGTTGGTAGATAGGTGAAATGGTCAGAGATTAGTATTCATACGACAAATGAAGCGATAGAGCCAATCTCAAACATTTTGCATGAAGCAGGGGCAAGCGGAGTTGTAATAGAAGATCCGAGTGAATTAAAAAAGGAACGGGAACAAGCCTTTGGTGAGATCTATCAACTCAATCCAGATGATTACCCTAAAGTAGGCGTTATTGTCAAAGCGTATTTGCCATATAGTAGTTTTCTTGGAGAAACGATTGATGAAATCAAGGAAGCTATTCACAACCTTCGTACGTATGACATTGATGTAGGTGAAAATAAAGTAACACTAAGTGAAGTGGATGAAGAAGAATGGGCAAATGCTTGGAAAAAATATTATCATCCTGTTAAAATATCTGAAAGGTTCACCATTGTACCAACTTGGGAGGAATATGAACCGAAAAGCAGTGATGAGCTAATTATAGAGTTAGATCCAGGTATGGCATTTGGTACAGGTACACATCCAACAACAGTTATGTGTATTCAAGCTCTTGAGAAAACGGTCAAAACAGGTGACACAATCATAGACGTAGGCACGGGGTCAGGGGTATTAAGCATTGCGGCAGCAAAACTAGGAGCAAGCAAAATTCATGCTTATGACTTAGATGAGGTTGCCGTCAATGTAGCAAAAGATAACATTGACCTTAATAAGGCAGGGGATATTGTCTCTATCTCACAAAACAATTTACTTGATAATGTGACTGAAACTCCCAACCTAATCGTAGCAAACATTTTAGCAGAGATTATCCTGCGCTTTGTTGAAGATGCATACAAGCTTCTTCAACCGGGTGGGTACTTCATTACATCTGGCATCATTAAGCCTAAAAAACAAGATGTAAAGTCAGCATTGATTAAAGCGGGTTTTATCATTGAGGAAACGTTAACAATGGAAGATTGGGTTTCTTACATTGCACGTAAATCATAATGGGGGAAAGCACAAATGTGCTCTTCCTCTTTTCTAAGTTTAGAAAAAGAGGTGAAGTAAATGCAACGATATTTTGTTCCAACCTCGCACTTTAATGAAAACACCGTTTATATCTCTGGAGATGATGTTCATCATATTAGCCGTGTTATGCGTATGATCGAAGGGGATCGTGTATACTGTTGTAATGACTTAGGAGAGACATGTATTTCTGAGATTACGAAAATTACCAATGAAGAAATTGAGTTACATGTTGTAGAATGGTTGGAGAACTCTGCCGAGTTATCAGTGCGCGTTTCTATTGCGAGTGGGTTGCCTAAAGGGGATAAGCTTGAGTTAATTATTCAAAAGGCAACAGAGCTTGGTGCCCATCAGTTTGTCCCTTTTAATGCTGCCCGTTCTATTGTGAAGTGGGATGAGAAAAAAGGCGATAAAAAAATAGAGCGCTGGAATAAGATCTCTAAAGAAGCAGCAGAACAGTCTCATCGTAGTATCGTACCTCTTGTCCAAAAACCAATCTCTATTGATGAACTGATTAGAATAAGTCCATCATTTGATTATAAGATGGTAGCGTATGAGGAAGAAGCTAAAGAAGGCGAAAAAGCAAAGTTTGTTCAACTACTATCACAAATGAAAGCAGGTCAATCATTGCTAGCCGTATTTGGTCCAGAAGGTGGACTTACAGATAAAGAAGTTTTAAAGCTAAACGAAGCTGGATTCCTATCATGTGGATTAGGTCCAAGGATTTTAAGAACGGAGACCGCACCTCTTTATGTGCTTTCGGCGGTTTCATATCACTTTGAATTACAGGGGTGAAAATAGATGTCAACAGTGGCTTTTCATACATTAGGTTGTAAAGTAAATCATTATGAAACAGAAGCAATATGGCAACTTTTTAAAGAAAATGGCTATGAACGAGTTGATTTTGAACAAGCGTCAGACGTTTACGTCATCAATACATGTACAGTAACAAATACGGGTGACAAGAAAAGTCGACAAGTGATTAGACGAGCTATTCGTAAAAATCCTGATGCAGTTATTTGTGTAACAGGTTGCTATGCACAAACATCACCTGCAGAAATCATGGCTATTCCTGGTGTTGATATTGTGGTTGGTACTCAAGATCGTATTAAAATGCTTGAGTACATTGAACAATATAAAATCGAGCGTCAGCCAATAAATGGTGTAGGCAATATTATGAAAGCTCGTGTATATGAAGAGCTAGAAGTACCTACATTCACAGACCGTACTCGTGCCTCTTTGAAAATCCAAGAAGGCTGTAATAATTTCTGTACGTTCTGTATTATCCCATGGGCTCGTGGACTTATGCGTTCTCGTGATCCGAAGGATGTAATCAAACAAGCTCAAAGCTTAGTAGATGCAGGCTATAAGGAGATTGTCCTTACAGGAATTCACACAGGTGGCTATGGTGAAGATATGAAGGACTACAATTTTGCTATGTTACTACGAGAGCTGGATGAAAAAGTAGTAGGCTTAAAGAGAATTCGTATCTCTTCTATTGAGGCGAGTCAAATAACTGATGAAGTAATTGAAGTATTAGATAAATCCGATAAGATTGTTCGTCATCTTCATATCCCTCTTCAATCTGGCTCAAATAGTGTTCTCAAAAGAATGCGTCGTAAATATACAATGGAGTTTTTTGCAGAGCGATTAACGAAGCTTCATCAAGCATTACCAGGTTTAGCAGTTACATCAGATGTCATTGTCGGTTTCCCTGGAGAAACGGAAGAAGAGTTCATGGAGACGTATAATTTCATTAAAGAGCATAAGTTTTCTGAGCTTCATGTATTCCCTTATTCAAAACGTACTGGTACACCAGCTGCAAGAATGGAAGACCAAGTAGATGAAGAAGTAAAAAACGAACGAGTGCACCGCTTAATTTCTCTTTCTGATCAGCTTGCTAAAGAATATGCATCACGATTTGAAGATGAGGTTTTAGAGGTTATTCCAGAGGAACGCTATAAGGAAGAACCTGGAAAAGGATTGTATGTAGGTTATACAGACAACTATTTGAAAGTCGTTTTTGAAGCTACAGAAGAAATGATTGGTCAAATTGTTAAAGTGAAGATTAATAAAGCAGGTTATCCTTATAACAAAGGACAATTCATTCGTGTCCTTGAAGAAACAGTAAATGTATTCCAGGATGCTCGATTGAGTTCATAAGAAAGATCAGTTGAATTTTTATTCAACTGATCTTTTTTTTGAATTATTAAGAAAGTATAAAAGTTTTCAGTAAGAGAAGGGGCTAGTGACTTGGAATCAAGCTCCAGCACCCAGCCACTCGAGGTCAAATAACCCAAAATGAGCAAAAGGGAAAAAGCACCCTTTTTCTTATGTAGGAACATTTGCTCTGCCTTATGCTAAACAGGGCGCTTGCGCCCTTTGTTCCATAGGAGAAGATCGCTCTTTCTAATATTTATCAAATGTTAAAAATGAAAATGCACATAAGTTCATTTTAAGGAAATCATAATAATTGATAAATCGTTTATTGATTATTTTTTCTTTACATAATATACTTAATATAAACTTTTGTTCATTTACAATTAACAAAATTTCATAAGGGGTTCTTCGATTGAAAGATGAGAAACTAAGTAAATTGATAGAAGTAGCAAAATTATATTATCAATTTGACTTTAGTCAACAACAAATTGCTGAGCAGTTAGGGGTTTCAAGACCCTCTGTATCAAGGTTGTTACAACAAGCAAAAGAAAGAGGAATTGTTCAAATAAAAATATTAGATCAAACTGAAGGAACTGAACAATTAGCCGAATTACTTAAGAAATATTATAAATTAAAACATTGTATTGTGATCCCAATTCTCGAGAGTAACAAAGATGCAATGAAAAAAGAACTTGGAAAGGCAGCTGCCAACTACCTGTACGATATCGTTAAAGATGGAGATATTATCGGAACAACATGGGGGACTACTTTATATCAAGTGGCACAAAATGTTCAACATAAAAATGTAAAAGGCGTTTCAGTTGTTCAACTTAATGGTGGAGTGAGTTACTCTGAAACACATACGTACGCATCAGAAATATTAAACTATTTGAGCGCAGCTTTTAATACAGCTCCACACTTTTTACCATTACCTGCGGTTGTGGATCATCCATTAGTTGCGAATGCTATCATGTCAGATCGTCATATAAAGCATGTTTTAGAATTAGGGAGAAAAAGTAACATTGCAATATATACGGTCGGAGAACTTTATAATGACTCTACCTTGTTTAAAGCTGGATATTATTCAGTTGAAGATATTGAACTAGTCAAAAATCATGGTGGAGTTGGGGATATATGTTCTAGAATATTTAATAAATATGGACATATTTGCAGCCAAGATTTGGATGAACGAACAATTGGAATTAAACTATCTGAACTTAGTAACAAGGAATATAGTATTTTAGTCGCTGGTGGATTAGAAAAAACAGAAGGTATTTACGGGGCTTTGACCGGTCAATTTTCTAACGTTCTAATAACAGACCAATACACCGCTCAATCATTATTAGAAATGGAAGAAGGTGAACAATAAGTGGACCAAGAAAAACTTGTTCATATAATAAAGGAAATAACGGTAAAGACATTAGAAAAACAAAATGAAAAGTTAAATGAAATTCCAATAGCAGTTTCCAATCGGCATGTGCACCTTTCTACACTTCATTTAGAAAGACTGTTTGGCAAAGGTTATCAATTGCAGAAGCTAAAAGATTTATCACAGCCAAATCAATTTGCTGCAAAAGAAACAGTTACTTTAATTGGTGCTAAAGGGAAAATAGAAAAAGTTAGAGTATTGGGACCAGCAAGAGGAGAAACACAGGTCGAGGTATCTTTATATGATGGTTACACTCTTGGAGTGACTCCACCTATTCGAAATTCTGGTGATATAGAAGGGTCCCCTGCGATAACCATTCAAGGACCAAGAGGACAAATCAAGTTAGAGAAAGGTTTAATTTGTGCTGCCAGGCATATTCATATGCATACATCAGATGCTGAAAAACTTGAAGTAAGAGATGGGGAACATGTCCAAATAAAAGTAGCGGGTGAAAGAGGAGTCATCTTTGACCATGTTCTCATACGTGTTTCTCCTCATTATCGACTAGAGATGCATATTGATTTAGATGAAGCAAACGCAGCTCATATACAAAATGGGCAAATCGGAACACTTATAAAATTGAAAGGGGGGAAAAAGTGAGAGAAAAAATAGAGGAATTAGTGAGACAAGTGGTAGTAGAGTATGTGAACAATGAACGAAATGAAGAGCAAAAAAGGAATAAAAAGCTGTTTGTAATTCTTGAAGGAAATTCGATGCTATCGAAGGATGAAATTTGGGAAGTTATTTCAGTCTTATCAAAGTCATATAAGATTTCTGTTTGTGTGACGGAAAGTCCTGTACAAATTCCAATAAATAGTAAGCACGAATCCATTCAAGTTGTTGATACTTCTAATATGGATATAGTTCGTTTACGTCTTGAGGAAGCAAACATTGTCTTTGTTCCAGCTCCTTCTCTCTCTACATTAGCAAAGCTTGCTTTAACGATTGATGATACTGAAATACTAAAGCTACTGATAGGAGCACAATTTGCCGGAAAACCAATAGTAGTAGCAAAGGACTCACTCATTCCAAAAGGTGATCAAAAGGTAACCACACCGTCTTCAATCCAAAAGAAAATACATACATATTTAAAGCAACTTAGAGAAGATCAAGTCCAAGTCACAACATTAAAGAAGGTTGTGAAAGACAATTATTTTGAGAATTTTACAGAACATCGTCCAATCGTACTTGCAAAGCATATTGAAGAGGTTGCAAAAGAAGGATTTGACGAGTTTCAAGTACCTACGAATAGCATCATTACACCATTGGGAAGAGAGTATGCAAAGGATTTAGGTATCTCAATAAAATATAAGGAGTAGGCGTATGATTATTGCTAGAGTAATAGGAAGCATCGTTTCTACATCTAAGGCTGAGAAGCTTCAAGGTAAAAAGCTGTTAATTGTACAGCCACTTGATATGATCACGGTTCAACCTGACGGAAAACCGCTTGTTGCAATTGATACAGTAGGATCTGGAAAAGATGAAGTAGTCATGGTTGTAAGTGGAAGTTCTGCAAGACAAACCGTCATTACAAATGGAACACCTGTTGATGCTGCAATTGTTGGTATTATTGATCAAATCGAAATCGAAGGTGCATTAACATTTGAAAAAACATAGGGGGTGAAATGAGCCTTGCAAATATCAGAAAAAGATATACAAAAGCTAGTAGAAAAAGTATTACTTACGCTAAATAGTGAAACAAATAATAGCTCAGTCGATCCTTCAGGGGTACAGCTTGGAGACGGTGTATTTACGACTGTTGACGAAGCGGTACTTGCGGCAAAGCAAGCTGAATTAGATATGAAGCTCGTTTCAGTTGAAGACAGAAGAAGAATGATTCAAGCCATGCGTGATATTAGTATACAACATGCCGAAGAACTAGCTGTTATGGCAGTTGAAGAGACAGGATTAGGAAGAGTCCAAGACAAAATTGCCAAAAACTTACTTGCAGCTAAAAAAACCCCGGGAGTGGAGGATTTAATAAGTGTCACCTATACCGGGGATGATGGATTAACATTAGTTGAAAGTGCTCCAATTGGAGTAATGGGTTCAATTACTCCATCTACTAATCCAGCTGCAACAATCATTAATAATAGTATTTCACTTGTAGCAGGAGGAAATGTAGTCGTATACAATCCTCACCCAAGTGCAAAACGAGTGTCATTACGTGCGTTACAATTACTAAATCAAGCAATTGTATCTGTTGGCGGTCCAAAAAATGTATTAACCGCTGTTGCATCTCCAAACTTAGAAACTAGTAAACAAGTAATGGAGCATAAAGGGATTCGTGGTCTAGTCGTTACTGGCGGTGGACTAGTGGTTAAAGAGGCAATGAAATCAGGGAAAAAGGTAATTGCAGCTGGTCCTGGTAATCCTCCAGTTGTGGTTGATGAGACAGCAAATATCGAAAAGGCTGCTCGAGATATAGTGAATGGAGCTAGCTTTGATAATAACGTTCTCTGTACAGCCGAAAAAGAAGTGTTTGTTGTTGAAAAGGTAGCAAACACATTAAAGCAAGAAATGATTAAAAGTGGTGCAATTGAGTTAAAGGGATTTGAGCTTGAGAAGCTCTTAAAAATCATCCTTGTTGAAAAAGATGGAAAGTATATGCCTAACCGTGATTACATCGGTAAGGATGCTAAAGTACTACTTGATGCGATTGGTAAAAAAGTGGACGACCATGTAAAGCTTGTCATCGCAGAAACAAGTGCTGACCACCCATTAATCACTACCGAAATGTTAATGCCAATCTTACCAATTGTTAAGGTTAAGTGTGTCGATTCAGCTATCAAGCAAGCGGTTATAGCCGAAAAAGGAAACCGTCATACAGCTATTATGCATTCGCAAAATATCACCAATCTTACAAAAATGGCAAAAGCAATTGAAGCAACCATTTTCGTGAAAAATGGCCCATCCTATTCAGGGTTAGGTTATAATGCTGAAGGTTTTACAACCTTAACAATTGCTGGTCCAACTGGTGAGGGATTAACTTCAGCAAAAACATTCACTCGTCAGCGCCGATGTGTATTGGTGGATGGCTTTAGAATTATTTAAGAGAGGGTTTTTAGATGTCTGATATAAATGAAGAAACTAAAAACGGAGCTTCCCAAAAAGAAGAACAAGTTAAACCAAAGACGAAAACTTCTTCGCGAAGTACAAAAAAAACAACCACTCAAGGAGGAAATGAAATGATGAAAGAAGCATTAGGTATGATTGAAACAAAAGGTTTAGTAGGTGCAATTGAAGCAGCAGATGCAATGGTAAAGGCTGCAAATGTAACGTTGGTAGGGAAGGAACTTGTTGGTGGAGGATTAGTAAGTGTAATGGTACGAGGAGATGTTGGTGCAGTTAAAGCAGCAACAGAAGCAGGTGCTGAAGCTGCTGGTCGTGTAGGACAATTGATTTCTGTTCATGTTATTCCGCGCCCAAATACAGAAGTTGAAGGGATTCTACCAAAGTCGAACTAAGGTGAATGAATCATTATGTCTCAAAAAATTGAAAGTTTCATAGAAGAAGTTGTTAGAAAAATAGTAAGTGAGAAGCTTTCAACAAGTTTCTCTTTATTGGGAACAAAAAAGCCAGTTGTTGTAGCAAACTGGAAAATGAATATGACAGCGGAGAAAATACACCAATTTGTAAATGAACTAACGGATGAGTTACATGGTATTGAAACGATTGTTTGTCCTCCTTTCCCTTATCTATATTTGCTTAAAGGATTATTAGATAGGAAAAACAGTTCTGTCTTACTAGGTGGACAAGATGTTCATACTGAACCTCATGGTGCCTTTACAGGTGATGTTTCAGCTGAGCAATTAAAAGACATAGGTACAAGCTATTGTCTTATCGGTCATTCAGAGCGAAGAGCAATTGGTGAAACAAATGAAATCATCGCAAAAAAGGTGTCCCAAACACTAAAGGTGGGAGTAAAACCCATTATTTGTGTAGGAGAAACAGAAGAGGAAAGAAATGTAGGACGAACCAATTGTGTGATTAAAGAGCAGGTTTTAGCCACTGTTCAACATGTACAAAATCCTTCAAACATAGTCATTGCTTATGAACCTGTTTGGGCGATTGGAACGGGAAAATCCGCCACACCAGAGCAAGCCCAAGAAGTCCATCAATATATTCGCTCAATACTAGAGGACCTCTTTGGAACTATTTCTGCTACTATACCAATTTTATACGGTGGTTCAGTAAAGCCAGAGAATGCTAAAGAGCTAAGTAAGATGAAGGATATTGATGGTGCCCTTGTAGGGGGAGCAAGTTTAAAAGTAGAAGACTTTAATGCTATTATTAATGGCTTTAGTAAGGAGGCGATAGCATGAAAAAAGTAGCTATTGGTAGTGACCATGGTGGTTTCGAGTTAAAGGAAAAAATAAAAAAACACTTAACTGAGCTTGGTTATCAATATTTGGATTTTGGATGTCACAGCAAGGATGCTGTTGACTATCCTGACATCGCTTTCTTAGTAGGTGAGTGCGTAGCTACACACGATGATTACGTTGGAATCATGATTGATGGTGCAGGGATTGGAAGTGGAATGACCCTGAATAAAATCCCTGGTGTACGTTGCGGAGTGTGTTGGGACTTATCCTCTGTTATCAATAGTCGTGAACACAATAATGCAAATGTATTATCTATTGGCGGGCAAATGCTTGGTGATGGAATTGCGATACAAATGGTAAAAACATGGTTAGAAACTCCATACGCTGGAGGACGCCATGATCGTCGAGTTACAAAAATAATGGAAATTGAAAGCCGATTCATTAAGCGTGAAAGCAGGTAATCATTATGTTTATAGGTAAGGTCATCGGTAATGTTGTCTGTACACAGAAGGATGAAAGTTTACAAGGATTAAAACTTCTTGTCATCCAGCCTTTAAATGATAAGTTAACCCCGAAAGGTAAACCTATTATAGCCATTGATACAATACGACAAGCTGGTGAAGGAGACTTAGTTTATCTTGCAAAAAGTAAGGAATCCTCCTTACCTCTGACTAAAGAACTTACGGCGTCTGATGCCGGTATATTGGGAATCATTGAACACTATAACATAAAAAAACTGGAGGAATAAACAAATGAACAACGCATTAGGAATGATCGAAACTAAAGGTTTAGTAGGAGCAATTGAAGCGGCTGATGCAATGACGAAGGCTGCTAATGTTACACTTGTTGGGAAAGTAGTAGTTGGTGGCGGATTAGTTACAGTTATGGTTCGTGGTGATGTTGGAGCTGTTAAGGCAGCAACTGAAGCTGGTGCAGAAGCAGCTGGACGTGTAGGGGAGTTTTTATCTGTCCATGTAATTCCAAGACCTCACCAAGATATCGAGAAGATCTTACCTCAATTACCTCAAAACTAATGAAGATTGCTCGGGTAATTGGGAACGTAGTTTCAACGATTAAGACCCCAAGTCATAATGGACAAAAATTAATGGTGGTAGAACCGATTGATATGGAAGGTACATGTATCGGTGATTCATTTATTGCAGTAGATGCTGCTCAAGCAGGAATAGGTGACATTGTCATTATTATTGAAGAGGGTGGATCAGCACGGGACATTCTCAAGAAACCAGATGCAGCTGTAGATGCTATTATAGCGGGAATTGTAGACTATTTAAAAACTAATTAACGGAGGTGATTCAATTGGATATGGAGCAATTAATTAAACAAATAACCCAAGAAGTGATGGCCCAAATATCAAACGCTGGTGAAACAAAAGAAAAAGCAGTTAGTACTCAATCAGTGAATAGTTTTTCAAACAATACTGTTATTACAGGCCCACAGATTGCCCGACTAATTGATCATACATTATTAAAGCCTGATAGTACGAAGGAACAAATCGTAAAATTGTGTGAGGAAGCAAAAGAATATAATTTTGCCACTGTGTGTGTGAACCCATATTGGGTAAGCACAGCAAAGAAAGAGCTTCAAGGTAGTAAGGTTGGGATCACAACAGTTGTTGGGTTTCCATTAGGTTCGACAAGTTCTTTTGTAAAAGTTGCAGAAGCAAGAGATGCTATCGCTAACGGAGCAACTGAAATTGATATGGTTATGAATATAGGTGCGTTAAAATCTGGGGACTATGAAACTGTCAAAAAGGACATTGAAGCTGTAGTTTTAGCTTGCAAGGATCAAGCTCCAGTTAAGGTAATCATAGAAACAGGCTACTTAACTGAAGAGGAGAAGAAAAAGGCTTGTATGCTCTCAAAAATGGCAGGAGCTGCCTTTGTTAAGACCTCAACAGGTTTTGGACCTGGGTGTGCTACCCCTGAGGATATTGCATTAATGAGAGAAGCTGTTGGACCAGATATAGGTGTTAAAGCTTCTGCATGTGTGCGAGATCTAGATACTGCTCGTAAAATGGTAACAGCAGGAGCTACTCGAATTGGAGCAAGTGCAGGTATTGCCATTGTCAAAGGAGAACAATCTAAAGCGTCAGGGAATTATTAATTTTCATAAAGCAGCATTCAAAGTATTATTTGAACGCTGCTTTTTCCTACACTAAAAAGAAAGCGTTTACAATAATAAAGGAGTGTTGAGTCATGAATGAAGTCGCATACCAATTGAAAAATGCTAGAACTAAGCGAGGGTTAACAATTGATGAATTAGCGATAAAAATCGGAACATCGAAAGAACATCTCCTAAATTTGGAAAAAGGGTTGGTACTTCCTGATCTACCATTACTTGAGAAAGTTGCAAGTGAGTTGAATTATTCATTTCATATTGGAAACGTGTCAATATAATATCTGTAAAATCCTCATTCTATGTGAGGGTTTTTTTATAAGTTTCTAGTGTTTAGTTTATACAATGTTACTTCTAAATCTAGCTCCAGCTTCCAGCCAAGATGAAAAGGCGAAGATCTTTGTCATTTCACTAACTCGAGGGAAAAAGAAAAACCACTTCTTCCTTGGTCAAATAACCCTAAATGAGTAAAAGGGGGAAAGCACCATTTTTCTCATTTAGGAACATTTACTCTGCCTTATGCTAAACGGGGCTGCCTAAGCCTTTCCATGGCTCGGTAAAGGGAATTAGTATTTGATTTAGGGCTTTCGAAACAAGGTGGGAACCAAGTATTTCTAGCATGTGATTTCCTTAACTTTTGCACATACTATACATGTTTACTTTTTATAGTAAATCTTTTAAGGGAATTCTATTCCTCGTAGGAGTTGAAATAATGACAAAAAATATAGCTGAGCTAATTGATCATACGATATTAAAACAAGATGCGACAAAAGAAGAGGTTGAAAAATTTTGTAAAGAAGCTTTGGAATATAAGTTTGCTTCTGTTTGTGTAAACCCTACATGGGTAGAAACAGTTGCCCGGTTATTAAAGGGGTCAGATGTAAAGGTTTGCACGGTTATTGGGTTTCCTTTAGGAGCAACAACTACCGAAACGAAAGCGTTTGAAACGGCAGATTCCATTTCCAAAGGTGCAACAGAAGTTGACATGGTCATCAACGTCGGAGCACTTAAAGATAAACAAGATGATCTAGTAGAAGAGGATATACGTGCAGTGGTACAAGCATCTAAAGGGAAAGCGCTAGTAAAGGTTATTATCGAAACAGCTTTACTAACGAATGAAGAAAAGAAACGTGCTTGTCAGCTATCTGTAAAAGCAGGTGCAGATTTTGTAAAAACATCAACAGGCTTTTCAACTGGTGGGGCGACCATCGATGATATTAAGTTAATGAGGGAAACAGTTGGACCTAATGTCGGGGTAAAAGCTTCGGGTGGAGTCCGTGATGCCAAATCTGTAGCTGACTTAATTGAAGCTGGGGCTACTCGTATCGGCGCAAGTTCAGGAATAGCGATAGTTAAAGGTGAAGTAAGTACTTCTTCATATTAAAAAATTCGGGCCGTAGCCCGAATTTTTTTGGTTTCCTATTTACAAAAGGATAGAGTTTATATAATTGTGTAAAAAGAAAAGGGGTCATACGAATCCCATGTTACAATGTTTTCGACTAAGAAAATTTTGTACAGGAGGATTTGTTATGACCCAGTTTAACCATACCCTAAATATTGACTAATTAAAAGACCAAGTAATGAGTTCTGAACTTGAGGCAGTTGTTAAATCTTCTCTTGTTTTAGTGCTAATGAATTTATGGAGAACGAACGAGAGGATTACCTATGTGCCGGTTCTTATGAAAGAACGATGAACAGGAACGACTACCGAAATGGATATGATGAGCGTGATTTCTTAGTCTCTATTGGTAAAATTAAGCTCACTGATCCACGTACAAGGAACGGCCAATTCTCTACCTCTGTCTTTGAGAAGTATCAGCGTGCAGATCAGTCTCTTGTTCTCTCTATGATGGAGATGGTTGTTTACGGTGTTTCTACTCGTAAAGTAACAAACATGTTGACGATAAAAAAATGCAAGTTGCTAATAAAAAGTGAAAAGTTGCCGATAATGCCACTTTTTGATCAAAAAAATTATAAAACATTCATAATTATAAGAAAATCTGTGAAAAAGATAAAAGACATAAAAAAATTATGTAAAATAATCCATAAAATACTAAAAATCAACCGAATTTGGAGCATCACTCCCCCCAATAACCGCCCAAAATCTTGCATCATCGGCATCCCGGTGTAAAAGGCCGAATGTAGTATACAAAAAAATTATAACATTAAATATTATCGATACACCGCTGTAATAAACCGAGAAAATAACCCTAAAAAAGGCAATGCAATTAGTGAACATATAATATTGAAAATAACACTAGCATGAGCGAGCATGCTTTCAGGTTGACTTGCTAAACTTATGCTCCATTCCGCCAATGGATTAATAAACGGAAAAAATAGTGCTACACCGAAAATATTGAGCCATATATGTGCATAGGCAGTTCTCTTTGCCTCAATTCCAGCTCCAATGCTTGCAAAAAATGCAGTTATACACGTCCCAATATTAGCTCCAAGCATAATGGCGATAGCAGAGCTTATCGTCATATCTTGATTATGTAAAAAACCCATTGCAATGCCAATTACCGCAGAACTTGATTGTATGATGGACGTAAGAATCGTTCCAATCATAATTGCAACACTATGATATAAATTTGAATACATAAGGAGCTGTTCGACGACAGACTTGGACGAAATACTGTCTGCTAGGCTTGTGAATCCTTGCATTGAAATAAAAATACAGCCCAAACCAAATAATGAGGTTCCTAAGGCAAAAACGGACTTGTTTTTCACAAATAATAAAACAAAACCTATCATCACAATATAAACAGCAACATCACCAATATTAATGGTCATGATTTCTGCAGTAATAGTGGTTCCAATATTGGCTCCAAGCATAATACCAAGACTTTGCTTAAACGTTAACATTCCTGCCGTCACAAAACCAATCGTAATGATCATGATAGCTGAACTACTTTGTAGAATTGCTGTTATGAACGTACCGACCAGAAGCCCTTTTATCGGATGATCCGTAAGTAAAATAAGCTTTTTCTTCCACACATCGCCCGAAATGTTATAGAGACCAACTCTCATAACAGTTAACCCATACATAAATATTGCTAAGAATACGCAAAACCAAACGATATCCTTGGACATACTCTCACCTCTTGTATATCTTATGGATAAGAGGGACAAGACAGAACTATAGGGAGAGGTTTTTATGCTGAAAAGTACAAATAAGACCGTAATGCACAGCTATCCAGGTATGGTTTCCCTAGTTACAAGCCATTTTCAAGGAGCTTTGAATATCATGGCTGCAGGTTGGCATACTTACCTATCATATGAGCCAGCTATTTATGGAGTGGCGATTGCCAAAGAGAGACATACTCATAGTTTAGTTAAAGAATCAGGAGAGTTTGCCGTTCATTTCATGCCAGGCCATTTTGCAGACAAAATTCAACAAAGTGGGACTCTTTCAGGTAAAGATACTCAAAAACTAGAAACGTTAAATCTGGTATACAAAAAAGGAGAAATTATAAATAGCCCGATCCTTCAAGATGCTTATGTTGCTATGAGTGTAAGGTGATGGATGTTTGTACTTACGGGGATCACGATTGGTTTGTAGGGAAAATAGAAAAATTTTACCGGAATGAAGAAAAATTTTTGGAAAATGGACTACCGAATCTGAGAAAATTAGAAATACCCTTATACTTAGGGCGATCGAAGTATGCATTTATAAATCAAAATACAATCGTAAAGAATTATTATCAGGATTGTTAGAGTTGACCTTCTGAACTTGATATATTATAATTGCAAAAGACATGTTTTCTAAATGAATAGCATGTGAATCTTTTTGCACGTGATTGTCGGAGGGAGGGAAATAGAATGACTAAAACAGTCGTACGTAAGAACGAGTCTCTTGAGGATGCTCTACGTCGCTTCAAACGTTCTGTATCAAAAACTGGTACACTTTCTGAAGCAAGAAAGCGTGAATTCTATGAAAAGCCTAGCGTAAAGCGTAAGAAAAAGTCTGAGGCAGCTAGAAAGCGCAAATTTTAATAGAGGGTGTAATTTATGAGTCTTCTTGAACGTTTAAATAACGACATGAAACAAGCGATGAAGAACAAAGAAAAGGACAAATTAACGGTTATTCGAATGGTAAAGGCATCACTTCAAAATGAAGCGATTAAGCTTCAAGTTAGTGAGCTTTCAGAGAATGATGAGTTAACTGTGCTTTCACGTGAAGTCAAGCAACGTAAAGACTCCCTCCTTGAGTTTGAAAAAGCTGGTCGTGAAGACCTTGTGGATAAATTGAAAGCTGAATTGGTTATTTTAGAAGAATATCTTCCAAAACAATTAACAGAAGAAGAACTGTCTACAATTGTGAAAGAAACAATTGCTGAAGTTAACGCTTCTTCAAAATCAGATATGGGGAAAGTGATGGCTGCTCTTATGCCTAAAGTAAAAGGAAAGGCAGACGGAGGTCACGTTAATCGCATAGTCCAACAACATTTATCCTAACACCTTCTTTTGAAGGTGTTTTTATTTTTGTTAATTTTGTTTTAAATGGTGCAAATTATAGAAGTGAAAATTTATTTTGAAACCTTTTGCTATGTTGCTCGTATATGTTTACATACGCTGAATTACTTTTTGAAAGTAACTATCGAAAGGGGGGATAATAAAATGAAAAAAATGAAACAAATAAAACAAATGTTTTCGATGATCTTTTTTTCTTTATTTCTATTAATTACGTTTACTCAAGATATGACATTTGCTGAAAGCGGAAAAAAATCTGTTTATGTAATACCTGTTCATGAAACAGTCGAAAAAGGCTTATTTGCCTTTATCGAGCGCTCAATAAAGGAAGCCGAAAGTGCTAACGCTGAAATGATAATATTAGATATTAATACTCCAGGTGGAGCTGTTGATGCAGCAGCAGACATTGCGAACTTAATGGCCACTACTAAAATACCAATCGTGGCATTTGTCCAAAAGCATGCTTTATCAGCAGGAGCCTATATTTCACTTTACGCCGACAAGATTTATATGACACCTGGCGCAACAATGGGTGCAGCTGCGGTCATTGATCAAGCAGGGAATGCCGCTGATCAAAAGGCACAATCCTCTTGGTTAGCAGAAATGAAAAATGCAGCGGAGTTTAGTGGTCGTGATCCCATTTATGCAATGGCCATGGCTGATGATTCAATTGATCTTCCAGAGCTTAACGCTGGTAAAGGGAAGTTATTGACCTTAACTTCCTCTCAGGCAGTTGAAGTCGGCTATTCGGAAGGAACTGTTGAGAATTTGGATGAGCTTCTTTCTGTCCTAGAAGCACAAAACAATGATATTGTAAGGACTAAAGTGAGCTTATCTGAGCAAATTGCACGATTGATAACCCATCCGGTAGTCGTACCAATCTTACTATCGTTAGGGAGTCTAGGGTTGGTTCTAGAGCTATATTCACCTGGATTTGGTATACCAGGATTAGTTGGACTTTCTTCATTAGTTTTATTTTTCTACGGTCATTTAGTTGCTGGATTAGCTGGGATGGAAGCTGTACTCTTATTCATTGTAGGGCTAATATTGCTCGTAATTGAACTGTTTGTTCCAGGTGGAATACTTGGAATCATCGGATTAGCAGCCATTCTAGTGAGTATTTTCCTTTCTACAAAAAGCTTTGAGCTTGCTGCTATTTCAATTTTAGTTGCTGTTGTTATTTGTATTCTTGCGACCGTGTTGTTAATTAAGGTATTTGGGAAAAGCATAAAGATATTTGACCGAATAATTCTAAAAGATGCGACGAGAACGGATCAAGGTTACGTATCCAACGTCAACCGCCTAGAATTAATTGGTCAAGAAGGAATAACATTAACAGCGTTACGTCCCGTAGGAACTGCCCTAATCGATGATGAACATTTGGATGTTGTCTCAGAAGGAGTATATATTGAAGCAAATAAACAAATAAAAATTGTAAAAATTGAAGGTTCTAGGACAGTTGTTAGAGAAATAAAGAATGAAACAAATCATTAGGAGGTAGGAATTATGGATGCAAATACTTTATTACTATTATTAGTAATTGCAATTGGATTCATCTTTTTAGTTGTTATTTTAACGTTTGTTCCAGTAATGCTCTGGATTTCAGCATTAGCTGCTGGTGTGAAGATCAGTATCTTCACATTAATTGGAATGCGCTTACGTCGTGTAATTCCAAGTCGTATCATCAATCCTCTCATTAAAGCTTACAAAGCAGGAATTGATGTAACTATCAATCAGCTAGAGAGTCACTATTTAGCAGGAGGAAATGTAGACCGTGTTGTGAACGCATTAATTGCCGCACATCGTGCCAATATTGAACTTACGTTTGAACGTTGTGCTGCGATCGACCTAGCGGGTCGTGATGTATTAGAAGCAGTTCAAATGAGTGTAAATCCGAAGGTAATTGAAACTCCATTCATTGCGGGTGTAGCAATGGACGGAATTGAGATCAAGGCAAAATCACGTATTACTGTGCGTGCTAATATTGACCGGTTAGTAGGGGGTGCCGGTGAAGAAACCATTATTGCCCGTGTTGGTGAAGGTATCGTAAGTACAATTGGTTCTTCGAATGATCATAAAAAAGTACTAGAAAATCCAGACCTGATTTCCCAAACTGTTTTAAAGAAAGGCTTAGATGCCGGGACAGCATTTGAAATCTTATCGATTGATATTGCAGATCTTGATATTGGGAAAAATATTGGGGCGGTCCTTCAAACAGATCAAGCTGAGGCTGATAAAAATATTGCACAAGCGAAAGCAGAAGAAAGACGTGCAATGGCTGTAGCCCAAGAGCAAGAAATGAGAGCTCGCGTTGAGGAAATGCGTGCTAAGGTTGTAGAAGCTGAAGCACAAGTACCACTTGCAATGGCTGACGCTCTTCGCTCAGGTAACATAGGCGTCATGGACTATATGAACATTAAGAATATTATGGCTGACACAGAGATGAGAGACTCAATAGGGAAAATCAACGAAGTTGACGAGGATGAAAAATAAGAATTCCCCGAAATAAAGGAGGGAATCCTATATGGAATTTAATTTAGTTACTTTAATTGTTGTAATTGGGATCATTGTTAAAGTTTTTAATTCTTTTCAAGAGAACAAGAATAGACAACAAAACAAGCCAACGGTTTCACCGAAGATAGACCCGATGCATCCAAAGCATTTCGAGCAACAACAAAGAGAGACTCGTCAAGTGCCTGTTCGTAAAGAGAAAATCCAATATAAAGACAATCTAGAAATAATAGAAAAAGTAGAGGCTATCAATAAGTATGAACCAAATGCCTATGATCCTCACTCAAGTAATTTGAAGGAAAGACGGAAACAAAAGAAAAAAGTCAATTCAACAATTACTCCAAAATCTAAAATAGCTCTTAACCGTCTAACGAAAGAAAAGTTGATGGAAGGCATTATAATGGCTGAGGTATTAGGTCCTCCTAGAGCACTAAAACCGCATAAATCATCTTATATTACAAATAAAAAAACTGTCGATTAATCGGCAGTTTTTTTATTTGTAATATTAAGGATATTTTCATTCGACGTTTTATCAATGACCGCCTCATAAAAAACGAGGAATCGTTCGGGGCTATAGACATTTCGCTAGGTACGTTTTTTTAATAACAAACAAACTACAACTAAAAAGTAAGGTTCCTAGAAAAAACTGTGATACACATGAAAGCTAAAACATAAATATGAAATAGAAGGGGGGTCCTTTCTATGATGAAATGGCGACATAAGATGAAGCGGTGGATGACAAACCAATTAGATTTACCTGCTGATGTAACAATGGACTTACCAAGAATTACGATGATTGGCCAAATACATATCTATATAGAAAATCATAGGGGTTTATTATCTTTTACAGATCAAGAAATTCGTTTACTACTTAAACAAGGACAGCTTCTCGTTAAGGGTAGTTCCTTTGTCATCAAAACAATACTTCCAGAAGAAATTTTGTTAGAAGGGAAAATAGACCAAGTTATATATTTAGATAAGGTTTAATCTTTAGGAGGGAGTTTTTTGTATGAAGAATCAATGGACAAACTTTTTCTCAGGGCATGTAAAAATAAAAATATATGGCAAGGGAATTGAAAGGTTCATTAATGAATGCGTTCGTCAGAATATTATGATTTGGGAGGTCAATAAGCAAAAGGATTCTTCTGTAACATGCTCCCTCCACCTATCAGATGTACATAAGTTAAGAAGAATTGTTCGAAAAAATGATTGTAAACTAAAGTTTTTAAAAGGCGGGGGAGTTCCGTTTTTAATTAGAAGAGCATTCTATAACAGTGGTTTTATGATTGGGACAGTCTTTTGTATTTTTATTCTTTTTATCTTATCAAATATGGTTTGGGGAATAGAAATAGAAGGGGCCAAGCCAGAAACAGAGCATATAATTCGAAAAGAACTTCAAGCAATGGGGATTAAGGCGGGAACATTTCAATTTTTGGTAGAGGACGTGGAGTCGGTACAAAAGCATTTATCTGAAAAGATACAAAATATTACGTGGGTTGGTGTGGAATTAAATGGGACGACCTATCACTTCCAGGTTGTTGAAAAAAATCAACCAAAGGAAACAGAGTATTTCAGTCCAAGGCATTTAGTAGCGAAAAAGAAGGCAATTATAACGAATATGTTTGTTGAAGAAGGTCAGCCGCTAGTAGCTATCAATGACTATGTAAAAGAAGGAGATTTGCTTGTTTCTGGATTTATTGGAAAGGAAGGTCAAACAAAGGTCGTAAGCGCTAGGGGGGAAATAATGGGGGAAACGTGGTATGAAGCTCATGTTTCAGTACCCTTAAAAACGACCTTTCGTGTGTTGACCGGCTCATCAAAAACGACTCATTATATTAGATTTTTCCACTTTGATCTACCAGTTTGGGGCTTTGGGAAGCATAAATTTTCAGAATATCAAACAGATCTAGAATATAAATCCTTTCGATTTTTAAAGTGGGACGTGCCGATAGGGTATAAAAAGAAAGTGGTTTTAGAGAGTGAACAGGTTGAAAGAGTGTATTCAGAAGAAGAAGCAATCAAAACTGCCATGGCGAATGGCCGAAAAGAAATAAAACAGAGGTTAGATGAACATGCTATGATTAAAGGCGAAAAAGTTTTGCGCCAATCCATTAACAATGGTAAAGTAAACTTAAGTATTCACTACCAAGTTTTAGAAGAAATATCAGTCGGACAACCAATTATCCAAGGAGACTAAGAATGCCAGAAGAATTTGTAATGATCAACCAACAAGTAGAGAACACGAATGAAGCGGTAGCTTTATTTGGTAATCAAGATGCACATTTAAAGAGACTTGAAGAGCTCCTAGATGTTTCTATCGTGACTAGAGGAGAATCGGTACTCGTTTCTTCTGACTCTGATAAGGTTAAGATTGTAGAAGAGGTGCTACAAGGTTTACTTGAGGTTATTCGAAAAGGAATTACCATTTCAGAACGAGATGTAGTATATGCAGTTCAATTAGCTACATCAGGAAAAATGAAACAATTTCTTGAACTATACGAAGATGAAATTGCAAAAAATGCAAAAGGAAAATCAATTAGAATTAAAACATTAGGACAAAGACAATATATTAACGCGATTAAACGAAATGATCTTGTATTTGGTATCGGTCCAGCGGGCACGGGAAAAACATATCTAGCAGTTGTAATGGCTGTTACTGCTTTAAAAAATGGCCATGTGAAGAAAATCATTTTAACAAGACCAGCTGTCGAGGCTGGAGAAAGTTTAGGCTTTTTACCTGGTGATCTTAAGGAAAAGGTTGATCCTTACTTAAGACCATTATACGATGCTCTTCATGATGTCCTCGGTCAAGAGCATACACTACGTATGATAGAACGTGGTACGATCGAGATTGCTCCGCTAGCTTATATGAGAGGGAGAACGCTTGATGATGCCTTTGTTATATTAGACGAGGCGCAAAATACTACAATGGCACAAATGAAAATGTTTCTAACCAGGCTCGGGTTTGGTTCGAAAATGGTGATTACTGGGGATATGACTCAGGTTGACTTACCGAAAGGCAACACTTCCGGATTAGTGATTGCTGATCGAATATTGAATCATGTAAGTGGGATTTCATTTGTATATCTAGAGCAATCAGATGTTGTTCGTCACCCACTTGTTCAAAAAATCATTCAAGCATATGAGGAATCAGACAATTAAGAAAAGGCATCCAAAAGGTGCCTTTTTTCTTCTTGTTTAAGGTATAATATTGTAAAAAACCTCATTGTAGGAAATTGTTATGAACTTCTAACAATCCATGTTATGCTTGTACTAACATTATACCTAGAGGATACGCTAGTTGACTACTTAGCATTTATTCGTTTTGTAATGGTATTAGGGAGGGATTTCCTTGGCAGCTTGGAAGAACATTCTTAACTTTATCAAAGCATTTAAGAATGAACACTTTTTAAAGACGGGATTGTATCTTGTATTTGCTTTTGTACTGTTCTTTGCAATGTATAGCAATATTCGTCCTGAAAAATTAGAGTTAAAGCTATATGCGAATGCTGAGAAAACAATTGTTTCTCCAGGGACCATAGCCGACCCTTTCCAAACCGAGGAAAAAAGAAGAGATGCCGTGGAGCAAGTAAAGGATACGTATTCATTAAAAAAGGATTATGCTCAAAACCAAGTAGATTTAATTGATGCTTTATTCAAGGCATTTAATGAAGTTGACATAAAATTACAAGAGCAAGCAATAGCAGAGGACGATTCCGATAATACAGAAGAATCGTCAACCGAAGCTCAAGGACAGGTGATTCCTCAAGCGAGCTTCTCAGAAAAAATGGCTTTATTAAATGAGAAGTTACCTGATGAAGTGAAAATTCATCAAGATCTCTCAAGGGCCACTCTAGAGGCATTGTTTAATGCAACACCTGAACAACGCATCGTTGCTAGGGATCATGCAGTTACCGCCGTAAACACTATTATGTCGAATAGAGTGGAGATTAAAGAAATAGAAGCCGCACGTGAAAATGTTGATACTGAACTGAGGTTCATGAATGTTAATGACCCAGTTAAAAAGGCAACAATTGAAATCTGTAAAAATGCCATTATTCCAAATGTTGTGTTTGATAAGGAAGCAACTGAGGCAAAGAAACAAGCTGCGATGGATGCGGTTGAACCTGTGTATATTTTGCAAGGTGAGATTATCGTTAAAGAAGGGGATGTAATTAATAGTGAAGCCTATCGAAAGCTTGACTTGGCAGGGCTATTAGCAAATAAAGATACGAACTCACCATTTATAGGACTATCCTTGTTTATATTACTCTTACTAAGTGCAGTTTACTTTTACTTTAGGGATGACAAGAGCCAAGATGTTCGGTATTTAATGATATATGTATTAACATGTTCAATCACGATTGTCTTAATGAAGATTATTAGTTTATTTCAAAAGATGAACTATTCCGAAATAGGATACGTAGTACCGGTTGCAATGGGGGCTATCTTAATAAAGTTATTAATAAATGAAAGACTCGCCATTCTTGCAAGTATGATTCTCGCAGTGTGCGGGAGTATTATTTTTAATGGAGGAATTTCTAGCACATTTAATTTTGCAATTGGAATTTACTTTCTGATTGGCTGTATAAGTGGTGTATTATTTCTCGGGAAACATAATCAACGTTCGAAAATTTTACAAGCAGGAACACTTGTAGGTATGATTAATGTTGTGTTAGTCTTGGCAATCATTCTGCTAAAAAATGGAAATATTCTTTCTTTAGATAGTACACCATTTTTTATAATGGCACTCTTGTCGGGTATAGTGTCAGCTGTATTGGCAATTGGGTTAATGCCATTCTTCGAGGCAGGATTTGGAATCTTATCAACGATGAGGCTAATTGAATTGTCCAATCCAAACCATCCTTTACTTCGTAAAATACTAACAGAAACCCCTGGAACCTATCATCATAGTGTTATGGTCGCTAATCTATCTGATGCAGCTTGTGAAGCAATAGGAGCAAATGGTCTTCTTGCGAGAGTAGGAGCCTATTATCATGATATTGGAAAAACGAGGCGTCCACAGTTTTTTATTGAAAATCAGATGAACAGAGATAATCCACATGATAAGATTTCACCACAGCTGAGTAAAACGATTATAATTTCACATGCAACAGACGGTGCTGAAATGCTCAGACAATATAAAATCCCAAGGGAAATTGTTGATATTGCTGAACAGCATCATGGTACGACTCTTCTGAAGTATTTTTTTCATAAAGCAAGCGAAAATAATGATAATGAAATTGATGAATCAGAATTTAGATACCCTGGTCCTAAAGCACAAACAAAGGAGACGGCTATTATTGGAATTGCTGATAGTGTGGAAGCAGCTGTTCGCTCTATGACTAATCCTTCTCCACAAAAAATTGAGTCAATCGTGAAAAATATCATTAATGACCGACTTCAAGATGGCCAGTTGGATGAGTGTGATATAACAATGAAAGAACTAGATATTATTTCAAAATCTTTTTGTGAAACGATGCAGGGGATTTTTCATTCGCGAATTGAGTATCCAGAAATGACGAAGCAGAAGGTGAAAGAAGCATGAAACTATTGATTGACTTTTTAGATGAGACAGAAGAGCTAGAACAATCGATTATTTCTGAGGTTGAGAGCATCTTAAACTTTGCAGCAAATATGAAAGAGATAGATGATGGAACAGAACTATCTGTCACATTTGTGGATAATGAACGTATACAAGAAATAAACAGGGAGTATCGTGATAAGGATCAACCAACAGACGTTATTTCATTTGCACTTGAGGAGCTTGGTGTGGGAGAAACCGTTATTGTTGGTGCGAATCAACCAAGGCATTTAGGGGATATTATTATATCAACTCAAAAGGCTATAGAGCAAGCAGATGAATATGGACATTCATTTATGAGAGAACTAGGTTTTTTAGCTGTCCATGGGTTTCTACATTTATTAGGTTATGATCATGTGAATGAAGAAGATGAGAAGGTTATGTTTTCCTTACAAACGCAAATATTAAACGAATACGGACTAACAAGGTAATGAGGCGAGAATTCACACGTCTTAAAAACAGCTTTCGCTTTGCCATTGAAGGAGTGATTCATGCCTATAAAACAGAAAAAAATATTAGAATCCATACAGTTGTAGCTGTTCTTACATTGGCTCTTGCATGGTTCCTTGATCTTGAAAGGTGGGAATGGAGTCTAATTATTATGTTAATAGGTGGCATGCTATCATTAGAATTACTAAATTCTGCGATAGAACGCGCTGTCAATTTAGTGACAAACGAGTATCATCCATTAGCTAAGCAAGCTAAGGATTTAGCGGCAGGAGCTGTTTTTGTCTTTGCGATTGTGTCAGTTCTGATTGGCATCATCATTATAGGCCAAAAAATATGGATTAATATTTTAAATTTTCTAACTATTTAACGTGAAAAGTTAAGGAAAATAAGGTAAAATATAGATAGTCGCCAAGCGATGACTGAAAGGAAGTATAAGTGTGAACATTGACAAACTAATTGTTGAAGCAAAAGAAGCAAGAGAAAGAGCGTATGTCCCTTACTCAAAATTTAAAGTGGGTGCTGCACTCCTAACTAAGGATGGAACAGTGTACAAAGGTTGTAATATAGAAAATGCAGCATATAGCATGACGAACTGTGCAGAGAGAACTGCCTTATTCAAAGCGATTTCAGAAGGTGATAAGGATTTTGAAGCTATAGCAGTAGTAGCAGATACCGATCGACCAGTTCCGCCATGTGGGGCTTGTAGGCAAGTGATTTCAGAGCTGTGTTCTAAAGATACGAAGGTATACTTGACAAATCTAAAGGGAGATGTGCAAGAAATTACTGTCGCAGAATTACTACCAGGAGCATTTTCAGCGGAGGATATGGAAGATGACAAAGGAAGAGTATAGATCTGGCTTTGTATCAATCATTGGTCGCCCAAATGTAGGTAAGTCTACTTTCTTAAATAAAGTAGTTGGTCAAAAGATAGCGATAATGAGTGATAAGCCACAGACGACAAGGAATAAAATTCAAGGTGTTTACACTGAAAATGAGGCACAAATCATTTTTATAGATACACCAGGTATTCATAAACCAAAACATAAGCTAGGTGACTTTATGATGAAGGTTGCCCAAAATACGTTAAAAGAAGTAGATATTGTACTATTCATGGTTAATGTGGAGGAAGGCTTTGGTCGCGGTGATGAATTCATTATTGAAAAATTAAAACATACTAATACTCCAGTATTTTTAACATTAAACAAAATTGATCAAGTTCACCCTGATCAGTTGTTAGCTATTATAGAAGAGTATAAACTCAAACATGACTTTGCAGAAATTGTTCCCATCTCGGCCCTCCAAGGTAACAATATTGAGACATTGATAGGGCTTATTAAAAAATATTTACCAGAAGGACCACAATATTACCCTGAAAATCAAGTGACAGATCACCCAGAAAGATTTATTGTGACAGAATTGATAAGAGAGAAGGTATTACACTTAACAAGAGAAGAAGTGCCACACTCTATAGCTGTTGTAATGGATGCGATGGAAAGACGCGATGATGGAAACACTGTTTATATCAGTGCAACTGTCATAGTAGAACGATCCTCACAAAAAGGAATTATTATTGGGAAGCAAGGTTCGATGATGAAAGAAATCGGGAAAAGAGCAAGGCAAGATATAGAAGCTTTGCTCGGTTCGAAAGTGTTTTTGGAACTTTGGGTAAAGGTGCAAAAAGACTGGAGAAATAAGATGGCGCAATTACGTGATTATGGCTTTAGAGAAGACGAATACTAATCTCTATTAAGGTTTTTATTCGATATACATCTTTTCCTAAAAAAAATATTAACAATATTTATCTCACATGAAACAAGTACAGAAAGGTCATGATAAGTCTTAAGGAATTGGATTTAGTAGTTGCTAGTTGAATAACAGAAAGGTGGGGTTCTTATGCTACATTTTACCTGGAAAGTGTTTAGTGAGACAGGTAATATTGATACGTACCTTCTTTTTAAGGAACTTGAAAAGGAGAATGAAACAAGAACCGATGATTTTAACGAGGAGCTAGCAGAAGTAGATTCACCAATCTCCTGACCTTGTCTCTGTTGCTTTGGAAGGTGACAGTTTGATTCAAAAAATAGAAGGTATAATAATTAGGACAAATGATTACGGAGAAACAAACAAAATATTAACCATCTTTACTAGGGAGTTAGGTAAAATTGGTGTGATGGCAAGAGGTGCAAAAAAAACCAATAGTAGGCTATCGGCAATCTCACAATTATTTACTTACGGTTATTTTGTATATATTCCTAGCTCTGGCCTTGGTACTCTTCAACAAGGTGAAAGTATCTCAAATATGAAACAAATCAAAAGCGATATCAGCCTAACAGCTTATGCATCATACATTGTGGAACTCACTGATAAAGCTGTCGATGATCGGAAAGCCAATCCATACTTATTTGAATTATTACATCAATCCTTACATTATATAAACGAAGGATTAGATTTTGAAATTGTTACTATGATTTTTGAGATTAAGATGCTTCAGGTTATCGGATTATATCCTCACTTAAGTAGCTGCATAAGCTGTAAGGAAATTGAAGCCAAATTCTCATTCTCTATTTCAGAAGGCGGTTTTATATGTCATAAATGTGCAGGTAAAGATCCGAATCATCTTCAGATTTCGCCTGCAACGGTGAGGTTATTGAGATTGTTTCACGCTTTTGATATAAGAAGATTAGGAAACATCACAGTTAAAGATGAAACAAAACGAGAACTAAAAGCAGTCATTTCAAATTTTTATGACGAATATTCCGGATTATCACTAAAATCAAAGCGATTTTTAAATCAACTTGAGAAATTTAAACTATGATTCACTAGTACAAATAGCTAAAAACCCTCGGTCTCTATTCGTAAACCGAGGGTTTCTCTATTTTGGAGAAATTCAATTGTAGCCAAAATTTCATGTAATAAGATATAATAATACAAAAAAGTATAACACATTGGCTTTTTGATCATAAGGTGGTGATACCAATAGAACTTAATAAGAGGCAAGAGCTCATTCTTCAAATTGTGAAAGACAATGGACCTATAACAGGTGAGAGTATTGCAGACAGATTAAACTTGACAAGAGCAACTTTAAGACCAGACTTAGCTATTTTAACAATGGCAGGATATTTAGATGCAAGACCAAGAGTTGGCTATTTTTATACCGGGAAGACTGGTGCACAATTATTAAGTGAAAAAATAAAAAAAATACAGGTAAAAGATTATCAATCTATACCCGTAGTTGTCGATGAAAACGTGTCTGTTTACGATGCAATTTGTACGATGTTTCTTGAGGATGTCGGTACTCTCTTTGTAGTCAATAAAGAGGCAAACCTTGTAGGAGTTTTATCAAGAAAAGATTTGTTACGTGCTAGTTTAGGAAAACAGGAACTAACCAGTATCCCAGTAAATATCATCATGACAAGAATGCCCAATATAACAGTTTGCAAGCGAGAAGATTTATTGATCGATGTAGCAAAATGGTTAATTGATAAGCAAATTGATGCTGTACCAGTTATAAAAGAGACTGAAAAGGGATTAGAGGTTGTTGGTAGACTAACAAAAACAAATATGACGAAAGCTCTTGTAGATCTTGGAAATGATGAAATGTTATAACGCTAGAATGGAGGAGTGAGATGAGCAAACAAATCATCTATGTCGTATCAGATTCAGTTGGAGAAACGGCTGAATTAGTCGTAAAAGCAGCCATTAGCCAATTTCAAACCACCAATTGTGATATTAGGAGAACGCCTTTTGTAGAAGACGTTAGTACTTTAAAAGAAGTGGTCTCTTTGGCAAAGCTAAATCATGCAATTATCGTGTACACTCTCGTTATCCCCGAAATGCGAACCTTTCTCCTTGAAGAAGCAAAAAAGGATGGAGTAATCGCGATAGACATTATTGGGCCACTTATTGACTCATTGCAAGAAACTACTGGTATTAAGCCTCTTTGTGAACCTGGAAATGTTAGAAAGTTAGATGAAGACTATTTTAAAAAGGTTGAGGCTATCGAATTTGCTGTGAAGTATGATGATGGAAGGGATCCGAGAGGAATTATGCGTGCCGATATTGTCCTAGTCGGAGTTTCTCGTACATCTAAAACACCATTGTCTCAATACTTAGCGCACAAAAGACTAAAGGTTGCGAACGTACCTATAGTACCAGAGGTAGACCCTCCTGAAGAATTATATAAAGTTCAAGCTTCCCGTTGCTTTGGGTTGAAAATCAGCCCAGATAAACTGAATCACATACGTAAGGAACGTCTAAAAGCACTTGGTCTGAACGATCAGGCTAGCTATGCAAACATTGAACGTATCAAAAATGAACTGGAATATTTTGAAAAGGTTTCAAACAAAATTGGCTGCCAAGTTATTGATGTGTCAAATAAAGCTGTTGAGGAAACAGCTAATGTCATATTAAATCTATACTATCAAACGTATAAATGATTACACTTCAATATTTTGAAGTGTATTTTTTTCTGAACAATAAATAGGGACATATACAAAAGCGCATTCTTCGAGTCGGACCAAGTTTTTTTTATGATTTCTATACGCAATCAAATTTTTAACTAGAAAAAAAATTCACCTGTAATATAATAAAAAATTGTGATAAACAGGATAAATTGATAAAAAATATGTTTAGACTTAGTAAAATACGAATAAACTAATTGTAGAACATTTGTCAAGAGGTAAATGTACTTTTTTTATGAAAAAAGATTCTTTTTCTGTAATGACATTTTACAAACTTACCACCTATTCGACAAAAATTCAGAAATTTAAAACATGTTAATAGATTGAAGGAATATTTGGAGGGATGTAGAATAGTGAAATATGACAAAAAAAAATTATCGAATTTTGGTTGATGCAGATGCGTGTCCGTAAAAAGTGAGAATCTACAACTAGCTGAAAAGTCCCATATAGAGGTAACCCTTAATTGCTTCTTACGCTCATGTTGTAACAAATACAATTGGTGGTACTTGGATATACGTAGATGCGAATAAAGAAGCAGATATGTATATTATGATTCACTCTAAAAAAAGATGATATGGTTGTTACACAGGTTATTGGTTTATTAGGGAAAGGGATTCATGTAATTTCTCCAAAAGGAAGGCAGTTTTCAGAAGAATCAATCGATTTAGCTTTAATATGAGATATATTTTTGCTAAGGAAAGAAGAAAAGGATTCTATACAAAGGGACCTAGCTCCTATTCAAGTGAAGATAGAAAGAACTTTATTCAAACATTAGAAAAAAATTGTCGAATCTTGAAGGAGAAAATAGATTCACATCGAAATAATTAACAATGGAGTTGTGTAGCCGTGAATCGAATTTCTGAAGATATTATCGAAAAGATTCGAGGTACAATAGACATTGTAGACGTCGTTAGTGAATATGTTCAATTGAAGAAACAAGGAAGAAACTATTTTGGGCTTTGCCCATTTCATGGTGAGAAATCACCATCCTTTTCTGTATCACCGGAGAAACAAATTTATCACTGCTTCGGATGTGGAGCTGGTGGTAATGTATTCTCTTTTTTAATGGAAATTGAAGGCTTCTCTTTTTTAGAAGCTGTTCAAAGTGCGGCAAAGAGGACAAATATTGACATTCCAGAAATTGAAACAATCACTGAAAAGACACAAACATCTACAATCGCTGAGAAAATGGTAGAAGCTCATGAGCTTCTAAAGAAATTTTATCATCATTTGCTCGTAAACACAAAGGAAGGAAGTAAACCTTTACAATATTTAAATAATCGAGGATTTACGAAAGAGACTATAGAAAACTTTACAATAGGTTATGCTCCATCCTCCAAAGATTTTGCCATTAAGTTTTTACATAAACGTGGATTTTCCTATGAGCTATTGGAACAAGCTGGGATTGCCATTAAAAGTCAAGAAGGAACATTCTATGATCGATTTCGAAACAGAATTATGTTTCCTATTTGGGACTTACAAGGGAATGTTATTGCTTTTAGTGGTCGAATAATCGAGGATGGAGAGCCTAAATATTTAAATAGTCCTGAAACCACTATTTTTCAAAAGAGTAAAGTTCTTTATGGCTTCCACCTAGCAAGGTCTCACATCAGAAAAAAGCAACACGCAATCCTATTAGAGGGATTCTTAGATACTATCGCGCTTCACCGTGCAGGAATATCCAACGCAATTGCCACAATGGGAACAGCATTGACGGATGAGCAAATACGTATCATCCGCAGGAATGTGGATCAAGTCATCATTTGCTACGATTCTGATAAAGCAGGTGTGGAAGCAGCTTTTAGGGCATCTGAAATGCTAAAGGATGCTGGCTGTGAAATCAAAATTGCGATTATGCCGGATGGTTACGATCCTGATGACTACATCAGTAAATTTGGAGAAACGAAATTTAGGACTGATGTAATAGGGGCTAGTGTCACGCTCATGGGATTTAAAATGCAATATTATAGACGCGGTAAAGACCTAAAGGATGAGTCGGATAAAATCTCTTATATAGATAATATCTTACGAGAGGTTTCTAAGCTTGATAAACCAGTTGAAAGGGATCATTATCTGCGTCAGCTTTCTGAGGAATTCGAGATCTCACTCGATGCTTTGAAATCTCAACAATTTCAAGTATATAAACAGAATAAAAAGAGGGATAACAGCCCTGTATCAAGAAATAATATAGCTAATAGGCCAATATTACAAAAAAGAATGCTACCGGCTTTTCATAATGCTGAGCGACTATTACTTGCTCACATGTTAAGGGACGCGGAAGTCGCTAGTAAGGTACAGAATACGCTTAATGGGCTATTTAACATTGAAGAGCATAGTGCAATTGCTGCATACCTTTATGCTTTTTATGAAGAGGGAAACCCTCCTAATGTCAATGCATTATTGAGTAGAATCCAGGAGCAAAATCTTCAACGAATGATTTCAGAGCTATCTATGCTAACTCTTAATGAAGAGATATCGGAACTAGAGTTATCTGATTATATTAAACAGGTGTTGAATTATCCCAAAATGTTAAAGATAAAAGAGAAAGAATCAGAGCGAAGAGATGCTGAACGAAGAAATGAATATGTAATGGCCGCACAAATTGAAATGGAAATTATTAAGATGCGAAAAGAACTTAAATAATAAGGACTTATTATACCTCGCAATATTTTGGAAGGAGGGGATCTTATGGCGGAAAAACCAGCAAAGCAAGTAGAAGTTGATACAGAAGAGTTAACCCTTGACCAAGTAAAAGAACAATTAGTTGATTTAGGGAAAAAGCGCGGAGTACTGACTTATGAGGAAATTGCCGATAAGATGTCTGGGTTTGAAATTGAATCAGACCAAATGGATGAGTATTATGAATACCTTGGAGAACAAGGTGTTGAAATAATTGGTGATGGTGATGGGGAAGAGGACCCAAATATACAGGAGCTAGCAAAAGAGGAAGAAGAGTTTGACCTAAATGATTTAAGTGTACCTCCTGGTGTAAAAATAAATGATCCTGTCCGAATGTATTTAAAAGAAATTGGACGAGTAGACTTATTGTCAGCCGAAGAAGAAATTAAGCTAGCAAAAAGAATTGAACAGGGAGACGAAGAGGCAAAACGTCGTTTAGCTGAAGCAAATCTTCGCTTAGTGGTAAGTATAGCAAAACGCTATGTTGGACGCGGAATGCTATTTCTTGATCTAATCCAAGAAGGAAACATGGGACTGATTAAGGCTGTTGAAAAATTCGATTATGATAAAGGTTTCAAATTTAGTACGTATGCGACTTGGTGGATTCGTCAAGCCATTACAAGAGCTATTGCAGACCAGGCTAGAACAATCCGTATTCCTGTTCATATGGTTGAAACCATCAATAAATTAATTAGAGTTCAGCGTCAACTCTTGCAAGACCTTGGAAGAGAACCATCTCCAGAAGAAATTGCAGAAGATATGGATTTAACTCCAGATAAGGTTAGGGAAATTTTAAAAATTGCTCAGGAACCAGTTTCTTTAGAAACGCCAATTGGAGAAGAAGATGATTCTCATTTAGGCGACTTCATCGAAGACCAGGATGCTACTTCACCTTCTGAACATGCAGCATATGAACTACTGAAAGAACAGTTAGAAGATGTTTTAGATACTTTAACTGATCGCGAAGAAAACGTCTTACGACTGCGGTTTGGACTTGATGATGGCAGAACTAGAACATTGGAAGAAGTAGGTAAAGTCTTTGGTGTAACACGTGAGCGTATTAGACAAATTGAAGCAAAAGCATTACGAAAACTACGCCATCCAAGCAGAAGCAAACGATTAAAAGACTTTTTAGAATAAAATATATTTACATGACATAGTTTACTTCTTACAATTGAAGTAAACTATTTTTTTGTGAGGAATTAAATGAATAAACATAGAAAAGAAATTATTATGAATGAAATTGAATATTGGAAGAAAAGCCGATTACTACCGGAACAGTATTGTGATTTTCTGCTAACCTTATATTCTGAAGGTGAGCATGAATCAAAGAACGGTCATAAGACAAGAAAATTTAGTATGTCAGCATGGTTACAGTACTTACCCTTTTTTATTATGTTAGGTTTACCAATTAGTTTCCTTTTTGTTTATTTTACTGAATTCAATTTTGTTTTGCAAATCACCATAAAAAGTTTAATAATGGGCATTTCAATTATTTTATCAATTGTATATTGGAAGAAAAACCGGTTATACCTTACGTTTTTTTTAGTTTTTAGCTTGCTCCTTTTTTTCTTAAATACAGTGTTTCTTACTGAATATTTTTTTGGAAGGTCAGCCTATATAATAGGAACGGTTATTGTCTTTCATTGTGTAATCTGGTATTTAATTGGTCGGCTTTCAAAACTAACTTACTTAAGGGTTTCTGGAATTGCGGCATTAATATTGTTCATTTTCTATCTTATTGTTACTTCTACTATCAATTAGTTTGATAAAAATTATATGAAAAAATGTTTCAAATGTTGTGAAAATTCCTGGTTTTCCTTATAATGAAAAAGGTAACATTAATGTAAACGTATACAAAACCGGGAGGGGAAAGCATGAATTTTGACTTAACTGGTGAGCAGCAGATTTTGCAAAAAATGATTAGGGAATTTGCAAATGAGGAAGTTGCTCCAGGAGCCGAAAAAAGAGATAAAGATAAACAGTTCCCGAAAGAAATTTTTCATAAGCTTGGCGAATTAGGTATGATGGGCTTACCATTTCCAGAAGAATATGGTGGAGCTGGTGCTGATACTATAAGCTTTGCTATCGTCGTTGAGGAACTAAGCCGTGCCTGTGGATCGACTGGAATTACATATTCAGCACACATCTCACTTGGTGGAGCTCCAATCGCCATGTTTGGTTCAGAGGAACAAAAGAAAACCTATTTACCTTCTATTTGCTCTGGGGAATCACTTGGTGCATTCGGGTTAACAGAACCTAATGCAGGATCAGATGCTGGCGGAACAAAAACTGAAGCTGTAGAGGATGGTACAGACTACATTATTAACGGAAATAAATGTTATATAACAAATGCAAGTTATGCAAAATATTTAGCATTGACTGCAATAACTGGAAGAGATGGAGATAAAAAAGAAATTAGCGCGATTATCGTTCCAACAGATTCACAAGGATTCAAGGTGATCGATAATTATGAAAAAATGGGCTTACATTCTTCTAACACAACAGAGTTGGTATTAGAAGATGTTAGAGTTCCTCAAGAAAATCTTTTAGGTAAAAGAGGAGAAGGCTTTAAGCAATTTTTAATTACATTAGATGGAGGAAGAATTGGTATTGGTGCTATGGCAGTTGGGATTGCACAAGCAGCCTATGAAAAAGCGCTTGCTTATGCAAAGGAACGCAAACAATTTGGCTCACCAATCTCAAAATTTCAAGTCATCCAATTTAAATTAGCTGATATGGCAATGAAAATTGAGCTTGCCCGAAATATGGTTTATAAAGCTGCATGGCTGAAGGATCAAGGCCGTCCTTTTTCTAAGGAAGCTTCTATGTGTAAACTATATGCTTCTGAGATTTGTATGGAGGTAACAAGTCAGGCTGTTCAAATCCATGGTGGTAATGGTTATATGCGTGATTACCATGTTGAACGCTATATGAGAGACGCGAAATTGTTAGAAATAGGTGAAGGTACTTCTGAAGTTCAACGTATCGTCATTGCTCGAGAAATTGGCTGTTAATTAATATGCATCAAAAAATCTCACCGAAATTGGTGAGATTTTTTGTACATTTCGTGAATTTTAGTGAACTTGTACATTTGGTCTTTTACTTCTCTATTTTTTCAAGTAAAATAGAGGTTGTTTGTATAAAATATTATTAGGTTTATTCTGTTCTACTATGCTATATTAAATGTGGTAAAGAGTAAGACATGATCTTGTATTGAATTACTCTGCATAGGATGAATGATGATTTTTACATAAGGAGGGAAACTCACATGAATCGTAATCCATTAATACCATTTGCACTAATTGCTTTCTTGGGAATTGGACTAATGTTTCTTCTTTCATTCGTTGGGTTAGATAATATGGATGAAATGGCACATGGTGACGAAGGTGCCGGAGAAATAGCAGAACCAGCAACTCCAGATGAAATTTATGCAGCAAGCTGTATAAGCTGTCACGGGGATCAATTGCAAGGTACCATTGGACCTGCTCTTGCTAACATTGGAAGCAAATATGATGCTGCTCACATTGAAGGTGTAATCCTAAAAGGTCAAGGCACAATGCCTCCTGGTATTGTTGATGCTGAAAAAGCGAAAATTTTAGCTGAATGGTTAGCTGAAAAGAAATAACAAGACACAAAAGGTTTTTGCTTTTTGCAAAGGCCTTTTTTCTTTTTCTTGTAACTAAAGATGTTTATAAAGGGGCCATTAAATCCTCTAGACTACATAGGTTGAAACGAAAGCCTGGAATGTTTATGATGATGATAACGACAAGAAAGTGAAAGCGGTGTGTTAGTATGAATGAATTAAAATTATCGAAGCGTTTAGAAGCGGTTGCAGCCTTGATTCCGCGGGGGAGTAAGTTAGCTGATATTGGATCAGATCATGCGTACTTACCAGCGTATTCATTTTTAAATGGATTTATCACATTTGCAATCGCAGGCGAAGTAGTAGATGGTCCGTATCATACAGCTAAAAATCAAATCGAGCGCCTGCAGCTGACAGAAAAAATAAAGGTGAGAAAAGGAAATGGTCTAGAGGTTGTACATTCAGGCGAGGTAGATGTTATTACAATTTGTGGTATGGGAGGAGCACTTATTGCATCCATACTTGAAGAGGGGAAGGATAAATTATCCAATATAAAAAGACTTATCCTACAACCTAATATATCGTCTATCTCTGTTCGAAAGTGGCTAATCGATAACAACTGGTCATTAATTCAAGAGGAGATTTTAGAAGAGGATGAAAAGATATATGAAATCTTAGTGGCTGAAAGAACAGGGAATCCCCTTGTCTCATATACAGAAGGGAATTTAGAGAAGGAACTACTCCTTGGACCATTTCTGTCTAAAGAAAAGAACCCGAGCTTCATTAAGAAATGGACAGCCGAAAAAAAGAACTGGGAACGCATACTCAAACAAATGAAAGAGGCAAAAGTGTCGGACGAGCTTTTAGAAAAAATGGATGAGGTAAGAAAAAATATCCATTTCGTTGAGGAGGAGATTAAGTGAAAGTACCTAATGGTTTTGAAATCATAGAAATATTTGAGCGATTTTCACCTATGTCACTAGCGTTTGAAGATGACAAGTTTGGATTGCAAATTGGAACATTACATAAACAAATACATAATGTCATGGTTACTCTTGATGTACTAGAAACGGTTGTTGACGAAGCAATTGAGAAAAACATAGATTTAATTATCTCTCATCATCCACCTATTTTTAGACCAATAAAGAATGTAAGAACAGACTCAACTACAGGTAGAATCATTGAAAAGTGTGTGAAGCATGATATAGCTATATATTCAGCTCATTCGAATTTAGATATAACAAACGGCGGTGTTAATGATTTACTTGCGGACGCGTTAAAACTAAAAAACGTAACCTTTTTATCAGCAACTCATACTACAAAGTTAAAAAAGTTAGTGGTTTTCGTCCCAAAAGATCACTCAGATCAAGTTAAGGATGCCTTAGGAAAGGCTGGGGCAGGTCATATCGGTAACTATAGTCACTGTTCTTTTTCAAGTCAGGGAATAGGATCCTTTTTACCAGAGCAAGGAACGAATCCTTACATAGGGTCTACAGGAAATCTTGAAAGTGTAAATGAAGTAAAAATTGAAACCGTTTTCCCTGAAAACTTACAAAAGCAAGTGGTTAGACAAATGTTACTGGCACATCCTTATGAGGAAGTTGCCTATGATATTTATCCACTTGAAAATGCAGGTCCACAATTAGGCTTAGGCAGAGTAGGTTATTTAGATCAAGAAATGTCACTAGATGAATTTGCTCAATTTGTAAAGGTAGCTCTAAACGTTAAAGGAGTTCGAATTGTAGGACCATTAGATGCTAAAGTAAAAAAGGTTGCCGTGTTAGGAGGAGATGGAAACAAATATATAAGACAAGCCCACTTTGCGGGGGCTGATGTGTTTGTAAGTGGAGACATTTACTACCATCTAGCTCATGACGCGATGGCTTTGGGGCTTAATATTGTTGATCCGGGTCATAATATTGAAAAAGTAATGATTCATGGTGTTGCCTCTGTGCTAGAAAAAGAAGCATTTCATAAAAATTTCAATGTTTCAATTTTAAAATCAACTGTAGATACAGATCCTTTTACTTTCAGATAAAAAATAGCACCCTTTTTTGGGTGCTATTTTTATTTTGATTTAACCTTCGGTAAAATTTTGTGCTTAGGGACAGTTGTATGAAGTAACCAAGTATCATCTTTTATAGGATCATATTGCTCCAAGAACGTGATGACCTCTTTTGTAATGGGAGTTGGTGTAGATGCTCCAGAAGTAACTGCGACCTTGGTTATACCTTGTAACCACTCTAACTTAAGCTCTGATAAGTCAGAAATGCGATACGCTTTTGTACCAGCTATCTGTTCGGAAACTTGCGCTAAACGGTTTGAGTTATTACTCTTTGGATCACCAACAACAATAAGCAAATCTGCTTCCTTTGCTTGTTCAGCAACTGCTTCTTGTCTAACTTGGGTTGCGAGACAAATTTCCTTGTGCACCTCTACATGTGGATATTTTTCCTGGACTTTTTCCATAATGTCTAATACATCCCACTGACTCATCGTTGTTTGATTTGTTACGATAATCTTATCATTTTGAATGGATAA
Organism: Bacillus salitolerans; assembly: GCF_042680805.1. Taxonomy (NCBI): domain Bacteria; kingdom Bacillati; phylum Bacillota; class Bacilli; order Caryophanales; family Bacillaceae; genus Bacillus; species Bacillus salitolerans. The sequence goes on along the minus strand of NZ_JBHUEM010000009.1, from coordinate 60,812 downwards.
GGCTTCAACATCCTGAACAGATTCTACAAGGTGGACGATATTTGGCGCAATCCCAACCGCACCTTCAGGTTCGGGATGGCCTTTTTTTCCAATGTAAATAAATTCATAACCTTCATCCTTCTTATCACGAATTAAATCGTGAGTAACGGTTACATCCGGACATGTTGCATCAATAGTTGTTAGTCCTTTTTCTTTTGCCACTTTTCTAACCTCTGGTGAAACTCCATGTGCTGTGAAGATAACCGTCCCTTGTTCAACCTGTTGTAATATTTCTAAACGATTGGGACCATCTAATGTTATGATTCCCTCTTCTTCAAATGCTTCGGTAACGTGACTATTATGAACAATCATTCCTAATATATATATTGGCCGTGGCAGGCTTTTATCAAGAGCAGCATTTCTGGCAATCACCATTGCATCTACAACTCCATAACAATAACCTCTAGGTGATATTTTTATTACTTCCACGTTCTTGTCCCCCTTTCCCCTAGCATGTTGTAAACTAGAGAACGATTTTGTTTAAGTACTTGTTAAGTTGCGTGTATAGACAAGAGTTTTTCATCTTTATCTTATTATATCGTAAGAGAACAAGGATTGACAAAAATCAATTTACGTTAAATATAGAGGCGAGGTGTAGAGGTTCCTTTTACCGTAGCTTTTGTTTCTTCTGTATCATCCTCCTCAATTTCGCTTTCCTTTTCTACCTTTTTTTTCTTCCTTCTTGGAATCTCTCTTTCTTCAGCTTGTATTTCCTCTTCCGCATCTTCTTCATCATCACTGGAAGTCAATTCGCTATATAGTTTAATTAGAGCAGGAATATTTTTTACCATTGGACCGTACTGTTGAACCATTGGTCCCACTTGATTGGCAATTCCCATTACTTTTTGTAGATTATTCATCATACCTGCTGGATTAGAGAGAAGTTTAGATAACATCCCACCAGCCCCTTGACTAGCTGGCTGATTCATCATTCCATTTAACATGCCTGCCTGGTTTACAACTCCAGCACCCGATTTATTAAATAACTTTGATAGGATGCCACCCAATCCCCGTGGTTGGCCAGTGAATGGTGTCATTTGATTCATCGGACCCATTGGGTTCATACCTCTCATAAAAGGTCCCATCGGTGGTCTTGGTCCTCCTGGGAACATAATGAATCCCCCTTTCTTACAAATGTAATAATTATTCCGGACCTAGTAAACCCTCTACAGATATAAAAAAAGCGAATGGAGGGTAACTTCATTAAAAAGCATCGTTGATCCAACTAATATGTTCCTGTTATACAATATGCACATGTATCTATATTTGTTTAATCGGACAATAAGAATAGGCGAATACATGGAAATCATCAACTTGTTGAATTATAATAAAAAGAATGCTTCTAGTATGTATACATATGGTAAACAATAATCATGAGGTGAATAAAGTGAAAACAACACTCTTTGAACGATATGACTTTAAGCCGTTTATAATAGATGCAATTTTAGACTTGCAATTTTATAAGCCAACTGAAATCCAAGAACGACTGATCCCTTCCATACAAAAGGGAGAGAGTGTAATTGGACAATCGCAAACTGGAACTGGAAAGACCCACGCCTTTTTACTACCACTAATCAATAAAGTGGATCCACAAAAAGATGAAGTGCAGGTTGTCATTACAGCTCCAACTAGAGAATTAGCAGGGCAAATATATGAAGAGGTTCAAAAAATTATTGCATTTGAACCTGCAATGAGGGCTAAAAATTTTGTTGGAGGAACAGATAAGCAACGTACAATAGAACGTCTAAAAACACAACCTCATATTGTTGTGGGAACTCCAGGGAGAATAAATGATTTAGTCAAAGAACAAGCCTTATTTGTATATACTGCTGACTCTGTAGTTGTTGATGAAGCCGACTTAATGCTTGATTTAGGCTTTATTGTTGAAGTTGATCAGATATGTGCAAAAATGAAAGATGACCTACAAATTCTTGTTTTTTCAGCGACAATCCCTGAAAAGTTGAAGCCATTCTTAAAAAAGTATATGGATAATCCAAAATACACTCATGTGCAACCAAAACAAATAACAGCGGAGAAAATTGAACATTATCTTTTACCACTTAAGCATCGTAAAAAAATAAAGGTATTAACAGACCTTTGTGAATCTATAAACCCTTACTTAGCAATGATTTTTACAAACACAAAGAAAATGGCAGATGAGGTTGCAGAAGGACTGAGTCTAAATGGAATTAAAGTGGGCGTCATTCATGGAGATTTACCTCCTAGGGAAAGAAAGAAAGTAATGAAACAAATAAATGATGCCGAATTTCAATTCGTTGTAGCAACTGATTTAGCTGCAAGAGGGATCGATATTAAAGGTGTTACACATGTTATTAATTATGAAATACCTAGTGATCTTGATTTTTATGTACATCGTGTAGGAAGAACAGCTAGAGCGGGACAATCAGGTATAGCCGTTACTATTTATGATCTATCAGACGAGGATGCACTTGTTCAGTTAGAGAAAAAGGGCATTACCTTTTTAAATATTGATGTTAAAGATCGGGAATGGATTGAAATTGGTCCTAGAGATAAAAGAAAGACAAGAAAACGAGAGCAGTCAGAAGTTGATAAAAAAGCGAAGAGCTTTATCCAGAAACCTAAAAATGTAAAACCGGGATATAAGAAAAAGCTTCAAACTCAAACGGAGAAGTATAAGAAAAAACTGAAAAGAAATAACAATAAATAGGACACTCCATATTTTGTCGAATGCTGTAACCTATGATATGATGATGTAGGTGAATGTGGAGGAGGAGAATCATGCTTAAAATAGGATCACATGTTTCAATGAGTGGGAAAAAAATGCTACTTGCTGCAAGTGAAGAAGCAGTTTCTTATGGTGCAAATACTTTTATGGTATATACAGGTGCTCCCCAAAATACAAGAAGAAAGAAAATTGAGGACCTGAATATTGAAGCAGGCTTGCAACATATGAAGGAAAATGGGATTGACAATATCATTGTCCATGCTCCATATATTATTAATATTGGTAATAGTCAAAACCCGGATACTTATGATTTAGGAGTACGTTTTTTAACATCAGAAATTGAGCGTACAGAAGCAATTGGAGCTAAGCAGATTGTTTTGCACCCAGGTGCGCATGTTGGGGCAGGAGCGGATACTGGTATAAAAAAGATCATTGAAGGATTAAACGAAGTTCTTCATAAAGATCAAAATGTACAAATTGCGTTAGAAACAATGGCTGGAAAAGGATCTGAATGTGGGTGTACGTTTGAAGAGCTCGCACAAATTATTGATGGAGTTACTCACAATGAGAAACTATCAATTTGTTTTGATACTTGTCATACTCATGATGCAGGATATGATATTGTTCATGATTTTGATGGAGTTTTGAATGAATTTGATAAAATCATTGGACTAGACCGTATTAAGGTCTTGCATATCAATGATAGTAAGAATGAAAAAGGGGCCAAAAAGGACCGTCATGAGAATATAGGATTTGGTCATATTGGGTTTAAGGCACTTAATTACATTGTGAATCACCCTTCGCTTAAGGATGTTCCTAAAATACTAGAAACACCTTATATAGGTGCAGACAAGAACTCTAAGAAACCACCTTATCAATATGAAATTGAAATGTTGAAGAAACAAGAATTTAATGATCAATGGTATAAAGAATTATCAATGGTATAAAGAATTTTTTAAAAAACGAGAGAAACTTCTCTCGTTTTTTGTATAAAAGCAAATCTATTGCTTCAACTATATATTTTTCAAGGTTTTTGTTGTTTAAATCCCAGTTGATTGGAAGCGGAAAACAACAGCTATGTTTAATAAACCATTTAATTAATAAATTGTTGAAATAGTTGATTCACCTTTTTAGCCACTTCTGGATTTGTTATTTTTGCGACACTCTTAAGTAGTTTCGTCCTTTCTGATGCATCAAAAATATTAACTTGTTTATTCTTTAGCAATGATACAATTTTTTCGGCTTGAGCAGAGGTAATAGAAATATTATATTGACTTGCATAATTCATGAGATCCTTTTTAGTTATTCGATTCAGTTGGCCATTAATAACTTGCTGTAAAATGTTCATAATCGTGCCTCCTTTTCGTAATCATTTTACGAAATGGCTTACAAAAAGGTGTCAATTCAACTTGTACCTTTTTACAATTGGTACGAATGTTGGTCTAATCAAAGCATTAAATACAATATCTTGTTTTCAATGCCATTGATAGGGTAGGATGTTCACGCTATATCATTTACATTTTTTCAGTTGTAAGTTATACTATCCAGATGATGAGTAAATCGTAATCATTCTTAAAGTTGGTGAAGTTAATGGAACAATTACACGTATTAGACATTCGGAATCTTTCTTTTCAATATAACCATCAAACTGTACTTGATGAAATCAACCTGACAATACCTAAGGGAGCGTTTATGGGGCTAGTAGGACCTAATGGTTCAGGGAAATCTACATTATTAAAATGTATTTTGGGCCTCCTAAAACCATCAATTGGTGAACTTTATTTGTTCGGTGAGAAATCATCGGATTTCCATGCCTGGCACAAGGTTGGTTATGTGTCTCAAAAAGCTAATAGCTTTAATACTGGCTTCCCCGCTACTGTATTTGAGGTTGTTTCAACAGGATTAGTTTCAAAGCTTGGATTATTTAAACGTATGAAAAACGGTGATAAACAACAGGTACATGAGGCTATAAAGTCTGTGGGAATGGAAGAATTTATGAACCGTAATATTGGAGAGCTTTCTGGGGGACAACAACAACGAGTCTTTATTGCTAGAGCGCTTGTAAGTGGTCCAGAATTTCTAATTCTTGATGAACCTACTGTTGGAGTGGACACGCAAAATGTTCAAAATTTTTATAACCTGCTTGAGAAGTTAAATAAGGAGAACGGGATTACGTTACTGCTTGTCACACATGACATTGGGACTATAACGGATAAGGTAACTCATGTGGCTTGTTTAAATCGTCATCTTCACTTTCATGGAAAAACGGAAGAGTTTGAGAAGGAACAAACGAACCTTTCTCAATTTTATGGTCATCATGTTCATGTATTATCTCATGATCATGGAGGATGTGAAAAATGCTAGAGGGATTATTTTCTTATGAATTTATTCAGAACGCTTTTATTGCTGGGATACTTATTGGCTTACTTGCACCATTGTTGGGTGTTTTCATTGTTGTTAGAAGGTTAGCCTTAATTGCTGATGGCTTAAGTCATATTACACTTGCAGGAATAGCAGCTAGTTTATTATTAGAAAAAAAGGTTTCTGTGTATGCGTTAAATCCTCTATATATGGGTATGCTCTTTTCTGTAATTGGGTCTTTGTTTATCGAAAAGTTAAGAAAAGTATATAAATATTATCAAGAATTAGCGATTCCTATTATATTGTCTGGTGGAATAGGGTTAGGTGTTATTTTAATATCACTTGCAGATGGGTTTAATACGGATTTATTTAATTATTTATTTGGAAGTGTAAACGCAGTAAGTCGTTCAGATATGTATACCATTCTAGTTATTACCTTTCTTGTGATAATGGTTATTTTATTGATATATAAAGAGTTATTTACACTTTCTTTTGATGAAGAACATGCCATTGCGGCAGGAGTAAAGACGAAGGTTGTTAATTTTATTTTCATCATAATGGTAGCCCTTGTAATTGCTGCATCAATGCGAGTGGTAGGTATTTTGTTAGTATCATCCTTAATGACACTACCTGTTGCAGCCAGTATTCGTCTTGCTACTGGCTTTAAACAGACCATTGTATTATCGATTATTTTTGGAGAGATTGCTGTAATAGGTGGGTTGTTTTTGTCTTATTATTTAAACTTAGCACCCGGTGGAACCATTGTCATGCTTTCGGTCCTACTATTACTTGTAGCAATTCTTTCTCAGAAATGGAAGGTGAGAACGGCAGTATGAATGTAAAAGATGCGCTTTTGTTATTAAAAGAAAAGGGATACAAGCATACAGATAAACGCGAAGAAATGTTAACAATCTTTGCTTCTGTCAATAAATATTTGACTGCAAAGGATATTCTTGAATCAATGAAGGATGACTACCCTGGTTTAAGCTTTGATACTATTTATCGAAATCTTTCGTTGTTTGCAGAAATGGGGATTTTAGAAGCAACAGAATTAGAAGGGGAAAAGCACTTCCGTTTTAAATGTGCGACACATGAACATCACCACCACTTTATTTGTATGGATTGTGGTGTTACAAAAGAAATCAAAACGTGTCCCATGGATCTCGTGCCTGTTGATTTTAAGGGGTATGACATAACTGGACATAAGTTTGAGGTGTATGGTAAATGTCCGAACTGTGTTTAGAAAGAGGGTCCAGTAACAGGACCCCTATACACTCAGGCTGTCGAGAAAGTCTCGTCAGCCACTTTTTACTTTCTATCACAAAATAAAATTTGTTGTATTGTATATCTCATTTATTCTAGAAAAATGTGGGAACTTCCGACAACATTTCCAAGGAGTTCTCAAAGACATGTTGAAGAGCATTTGCTAGTGAAATGTCTAAGAGAGGAGTTCTCGAGGAGCCTTTCGAACATGAGGGGTTTTTCTACAAGCAAAAAAAACCACAGATGTGGTTTTTATTTTTTTTCTGTAAAGTAGTAATTGACCCAGTTATTCGCTTCCTGCCAGTTATTAACGCGGATAACATTTTTATGAATGGGATCTTGATTATAAGGAGCATTAAATAAAATAACAGGAATATCACATTCTTCTCCAATATCACAAGCATTATCATGCTTATCTTCAAAGAAGACATCGATATTATGCTTTTTAACGGCGTCAAGTTTGTCATGTTTTCCAATTAATTCAACATGGTGAAAAGGGACTTTATTTTCCACAAACCAACGATGAGTAACATCTTTATAAAGATCATTACGAGCACTTATATAAATTAATTGATGTTGTTTTTCCCATTCAGCTAATACGTGGAGAGCATGGTCGACTAGTGATGCATTTCGATAAATATCATGCTCATGAACGATCATCCATTCATAAAATTCCTTACTCGTAATGCCAATAACTGTTGCTAGGTCATATACAGTAAGATCCTTTAACGTTAGGTTCAAATTAAAGGAATGATTAATATAAGGAATAAATGTAGTAGGGCATGTGATTGTACCATCAATATCTATTCCAAGCCTTTTGTTGTTCGCCATAATGTACCTCTTTTCCTATTAGGCATTCCTGTATAAGTGTACCACAACTATTATATTTTTTTTACTTTGATCTTTTTGTGGTAACTTTTTAGATAAACATGAAATTATTAACACCCATAATTTTGCTATAGACTCTCATACTAAGAATGCTCCTTATCCAAGGAAAGCGAGGGATTCAGAATGGCAAACGAATTTAGCAACGATGAAGAACTTGTTAATGAAGTCAATGAAAATGGAAATCCGATTAATGTAGATGCATATACCAATAACAATATTCCGATTGTAGATCAAAACCTGGACAATGAATATGATGTAGAGTCTACGCCAATAAAGAATTCATTGCGTGATGAGGAATATGCGGCTGAGGTTGCACCTAACATTGTTGACTTCAATCGCCGTAACGAAGCCACACGTGATGTTGGAGCTATTAATACAGCAGAAACTAACGTAGATGATGTGACAGGTGGCAGAGGTATTGGTGGACTTGCGTTGGCACTTTCAATCCTTTCATTATTTGTTCTACCCATTATTCTAGGAGCAGCGGGGATCATCATTGGATTTGTCGCAAGACGAAGAGGAGCAACTGCTTTAGGTTCATGGGCAATTGGTATAGGGGCAGCTTCTATTATTGTCGGTATTTTTATATTGCCGTTTTTTTAAACGGGATAAAAAAAGAGCTTGGCACATTTACTGTGCTAAGCTCTTTAACTTTTCTTCGGCTATCTTATCAATTTCCTTCTTTAATTCCTCAACCATAGTTGCTTCTGGAACTTTCCTAACAATTTCTCCATGTCGGAACAGAAGACCTTCTCCACGAGCACCAGCAATACCTATATCCGCTTCCCTAGCCTCACCTGGTCCATTTACGGCACATCCTAAAACAGCTACTTTAATAGGTGCTTTAATTTTTGAAATGTATTCTTCCACTTCATTTGCGATACTAATTAAATCAATCTCAATTCGACCACAAGTTGGACAAGAAATGAGCGTGGCTGCATTAGCGGCTAAGCCAAATGACTTTAATAACTCCCTTGCAACCTTTACTTCTTCAACTGGATCAGCGCTTAAAGATACACGAACTGTATTTCCAATGCCTTTACTAATAATTGCCCCAAGTCCTGCAGCACTTTTCACAGTTCCTGCAAACAATGTTCCAGACTCTGTAATCCCTAAATGCAATGGATAATCAAACGCTCGAGCTGCTTTATCATATGCTTCAATCGCTAAATTAACATCAGAAGCTTTCATAGAAACAATGATATCATGAAAATCGAGATCCTCAAGGATTTTGATATGATGAAGAGCACTTTCTACCATTCCATCTGCTGTTGGATAGCCGTATTTTTCAATGATTCGCTTTTCTAGAGACCCAGCATTAACTCCAATCCTAATTGGAATTCCTTTTGCTTTCGCTGCATTTACAACCGCCTCTACCTTTTCTTTACGTCCAATATTCCCAGGGTTTATTCTGATTTTATCTGCTCCGCCTTCAATCGCTTTTAGGGCAAGCTTATAATCAAAATGAATATCTACAACAAGTGGAATAGAGATTCTCTTTTTTATTTCGGAGATGGCATTTGCTGCACGTTCGTCTGGACATGCGACCCGAACTACTTGACAACCAGCTTCTTCTAATCGTTTTATTTCTGCAACTGTTGCTTCAACATCATGTGTTTTTGTTGTTGTCATACTTTGAATGACAATTTCATTATTACCACCTATCGTTAAATTACCGACTTTGACAGGGCGTGTATTTGAACGATGCACTATTTCAGCCATTATATCGCTCCTTTTAGCTATAAGACCTAATCCAAGCTTTTAATTTGAAACCACATATATTGTAACAATCAATAAGAATTCGTGACAAGTTTTTTAATTATTTCTTATATAAGGGAATTTTATATGTTTTTCCAATTTGGATTTTTTCTGGATCCATTTCATCATTGAGCTTCTTAAAATCTATAATAACAGTAGGAATAGAAACGGGTAAATTCCCTTCCAAATGCTGTTCAAGTATTGAAAGAACAGTATCACCAGGCTTTACTTTGACTTCTATAAAATGCTCGGTAGGTATAGGAGTGTGGGTGTTTATTTCGTTATCCCCACTAGCAGCAATTACTTTTGAAATAGGTAACGTTCCTGTTTTTAAATCATAATAGACACTATATATAAGTAATGAAATAATAAGAAATAATGTCAACTTTTTCATTATTATTATTATCGCCCCTTTTATTAATAATCGTTTGATTCTTTCAAACGGGTTTACTTACACTTATGCTTGTCCAAGTGAAATATTCCAAAAATAATATAGTTGTAAAAGGAAACTTTTTGTTAACCTAAATCGTATATAAGTAAAAAAATGTAGGAGAGTGGGAGAATGGAAATTTTACAATATCCTTCTATTGGTTTTTTTGTTCTATTGATAGGGACATTATTTATTGTGGGAGAAATGCTGGTTAAAACGAGAGGAATTTTCGGATTAATTGGAATCGGCCTTGTCTCAATTTATTTTGTCTTTCATATATCAGGAGAAAATATCGTATGGATAACCGTTTTATATATCATAGGACTGTTTCTTGTTTTTATAGATGGGAAATTTATTAACGATGGTACAGTAGCCATCATTGGTCTAATACTTATGGTCACAGCTGTTGTGATTCCTGCACCTTCTGTCGTTTATGGGATTCTCTCTGCATTTGGATTATTAATTGGAGCGAGCCTAGCTCCTCTGCTATTAAAGGTGTTCCCTAGCAGGGATATGTGGAACAAAATGGCACTAAAGGACAGGTTAACTTCAGAAGAAGGGTATAATTCAATCAACACATCCTACCAATCCCTTGTAGGAAAACAAGGAGTAACGGTTACTCCATTTAGGCCGGTGGGTACAATAGATATAGAGGGAAAACATTATAGTGCTATCACTGATGCTAGTTGGTTAGAGGTGGGGACAACTATAGAAGTAATAAAAGTAGATGGAACAAAAATTGCTGTTAAAGGGATTGAAAAGTGAAACGCCCTTTAACAGCATATGGCTACTTTATCTTTTTAGCTGGAATTTCTTTTAAAGCAAGGAAAAGCATGACTATAGACACAAGCCAGTAAACTCCATATGAGGAGATGACCGTTATTTTTAATAATTCCATGATCGTTAGAAATGTTAGTGGTAATGTAATGGAGTATGCACTCATTGCCCAAAGGCGTCTATAAGGTAGTTGCTTTTGAACTATTCTTACAAGGGTAAGACCTATCAGGGCTAGTAAAGAAATCTCGATAAATTTAACTCCAGCTGCCAAAATATAAGAGGCAAGGATAATAAGAGCAATGATAATAGGTTGAATTGCTAAAAAAGATTGAACAAAAGACAGAATGGTTAGCTTATTTATAGTCATGCTTTCTAGCATATCGTAAGGAATGGTTTGAGTTGTGGTACCAAAATGATAAGCAAATTCATGTTTGAATAATCCAATGCTTTTATTGAACGAACTTAAGTCAATCCTTGACTGTTCAGTAGGATCAAATACGATAGTAAGGTCTTGGTGAGTGAATGTAGTAGGCTCAGTAACAGATGAGACTAACTCACCATTTTGGATAGAAAAATCAGGTATTGCCTTTTCGATCATTTCATCAAGATCATTTGTTACTTGAACAAGCTCATAGCTTGAGTAAATCGACGAGGGAATAATGGATAAAAGTGATAAAAGAAATACATATAAAATGGTTTTTCCTATCGTTTGAAACCGCAATTTTGCTATATCTTTTGGCGAGTATAAACTTCTTGAATATTGCTTGAAAATTGTCATTTTAAAATCCCCCAAGAAAAAAGTGTCACCTTATTGTATATTACTCAGTAATACCTTCACAAGGAAAAGAGGAATTTAAGAATGGAAGTTATTTATTGGATTATTATAGCTCTACTATTTATAGGATCGTTCATTGGACTTGTATATCCCATCATACCAAGCCTAGTATTGATTGTTTTAGCATACTTAGTATATGGATTTGTCTTTACATTTGAAGCATTAGGGATTGTCTTTTGGATAATTCAAGGCATGTTTATCACGCTGTTACTTATAGCAGATTACATTGGAAATCTTTTTGGAATCAAGAAGTTTGGTGGTTCTAAAGCTGCTGGTTGGGGAAGTACGATCGGTTTGCTCGTTGGGCCATTTGTCATACCGTTTTTAGGTATTATCCTAGGTCCATTTCTTGGTGCTATTTTAGCTGAGTTAATTGTTGAACGAAAGGATTTTATATCCTCGATTAAGGTTGGAGTAGGCTCAGTAATAGGGTTTTTAAGCAGCACGATTGCTAAATTTTTTGTACAGGTCATTATGATCATCCATTTTCTATTCATTGTATTATAAGGTTTATGGAAAGAGAATAAAAGGTTGAGTTTATTAAATCTCCTATTGAGATATTTCCGAATAGGGAATACAATTCTGTTCATCACTATAGTACTGTATTCATTACTTTAACAACAAAATAAATATTATTTTTTGTATAAATGTTTGTTACTTTCATTTTCGGGTAAAATAGCTACGTGCAAGTAAGCGTATTAATTGAAAGACTGAGTTTATTTTGGTAATGTTAAATTAAACCATGAACATTCATTGTTCATAAAAAAATGCTACATAATTAAGGGAGGATTTTATCATGGCAAAGTTTGAATTACCTGAATTACCATATGCATATGACGCTCTTGAGCCTCATATTGACAAGGAAACAATGAATATTCACCACACAAAACATCACAATGCTTATGTAACAAATCTAAATAATGCGTTGGAAGGAAATGAAGAGTTACTAAGCAAGAGCATTGAAGATTTAGTGGCTAATTTAGATGCTGTTCCTGAAGCAGCTCGTACAGCTGTAAGAAACAATGGTGGTGGACACGCAAATCATAGCTTGTTCTGGACTATTCTTTCACCAAATGGTGGCGGTGAGCCAACTGGTGATCTTGCGTCAGCAATTACAAATAAATTTGGAAGTTTTGATAAGTTTAAGGAAGCTTTCGGAGTAGCTGCTGCAACTCGTTTTGGTTCAGGTTGGGCTTGGCTAGTGGTTTCTAATGGCGAACTTGAAGTGACAAGTACTCCTAACCAAGACACTCCATTAATGGAAGGAAAAACACCTATTCTTGGATTAGATGTTTGGGAGCATGCTTATTATTTAAATTACCAAAACCGTCGTCCTGACTATATTGCTTCTTTTTGGAATGTAGTTAACTGGGATGAGGTTTCTAAATTATACTCGGCTGCAAAATAATGAAACGAAACCGGTGTACATAGTACACCGGTTTTTTTATAAGTTAAGAAGTTATAAGTATCTGGTGTTTAGTTTCTACGATGTTACCGCTAAATCCAGCTCCAGCACCCAACCAAAATGAAATGGTAACGATCTTGGCCATTTCATCCTACTCGAGGGAAAAAGAAAAATCACTTTTCCCTTGGTCAAATAACCTGTCATGAATAAAAGGGAACACAACCCTTTCTTCCATGACAGAACACTTGCTCTGCCTTAGGCTAAACGGGGCACCCTTAGTCTTTTGTTCTCTAATTGGTTCAATTTTTGAGCGTACAAACATTGGAACAATAACAGCTACTCTCATTTTGTTTACAAATTTTTTTAATCTCAGCTGCCACTCGACTTAATTCATCAATGGTCGCAAATTGTGTTTCTTTATTCGTAACAACAGCAATCGAAATCGCTACAAGTGGGATATTCTCCGTAACTCCAAGACGATTTTTTGCAAGAACAAATCCTCGTTTATATATTTCATCTGTATACATGTCCTTGATCATTACATTAAACTGATTGATGATTGCCTCACAAATAATTTGAAATTCGTAACTATGTAATATCACAATAAAATCATCGCCACCAATATGGCCTATAAACGTGCCTGTGTCAGCTTTAGATAAAACAGTCTTTGAGATAAGGGTGGCTGTTTCTCGAAGCAATATATCACCTTTATTAAAGCCGTAGGTATCATTAAACGTTTTAAAGTGATCTAAGTCTAAATAAAGAACACTAAATTCCTTTTGATACAAGATTTTTAATAAATTTTCCTCAATAATCTTATTCCCAGGTAGCCCCGATAATGGATTTGTGTATTTAGCAATTTCTACTTGAATTTCTGCAAATTTTACAAGTAATGTTTTGATACTAACAATTCCAAAGAAAAGGTTTTCTTTCTTCACGATTACATAGTCATAAAGGTGTTCTTGTTCTCTCTTCATGGCATTATTACTTGTATCCGTTATAGGAGAATAGTAGTCAACAATAAGTGGTTTTTTGTCCATAATTAGTTCAACGGATCTGCCCATGAATAAATCGAGGCCATATCTCAAAGCTAACTTTTTATAAAACATGGATTTCATAATAAGACCAACTGGATTGCGTTCAAGATTAATGACAACAATACCTTCTATATGTGGATTTTCTTCAAAAAGTGCATGTGCATCGGCTCCGATAGAATGAGTGAATACACTCGGTACGTTCTCTGCGATTTCACCAATATAGGTTAACATAAACATTACTCCCTGCAGCCATTTTCCTTAATCCTACTATTACTTTTTACCTAAACCTTATTTTACAGGAACGAATCGAGAAACGAATATTAAGTGTTTGTAAATTTTCCTATATTTGTTACTCTTTAACACTGTATAGGATATTTTTAGATTCCTTACATATCTCTCTTCTTTTTAGGAAAAATATTGGATAGACAAAAAGGGGAGAAAGGATATGAAAATAAAAAAAATTATAGGTGATGTAGAGGTAAATAAAGACTTAATTTTTCTACTTTTTATTGGTGGTTTATACTCCTTAAGTATTGCACTATCAAATACATTCGTGAATGTTTACTTATGGAAACAGTCTGGTGAATTCTCAGATATTGGATTATACAATTTATCGATTGTACTACTTCAACCGTTGACATTTATTTTGGCTGGAAGATGGGCGAAAAAAATTGATCGTGTTATTGTACTAAGACTCGGGGTAATATTTTTAGCAGCATTTTTCTTAACCGTTTTATTTATAGGGGAGCGTGCTTCCGATTTTATTATCCTTCTTGGCGGGGTATTGGGAGTAGGGTATGGATTTTATTGGCTAGCATTTAATGTATTAACGTTTGAAATAACTGAACCTGAAACAAGAGACTTTTTTAACGGCTTCCTTGGTTTACTATCTTCCTTTGCAGGTATGATAGGTCCGATATTAGCCGGTTTTATTATTTCAAGGATGGAAAAGTTTACTGGGTATACTGTTATTTTTACCATTTCCTTAGTTCTTTTTTCAGGTGCAGTTGTTTTAAGTCTTTTTCTAAAGAGAAGACCAGCAAAAGGAACATTTGATTTTATACGGATCATCAAGGAACGAAAGAACAATAGAAATTGGAAATTGATAACAAGAGCACATTTTTTTCAGGGATTACGTGAAGGAACATTTATCTTTATCATTTCTGTTTTTGTGTTTATTACGACCAATAGTGAGCTTGCTCTTGGAACGTTTGGATTAGTTAACTCCGCAGTTGCTTTTGTTTGTTACTATATTGCAACTAGACTAATCAAACAAAAATATAGAAAAAAATCAATAATGGTAGGAGGTTTTCTCTTATATGCTGCGATTTTCTTAATTGTGTTTGACCTAACTTACTCACGTTTGATTATTTATGCAATTGTCATAGCAATTGCCTATCCATTGCTCTTAGTACCGTATATGTCGTTAACTTATGATGTTATAGGACAAGGCTGGAATGCAGCTAAGATGAGAATCGAATACATTGTTGTAAGAGAACTCTTTATAAATAGTGGGAGGGTTGTATCTATTTTGTTGTTTTTATTTTCCATCACGTTTTTTGATGAGAAAAAGAGTATCCCGATTTTGTTAATGATTCTCGGGGCTGGCCATGCTGTCATTTATTTCTTTGTTAGACATGTATATATTGATCCAAAGGAACGAAATCATTCTGCCTATTCATCTACAATCTCTCAAAGGAAGCTTAACGATGGAGAGGGAGGCTCAACTGTTTAATCACCATTTCACGATTAATTGTTGCTTGAAAAAAGGGGACTACCATGGGGTATCTCTTTTTTTTGGGTAAGAAGCAAGATTAATATAAAGCAAGGTGACGATCATGAAAAACAAAAAGAAAAAGAATCCAATTCCATTAAGGCTTAATATCTTATTCTTCATTGTCTTTTTACTGTTCTCATGCTTAATACTTAGGCTAGGTGTTGTTCAAATTGTCTATGGTGAAAACTATAAAAAAGAAATAGAACGTACAGACAATGTAACAGTTCATACACCTGTACCTCGAGGCAAGATACTTGACCGCCATCAAAGAGTTATGGTTGATAACCTTCCAGTTCATGCGATCACCTATACGGCAATGAAGGGAATAAGTGTGAGCGCAAAGCTTGAAATTGCAAATAGACTTGCTGACATCATTGAAAAAGATACAACTGATCTAACCGTTCCTGATTTAAAGGATTATTGGATCTTAACAAAACCTGAATTAGCAGAAAAAAAAATATCAAATGAAGAAAAAAAACAATTACGAGTACAAGGTTTTGATGATCGAGCTCTTTATAAGGAACTTTTAAACAGGATAACAGAGGAGGATCTAGCAGCTCTTTCCGAAAAAGATATGGAAGTGGCCGCAATAAAACGAGAATTTGATAAAGGGTATGCGCTAATCCCACAAATCATCAAAAAGGAAGGGGTCACTAAAGAAGAACTCTCAATTGTGAGTGAGCATTTATCTGTTCTGCCTGGCGTGGATATCACGACAGACTGGTTAAGGGAGTATGTGTTTGGTGATACTTTAAAGTCCGTGCTTGGATCCACCACTAGCTCGGATGAGGGAATACCTAGGGAAAATTTAGACTTTTATTTAGCACGAGATTACGCCTTAAATGATCGAGTAGGAAAAAGTTACATAGAACAGCAGTATGAGGATGTTCTTAGGGGACAAAAAAAGAAAATACAAAACGTTACAGACAAGACAGGCCATTTGCTCAATACTCTGGTTATCTCAGAAGGACAGCAAGGGAGTGATGTCGTGCTAACAATTGATATGGATCTTCAACTAGCTGTGGAAAAAATAATAGAGGAGGAATTACTTAAAGCGAAAAGGCTAAGAGGAACTGAACTATTAGAGAGTGCATTCGTTGTGATGATGGATCCTAGTACTGGTGAAATTCTAACTATGGCAGGTAAGCAAATAAAGAAGAAGCAATCAGGAAAATATGAGATGTCTGACTACGCATTAGGAAATATAACGACAGGATATGAAATGGGCTCTGCTATAAAGGGAGCAACGGTGTTAACTGGGTATGAAACAGGTGTTATACATCCAGGTACTGTAATGGTCGATGAACCAATTAGGCTAAAAGCAACACCTACTAAGGCATCCTATGTAAACATGGGGAGAGTAAGTGATCTAACCGCATTAAAGAGATCATCCAATGTTTATATGTTTAAAATAGCGATGCTTCTAGGAGGTGCTTATTATCATCCTAATATGGCACTTGTTCTAAAGGATGGTACGTTTGAGAAAATGCGCAATTACTTTAGCCAATTTGGGCTAGGTGTTAAAACGGGTATCGATTTACCGAATGAGTTTACAGGATATACAGGAGTTAGTAATCGAACCGGCTTTATTCTTGATTTAGCAATAGGTCAATATGATACTTATACCCCAATGCAATTGGCTCAATATGTATCTACTATTGCGAATGATGGATTTAGGATGAAGCCTCATTTGGTTAAGGAAATTGTAAATCCAAGTATGGACGAAAATCAAGCTAGTCAAATCGTTCATTCTATACAGCCTGAAGTAATGAATCGTATTGATATGGATCAAAAACATATTGACCGGGTTCAAGAGGGATTTAGACAAGTTATGCAAGAAAGGGGGGGGACAGCAGCAAATTTTTTCAAAGACAAATTTTATAAACCAGCAGGCAAAACAGGGACAGCCCAGGCTGTATATTGGGGACAGAATAAAGAAAAACATGGCTCAAGCACCTATAATTTAACGCTTGTTGGTTATGCTCCTTTTCATCAACCAGAAATTGCATTTGCTGTTGTCGTTCCATGGGCTCATTCCAAAGACAATGAAAATAATATAAATAAGGAAATAGGAGAGAGAATCTTAGACACATACTTTGAATTAAAAGCACGTAAAGCTAGATAATCTGCTAATTTAAGAAAAGTGGTTAGTATTAATCGTATATGTTTAGCCATAATAAAGGTAATCTATAGCAATAAAATACATTTTTCAGCATGAATTTACAAAACCTTTACAATTGATTAAAACAAGGTTAATACTGAGCAGTTATTCTAATACTCGTAGGACAAAACAACCAACCAAACTCTTAGGGGGAATTAAAGAATGAAAAGCTTAAAAAGCTTACTTTTACTTTTAGTAATGACTGCTCTTGTTGTATTTGCTGCAGCATGTGGTGGAGCTGACGAAGAAACTACAAATACTAACGAAGAAACTGGTACAGAAAACGCAGAGGGAACAGATGCTCAAGAAGTAACTGAACTAGAAGGAAGCGTAGTTATCGACGGTTCTGGTACTGTATATCCTTTCATGGCTAAGATGGCTGAAAACTATATGACAAATGAGCAGGAAAATGTTTCTGTTGAAGTAAGTCGTGCAGGGACATCTGCTGGTTTTAAAAAGTTCTTAGTTGAAGATGGAACAGACTTCAATGATGCTTCTCGTCAAATCAAGGAAGGTGAAGCAGCTACTGCAAAAGAATTAGGAATTGAAGTTCAAGAACTAAAAGTTGCTTTAGACGGTTTAACATTCGTTATTAACAAAGAGAATGATTGGGCTACTGAATTAACAGAGCAAGAAGTAATTGATATCTTTTTAGCAAGCGCTGGAAAGAAAAACTGGTCAGACATTCGCCCGGATTTCCCAAATGAGCCCATTGTTACAATGGGACCAAACGAAAACCATGGAACTTATGAGTTTTTCTGGGAAAAAATTCTAGAAGAACAAGATTTAGTAGAGGGTATTAACCTACAACAAGACTACTCAACTCTAGTTGACTTAGTGTCAAAAGAAAAGAATGCTATCGCTTTCTTCGGATATGGATACTATGTAAACAATACTGATAAATTAACGGCTGTAAAAGTTGACTTTGGTAACGGCCCAGTAGAACCAACGTTAGAGACAATTGGTGAAGGTGAAAGTTTCGCGTATGGTAATTTTACTCGTCCTGTTTTCACATATTTAAACGTGAACCATGCTAAAGAAAAACCGCAAGTGTTAGACTATGCAATCTACACAATGGAAAATGCACAAGATGTAGCGAAGGAAACTGGATTTGCACCATTAACAGATGCTGAAATTCAATCGTATCTTGATGCACTAAATGCATTGAAATAATAACTATTCGTAACTTCTTTGTACGATGAAGGTGAGAAGTGTAAACTTCTCATCTTCTTATGTGTTTAATCTGGATGATTTATTATTTCTCCTTACACAATAAGGATGAAAGGGGTTATATAAACTTGGATAAGTCTATGGCTAGAGATAAAGAGAAAGTCAATGTTAGAGAGCTAATCGAACAAAATAGGCGGACATTTACTATTACAAGTATGGTAGAAAAGTTTATGCCTAAACTTCTTTTAATTATTGCAATTATTTCAATTTTAACGACTATTGGTATCTTATTTACATTGTTATCGGAAACCATTGCCTTTTTTCGTGAGATACCGTTTATAGAATTCTTCACAGGCACTGTCTTAAAACCTCTAGGTGAGAATGCGCAATTTGGTGTTCTTCCTTTATTGACGGGTACAATCATTTCGTCTGCTATTGCAATGCTAGTTGCCATTCCAATTGGACTAATGACGGCAATCTATTTAAGTGAATACGCATCTGAACGAGTTAGAAAGGCATTAAAACCATTATTGGAAATCTTAGCTGGGATTCCAACAATCGTTTATGGTTTTTTTGCCTTTACATTTGTAACCCCATTATTACGATCTTTCATTCCAGGCTTAGAGCCTACGAATATTCTCAGTCCAGGTATAGTAATGGGTATCATGATTATTCCGATGGTTGCTTCTTTATCAGAGGATGCTATGAGCTCTGTTCCGAATTCAATGAGAGAAGGGGCTTTAGCACTAGGCGCAACAAAACTTGAAGTAACCTGGAAGGTTGTTGTACCTGCAGCTATATCTGGGATAGTGGCATCATTTGTGCTTGGAATTTCCCGAGCAATCGGAGAAACAATGATTGTTACGATTGCAAGCGGAAGCTCGAAGAATTTCACCTTTGATATTACACAGTCTATGCAAACGATGACAGCTTATATTGTGGAGGTTACGGGCGGGGATGCACCTGCTGGCTCTACTTTATACTATAGTTTATACGCGGTTGCCATGACATTATTTGTCTTTACTTTAATTATGAATCTACTTGCACAATATATCTCTCGTAAGTATAGGGAGGAATATTAAAATGAAATATGTTGATTCTGCTCAAGTAAAAAAGAACATGGGTTCAAGGTTATTTATCAATAATTTTGCAAAATTTATTTTCTTACTTGCCACTCTCTTTGGACTAGTAGTGTTAGTAACCTTAATATATAGAGTATTTACAGACAGTATTGGATGGATTGATTTTAACTTCCTAACGAATAAACTATCAACAGATCCTGAAAAAGCTGGTATTATGGGCGCTATTACTGGAACATTGTGGTTAATGGTCGTAGTCGCACCTGTAACGATGTTTTTGGGAATTGGAACGGCGATTTATTTGGAGGAGTATGCCAAAAAAGGCCGGCTACAATCCTTTATTCAAACAAATATTCAAAATCTAGCTGGTGTTCCATCAATTGTATTTGGAATATTAGGCTTAACAGTCTTTGTAAGAGGACTAGACTTAGGTTCAGTTATTTTAGCGGGTGGATTTACAATGTCTCTTCTTGTTCTTCCAGTCGTTGTTGTAGCGAGTCAAGAGGCAATTCGAGCAGTGCCCCAATTTTTACGTGAAGCTTCGTATGGAATGGGTGCGACAAAATGGCAGACGATAAAAAATGTCGTTCTTCCGGCAGCCATCCCTGGTATTTTGACTGGTGTAATATTGGCTCTTTCTCGTGCTATCGGTGAAACAGCTCCACTTGTTGTCATAGGAATTCCAGCCTTATTAATTCCTCTACCAGATGGATTAATGGATAAATTCACCGTGATGCCTATGCAAATATACTATTGGACGATCGATTCAGCATTAGTAGCGGAATATGCAAACCTGGCTGCTGCTACAATAGTTATTCTTTTATTAGTTTTATTTATCATGAATTCGATTGCAGTCATTATACGAAATAAGTTTCAGAAAAGATATTAATTGGATGGAGGGGTTATCATGGCCGTTATTTCTGATAGAGAAAAGCAGTTAACAGAGGCAACGACAAAAGCAGTAGATTCAGCTAATAAAAATCAAACGAAGAAAATCGTTTATGATACAAGAGATTTAAACCTATGGTACGGAGAAGACCAGGCTCTAAAAAATATAAACCTGGCTATTCATGAAAATGAGGTTACTGCCATCATTGGTCCATCAGGATGTGGAAAATCAACTTATATAAAAACCTTGAATAGAATGGTTGAGCTAATTCCAGTTGTTCGGATCTCCGGTGACATATTATATCGAGATAAAAGTATTTTAGAAAAATCATATAAAGTGGAAGATTTAAGAACACATGTTGGAATGGTCTTTCAAAAACCAAATCCTTTTCCAAAATCCATATATGAAAATATTACGTATGGTCCTAAGATCCACGGTATCCGGAATAAGAAAGTCTTGGATGAGATTGTCGAAAAAAGCTTACGAGGAGCTGCCATTTGGGATGAGGTAAAAGACCGGCTTCATGAAAATGCATATGGTTTATCTGGGGGACAGCAACAACGTTTATGTATTGCACGCTGCTTAGCAATCGAACCTGATGTTATTTTAATGGATGAGCCAACTTCAGCACTTGACCCAATTTCTACTTTGAAAGTGGAAGAATTAATACAAGAACTAAAGAAAAACTATAGTATCATTATCGTAACCCATAATATGCAGCAAGCCGCTCGTATTTCAGATAAAACAGCTTTCTTTTTAAATGGCGAAGTGGTGGAATATGGAGCAACTGACAACATATTTTCTAATCCGAATGATAAAAGAACTGAAGATTACATCACAGGAAGATTTGGATAATATTATTTTGTCAGCATAAAAACAAGGTAGGTGTCCTTATGACAGTACGAGAAAGATTCCAGGTTGATCTTAATAAACTTCGTGAAATGCTTTTAGAACTAGGTAAAATGACTGAAACAGCCATTGAATCATCGATGACGGCACTTCTTGAAAAAGATATTGAAAAAGCTTTACATGTTATCGAAAATGATAACCGGATTGATAAGCTTGAAGAAGAAATTAACGACTTTGCTATTCTATTAATTGCAAAACAATCACCTGTAGCAGTCGATTTAAGAAGAATTATGGTTGCACTTAAAATTGCCGCTGATATTGAACGTATGGCCGATCATGCTGTTAACATTGCTAAATCAGTTATCCGTATAGGAGCAGAAAGCCTTATTAAACCACTTGAGGATATTCCAAAGATGCATTGTCTTGCACTTGAAATGCTTAGGGAATCATTAAAAGCATACAATGAGCAAGATTTGATACATGCTAAAAAGGTTTCTGAGATTGATGATAAAGTTGATGAAATGTATGGAACGATCACTAGTGAGCTATTATCAATGATGCCCCATCATCCAGAACAAATAGCACAAATTACACAACTAGCTTTTGTTGCAAGGTATTTAGAAAGAATTGCTGATCATGCTACGAATATTTCAGAAAATATCTTTTTCTTAGTGAAAGGACAGCACTACGATTTAAACGAATAATACGTAAAAAACCCTAGCGTATTAACATTTGCTAGGGTTTTTGCTATTTAAACGAAAGAAATTGTTGTTAAGAAGGACACACTGTAAGAGTAAAACATAGTCCATATAAGGGCAAATAATGTGGTTCCTGCTAATTGCTTCTAATGACCTGTAATCATTGCTGCAATTTCTTCCACTGTCATTTTGTTATTTACATGAAAGGTACCAATCTGAACAGATCCTTCCCAATTTCTCTTCTTTAAGTATTCTTCGAATTGTGTAGCACTATTAATAATCTTAACTTCCTCTAGCCGTTTACTTACTTGAGTAGTTGCCATCCCGGATTTGATTTCCAACGTATATGATAAAATCTCATTTGGTTCTACCTGTGTATCTTCCGTCATGTTCTCCTCATTTTGAGCATGTGCAGAACTTTGATTTTTTAAGTTTTCTAAGTCCAGTTTCACTTGTTCTAATTCATTAGAGGCTTCTGTTAAACGTGTATATTCTTCTACAGTGATTGAAGTTTGTCCACTTTGTTCTAAAAACTGTGTTACTTCTTCACTGGATATGGTGAAATCGCTTGTCTCTTTTTCAGTAACAGAAGTGTAAAGAAAATATGAAAGAATTGTAGTAGTCAATATAATACCAAACGATAGACCGCGTAAAAAACCTTTGCTCATTGTTAAACCTCACATTTCGTATTGAAAATACCCTACTTCTTTAGTGTTCTCTTTAATTCTTCATCATTAAATAACAATTCTTCTTCTAATATAGATAATCTTTTCTTCAACTGATAGTTCTCTTGCATAACGTTTAATGATAATTGTTCTAATTGTTCTTCTAGATCATTTATTTTATCTCGTTTAAAGAAAGACAAAAATAACAATAGTATTGCAAAAGAGAGAAGACCGATTATTACATATTCCATAGGCTCACCTCATACTGTTTCCAATTTCTTTTTCCTCTTTCTTTTATACCATATACAGTCTTAAAACTGAATGAGTTTCTTCTTATTTCATATTATTAACTACTTTCTAAAAAAGAAAAGGACCGATTAACAATGAATGTAAATATCCTTAAAGTAAAGAATAGTCATATTGAGACATAAAGATAAGGAGTGATTACCGATGAAAGAAGATAAAGATATGATTGAAGTTAACCTTAACCTATCAGGTAAAGAAAAAGTCCACTCAGAAAGTAATATTTTTGATAATGAAGCGACGAGAGCGAATTCAAAAATAAATGATGAGTTCTATCATGGCAATCGAAATAATTCAGGAATCTCTCCGGCATTATTGTTAAACAATGCCCCATTAGTAGATACAAATGATCAATATATTGACGAATAAGAGCAATGTGAAATTGCTCTTTTTTGTTGAGAAGAGTAATAATAAGTCGAATTAATTCAATAGAAAAGTCTTTGTAAGCGGTTATTTGAAAATAATAGACCCCCTGTATGAAGTTGGTTCTAGTACTCACATGTTCCGACAAAATGTGTTCATTGTGAGAGAAAAAAGGGAGTGTTAAGATTAAATAGAACATAGGGTTACTATAACACTTATATTATACTTTGGGGGTGATACCATGATTACAGAGATCATTAAACTGCGTGATAGCGGATTAAGTTTTCGAGAAATTGCTAAGGAACTGAACTCAACAGTAGGAAAAATACACTATCAATGGGTCAAATACCATAATCAGCTCGAAGAAAAAATTCACACTCATTTTCATACACAACAAGAAAGCCTACCAAATAAGTGGAGCCTCCCTTTTTCATATGAGATAGACAAAATGTATGCTTTACCTAAAAATTCCACAACTATTTACCTATATTGGGAACTTTCCTTGGTTCGGTTGGATTTTATTAAACATCATTTCAAAACGAATTGGAATCGCATGGCTAAGTGTATAAGGATTTCAGATATTACTGGAATCGAATTTAATGGTGGAAATGCCCATCGGTACTGTATCATTCCAATTCCTGAAATGACGAATAACTGGTTTGTTACGGATTTAGAACCTAATCGTACTTATATTGGTGAATTAGGAACAAGTTTGCCGGAGGGAGCATTTTTTACTTTACTACGATCTAATCCTATTGACACACCTCGGAATTCTGAAAAACAGACAGGTGTATATAAAGAAAGTGTAATTAAATGGAAGACAGGTGAATCCTCAAGTCCAGATTGGCTCGAAAGTTTTAGTACTTATTCTTATTACGAAGGCTTGAAATAAGGGGGAGTATGATGAATTATATGTATGCTTCATTCGTTTTGCATGCGCACTTACCTTATATAAGACATAAAGAAGCGAATAGACTAGAAGAACGATGGCTGTATGAGGCCATTACTGAAAGCTACATTCCTCTTCTATGGCAGCTAGAAAAGCCAGATCATCATCATAATTGGACTATTTCTTTTTCACCTCCACTAATGGAAATGCTTGCAGATACACTTATTCAAAGAAGATATCTACACTATCTTGATAAGTCAATGGCACTAATTCAATTAGAAAAAGAACGAGCACAAACAGACCGTGAACAAGAAATTGTAAGATTTTATGAAGAGCGATATATAAAAGTAAAAGATACCTTTATCAAATGGCACCAAAACATTTTAGAAGGGTTCAAACATTTTTACGATATAGGTAAAATTGATTGTATCACATCTTCAGCCACACACACGTTTTTACCTTATTTACAGACAAAACAAGGAGTAAGCATGCAAATAAAGCATGGAATCTCAACTTTTGAACGGTACTTCGGAGTGAAACCGAAAGGGTTTTGGTTGCCGGAATGCGGCTTTACTCCTGGAATTGATAAGCTATTACATCTTGAAGGAATTCGTTATACATTTGTGGACGAACATACTATTCGTTGTGCGGATCCTACACCTTCAAAGTCAATCGGTGCACCCCTTTATTCACCACATGGTATTGTTCTATTTCCAAGAAATCAGGAAATCACAAATATGGTTTGGAGCTCAAGTACTGGATATCCAGGAGATTATGACTACAGGGAATTTTACAGAGATATTGCATATGATCGAGAAATGGATTATATATTGCCATTTATTCATCCTGATGGTATTCGTGTTGATACAGGATTAAAGTTTCATCGAATCACAGGAAAAACAGAAGGAAAAGATTTATATGTGCCAAAGTGGGCAAGTGATAAGGTAAAACGTCATGCAGATCATTTTGCATCCGTTCTTGAAGGTCATAAAGATTGTAAAGGAGACCAGTCGTTTCCACCTTATCTTGTGACGTTACCATTTGATGCTGAATTGTTTGGTCATTGGTGGTTTGAAGGTCCAGAGTGGCTTCATGAAGTGATTAGTCGTACAATCAATCAGGTCGAATGGATTACTCCATTGGAGTTCATAAATAGACATTATCAGGATTTAGAAACAGCTCATGTTTCGTTTTCGACTTGGGGGAGAGATGGCTATGGTGATGTATGGCTGAATGAATCGAATGAATGGATGTACCGCCATATGCATGAGATGGAAAGAAGCTTGATAGCGATTGTTAGTGATTCCCCTATACAGGATGAGCTTACTACCTTTGCATTGCAACAGCTAACAAGAGAGTGGATGCTTGCAACAAGTAGTGATTGGGCGTTTATTCTTGATAACAATAGTGCAAGTGAGTATGCAACCAATCGCTTTAAAGAGCATGTACAAAGATTTTACTATCTACATGACAAAGTGAAACATAATATGATTACAGAAGAACTGGTGATGAAGCTTAAAGGAGATTATCCATTCTTACAAGAGATTGATCTAACCCCACTACTTTCTGAGCATGACCAATACATAATAGATAAAAGACAGAGAAAGAGTAATAAAAACAAAAAGGTTGTCATGCTAACATGGGAATTTCCTCCTAGAATTGTAGGGGGGCTAGCGCGTCATGTGTGCGAACTCGCAAAAACATTAGTTGAACAAGGAATGGATGTGTATGTTCTTACAACGAATGATCAAAATACAATCAATTATGAAGAATACGAAGGAATTCATGTTTACCGGGTACCTGCCTATCAAAGAGAGCAAACAGAATTTTTGCATTGGATAGGGAGCATGAATTTATGCCTGTTAGATGAAGCAATGAAATTAGCGCAACATATTCACTTTGACTTGATTCATGCCCATGATTGGTTAGTATATTCATCGTCTGTTACTCTAAAAAGCTTATTGAATATCCCATTGATAACGACAATACATGCAACCGAGAACGGGAGAAATCAAGGGATTTATACATCTATACAAGTCGACATACAAGAGATGGAAATCGATTTAATAAGGCAATCTGATAAGGTGATTGTATGTAGTGATTTCATGAAGAAAGAAGTGATTACACTAGAGAAGTCAGTAGAATCAAAAATATGTGTAATTCCAAATGGAGTGGATCAAAGTTTTCTTGAGAATAAAACGGAAGAATCGAATAGACTGCCACTCTATAACCAAACCGATGATCAAATCGTTTTTTCAATCGGAAGAATGGTTCCTGAAAAAGGATTTGAAACAATCATCGATGCTGCTCCAATGGTGTTAACTAAATTTACAAATGTAAGATTTATTTTGGCTGGAAGTGGACCATTAGAGAAAAAGTATGATGATCTAATTCAGGAACGAGGCTTACAAGAACGGATTCAACTAGTTGGGTTTGTGAATGATAAAGAGCGAAATGAACGATTGCGAACTTGTGTGATGGCTGTATTTCCAAGTACCTATGAACCTTTTGGAATCGCTGCATTGGAAGCAATGATTGCAAAAAAACCAGTCATTGTATCTAATACAGGGGGTCTCACAAGCTTTGTTCAAAATGGTATTACCGGTATAACTGTAGAGCCAGAATCAAGTGAAGAACTTGCAGAAGCAATCATAGCACTGCTTTCAAATCCGAGTTTGGCCGATAAAATCGCACAAAATGCGCAACAAGTTGCAATCGAAGAGTATAATTGGGATCATATAGGTGTGAGAACGGTATTGTTATATCGTGATATACTAAACAAAGACGCATTAACTGTTACTTAAAGAAATAAACTCCATTTCCCCCTAAAAATAGACTGGCATTTCTATTGGAAAAATGATATCATAGAAAAGTCTGATTGAATGTAATGATGTTTGGAGGGATATATAATGCGTGTTACTGTTACTCTAGCTTGCACAGAAACTGGCGATCGTAACTACATTACGAAGAAAAATAAGCGTAACAATCCTGAGCGTATTGAGCTTAAGAAATATAGCCCAAGACTTAAGAGAGTTACTCTTCACCGAGAAACAAAATAATGGTTCTCACAATATAGTCGCAAGCCTTGATACAAAAGGGTTTGTGACTATTTTATTTTTACCACAAAACATCAAAACTCACATTTTGACCACTTTACTCATTCTTTCTCGCATTCGATTCATATAACTTATCTAACCGATCTGTAAGTGAATGACGCATCTTCTGAGTTTTCATTGGTGATAGTTGTAGAAGAATGCCCTAGTTATTTTATGTTGAAATTTTCCAAGGTACTATATTTAATATATCTAATTTGAAATAGTTTGTATTTTTTCAGCAGATACTTTCGGAGGGAGCGATTCTTGAGCAGGCCCTGTTAACCAAACTTTTACTTTTTCCCCCAATATTACCTTATCGTGAAACTCTTGAGGAACATATATAAAATATCCATTAGAATCCTCATTTTCTAGTTCTTCTATAGCAATGACTACCTTTTCTTCAAATGTTTTATCCCTAATTTCATCTTGGGTTATATTCTGAATCAAAAGAAAATAATTTTGGTCTGTTATTGTAGATGAAACATATCCAGTTATTGTATCTTCTTGTGAACATGACGTTAAAATAATAATACTAATTAAACAAATTAAGGATAGCTTTATGTGTTTTTTCATTAGACCCCTCCTTGACGTATAATTTATACTAATTGGAAACCTTAACATATGTGTCATTTGTATATACCCTAAACAGATTTCCAGATGTAGAAAAATGGTCTTCTACCTCCCAACTCCTAGTGAAATATCCGAAAGTAATTCCCTCGCCAGTAGGAACTTCTCCTCCAGAATGGATACCAACTATATATAAATTAGCAGGATCGAATACAATTGCTCCACTATCTCCATCTTGGTAATAATCGGGGAATATACTATGATCATTTATTATTTTTGATACCTTTTGGTGTCCATAATCATCATCTGAATAATCAACAGTCCCACAAGTTACACTTGTTGATATTCCTGATTTGCAAAGGTATTCTCCGGCTAAAGTGGTTCTCAAAGCACCTTGTCATAAGTTGCATTATCTTCTGCCAACCAAATGTAATGATTGGTAGGAAATCTACCATATGGATGAGTGTTTGTATTATCTAACATCTAATCCCGCCCAACCAGCAACAGTATGGTCAGTTCCCACTCGGTGGGTATATTGTTTTACACCACCCTTGTTTGAGTTGGAACAAACCCACAAGGTAGTGGTTAGATTAATAAAATTATGAACATAACTCTTGCACTATATTCTCACTCCTAATATATTTTAAAATTATTAGATATAATAATGAAATTAAGAAATGTTTTAACAATAAATGAGATATTAGATTACTATATCGATTATATGACTCTACATGAGCTATTCGGTGATTCTGAATACTTGAAAGGGCGAACCTCTATAAAGCTCAATATGAGAGAGCTTATATGATGTATTACGGTGTTTGAGTGTAAAGATTGCGGAGAAGTAGCAGCAGAAATTAAATTACTCATGTTGATTTGTAATCTATGCGGATTTACAGATGATGATATAGAATATAAATTAATAGAAGAAAGTGGTCAAAAACTTCTTGACCACATCAAATAATCACATGAGCACACATTTGCTCACGCATTTAAGTTTTTTATCGCACAAAACAACATAATGCAGCGTATGGATATACTAAGGTATCATTAAAAACCACGTCATATCAACCTTTGTCGCTCGTAGAGGGAAGTAATTAACTTACAACATGATTACACCGAGAAACTAAGTAATGATGACTTAGTATAGCCGAAATCCTATTAAATGGTTTGCGGCTTTTTATTGTAAAAAGAGGATATGGTTGATTTTTAATACAAATTGACAGATTGGTTTTATATGGCCTATTACATATATGAATAACAAGTAGAATATATTGAAGGTGGTGTTTGTGAGTGCCTAGTAAAAAGGAAATCCGAAAACAAATGATTCAATCATTAAACCAAGTAAGTGATGAGGACATTAGCAACTGGACAAAAAAAATTCATCAAACACTTTTCCAAAATAAGACATGGGTTGAAAGTCAAATAATTGGAGTTACCTTATCAAGAGGACGTGAAGTAGAAACAAGGCTAATTATTGAACAAGCTTGGAAGCTAGGAAAAAAAGTTGCTATACCAAAGTGTTACCCTGAACAAAAGCAAATGGTATTTTACCAAATTGACGATTTTAATTCGTTAGAGGAAGTTTACTTTGGGCTAAAAGAACCGATTCCAGCACGAACAAACGAGATAGTGAAAGATCAAATCAATCTATTAATTGTACCAGGTGTTTGTTTTACTATAGACGGCTATCGAATAGGATATGGCGGTGGTTATTATGATCGCTTTTTAGAAAACTTTAATGCCGAAACACTATCTTTACTATTTGAGTGCCAGCTTGTTGACGATCTACCAAGGGAGCAACACGACATTGCAGTTCGTCAGTTACTTACGGAAAAAAGGACGATATTTTGCTATGAATAGTGTGTTACTCGTTAGTTTTGTTCTTGTTATGGCCAGCATTGGTTATGTTGTAAAATCCTTAACACTCAGCGGATTTTTGGCAGCAATTATCGTAGGCCTATTAATAGGAATTGGTTTCAATAGCAGTGGTTTAGTACTTCTAGGTGTTTTTTTTGCATCCTCAAGTCTATGGAGTAAACTGAAAAAAGGGAATAAAAAGCGACTTGATGATATTCTTCAAAAGGGAGAAAAAAGAGATGCTATACAAGTGCTGGCTAACGGTTTATTACCCGCTGTCTTTAGTGTCGTTTATATGGTAAGTCCAGATCCGGTATGGTTACATGCTTTTTGTTTCTCAATCGCTGCTGCTAATTCTGATACGTGGGCATCAGAGATAGGAAGTATGAGTAAAAAGACACCTGTTCATATCCTAACACTTAAAAGAGTAGCTCCTGGTACATCGGGAGCCATTTCTTTATTAGGAACATTAGCAACTATAATGGGGGCTTTATTAATTGGAATTGTATCATTTATAGTATTCCCTTCTCTTACCCTTTCATCTATTCTATTAATTAGTTTTGCCGGAATGGCAGGGTCCTTCATTGATACTTTGATTGGTGCGACAATCCAATCTCTTCATCAGTGCAAGGTTTGCCTTATTGAGACAGAAAGTGTAGTACATTGCAATACTCCAACCGAATTAATTAGAGGTGTAAAATGGATGAATAATGATAGTACGAATTTTACATCCATACTTCTTTCTGTCTTGATCACATCCATCCTTTATTTTCAGTTATAAGAACAAATCCTCATCCCTTTAAAATAATGGATAAAACATTTTCTTCTGATGCAAATTAGTAATAGTAGGAGGGATTTGGTATGAAAAATTTAATCATCATTTTTGCTGCTTTGTATGTCGTATTCCGTTTAATAAAAAACCGTTACCGACTTCTTAATACAATACTCGGAAACAATACGGTTCGTCGATTATTAGTTCAGTTTACGATGAATATCCCTTATGTAAGAGAGAGATTCTTAAAGCAAGCTTTTAGGTGAATCCTGCTTCTTGTAGCAGGATTTTTTTATGAGCTAATGTTATGATGAAGGAACAACATCCTAACGATTTTTAGCTAAGGGGGTTAAGGGATGAAAGAGTTCCTTGATTCGGTGTATTGGCAGCTAATCTATAAGCTGGTGGTAAAGGAGAAGTACCACCTCGTTGCCCTTTCTGAGTCTCAAAATGAAATGTGGCTCCAATCAACTAATAAAAAGAATCAAGCCAAATTAATTCGAATTCTTCGGTATGATCTTGATTGGGGAAACTGGATGAGGCGGGATATGGAAAACGTCATAAAGAGACTCGATTTCTACCGCAAGAAACATCACTTGCACAAATTAGAAGCTGTTAATATTTATGTATCGTCTTATCCACCGGTAGATGAATATGTGGATCAGTTAAGTAAACCATTAAGTCTGAAGCGGTCTAGCTTACATACATACCTTATTACATCCGAAAATGCCCAAAATGACGTTAGGGAGGTCGAAGCAAAACTGACTATCCCGTTAGAAATAAACCTAAAGGATGACTATGTGAATGATCAAACAATCCAAGTGTTAAAAAGTGAAGTACTTGTAACAGCAACAGAAAGGGTAAAGGGATTAAAGGCCCTATTCCAAGCAGGGAAACCTAGATGGACATATGTCTTTATGGTCATTCAACTTTTGATGTTTTTGTTATTAGAGCGCTTTGGTGGTAGTACAGACCCTCGGACATTAATACAATTTGGTGCAAAATATACTCCATTAATATTAGAAGGTGAATGGTGGCGTTTCTTCACCCCTATTTTCTTGCATATAGGATTCCTTCATTTATTTATGAATACGATAGCCTTACTATATTTAGGCAGGCTTATTGAACAAATATATGGCAATTATCGTTTTGTGTACATTTATCTTTTTTCAGGTATTTTAGGCTCTATTGCGAGCTTTGTGTTTAGTCCTTCCCTTTCGGCTGGCGCTTCAGGAGCTATTTTTGGCTGTTTTGGGGCACTCGTCTATTTTGGAATGATAAATCCCAAAGTGTTCCTTCAAACAATGGGATCAAATGTTATCGTATTAATTGGGATAAATGTAGTGATCGGCTTTCTTGTCCCATCAATTGATAATTCAGGTCACCTTGGCGGATTGTTAGGAGGCTTTCTTGCCGCAGGAGCTGTATCCTTACCATCAAGAAAGAATTTCGTGTCCCAAGCTGCATTTATTATCGCAACAATAATTATACTGTTTGTTCTTTTGATAAAGGGTTATGGAGTTATTTAGTTGATTTTTTGAAATAACCGTACCTTCTCTCCTGCTTCTGTCTCTATTAAAATGATTAAATGTGAGCGATCTTTACTAATTAGGATAAGTGGAATCTTGCTTCCAATGGGACTAACGGTTTCTGTTGCTGTTAGCTCAATTCCGAGCAGGTAATTTTTATATAAACCCTCCCATAATTGCCCAATCACTCGTATGGACTCCTCTGCTGTTAAACCAGGAAGAGGAGTTTTATTATATGTTGCAAGGTTTACGAACGGAATAGCGTCATATGTTTCTAAATCTAGATTATAGTGTTTTGCAAGCTCGTTCCAACTGTAAAACAGATGTTGATTAATTGCGTGATCAAGAACCTTCTTCCATTCTTTTTGTTCTTCATTACTTGGTTGTTTAAAGGAGTCCAATGGACTATAGGAAGAATCAATAATATACAACTCATCATGTGACATCATTTGAGCACTTTTTATTTGATCATCTTTCAAATGAATTTCAGCATGATGTAGACTAATAGCTTGATAATGGCTACTATCCTCACCTCTTAACCTTTTTTCTTGTTCAATGAATTTGGTTTCTTCTTTCCATAAGGACATCGTCGAATCAAGAATGCCATCTTTAAATAGGAATGAAATATCCTGACGTAAATAAACTTCCTTCTCTGTTTCTGAAACCTCTCTCCAATTAACAATATATTCATCATTGTCCTTCTTATTAAATAAGGATATGGTCGTCTCAGCGATGCTGAAAGTTAAACTTGAATCGGTAGGAAAATAAGTAAGACTTTCTCTTACGGGCTGGGAGAAATAAACGTTACTTATTATGATGGTTGTTATTACTATTGAGACAACAGCTAAGGACAATGTTATTTTCTTACTCACCTTGATCCATCCCCCCCCCCTGGACAACTCTTCATGAAAATATATGAAACAATTGATCGAAAGATTCATAGAAAGAATTCGGATGGAAAAAATAAGTAATGCTAGGTATGTTTCTTCATTCATTCGTTAATGATGGTTGTATAGATCATAGATTCTAATAGTCTATGGATGAGGTGAATAAAATGAACCATAACGAAATAAAAAAAGTATCTAGTAATATTGATGAAAATGTCAAATACTTATCGGCTGAGTTAGGCGTTGAAAAGAGTTTTGATGTCATCAGCTTAGATTTAGAATATGCAGGTAGAAAGATGGCTCTTTATTTAATTGATGGATTTGCAAAGGATGATATTCTTCATTATTTAATGAAGCTATTATCACAATTAGAGCCTGAACAATTAGAACCAGATCCTCTAGAAAAATTATTAAAAACTCATATTCCATATGTGGAAATTGAAAAAGTAGAGGATTTAGATAGTGTGGTAGATACTGTTCTAGCCGGTCCTACAGCTCTCATTGTAGATGGAATAAATTATGCCATTATGATTGATGCACGTACATACCCTGTTAGAGGTCCGCAAGAGCCTGATATTGAACGAGTCGTCCGAGGTGCAAGGGATGGGTACGTTGAAACCATTGTTTTCAATACAGCTCTAACTCGACGACGAGTAAGAGATCGGACGTTAAGGATGGAGTATATGCAGGTTGGTAGAAGAAGTAAAACAGATGTATGTATATGCTACATTGAGGATATTGCTGATCCAAAACAGGTAAAAATTGTGAAGGATTCGATTAGTAAAATAGACACGGATGGATTGCCGATGGGTGAAAAAACAATCGAGGAGTTTATCTCAGGCCGTCATTGGAATCCTTATCCGGTTGTTAGATATACGGAACGTCCTGATACGGCTGCAACTCATCTATATGAAGGACACGTTCTTGTGATGGTAGATGGCACTCCTAGTGTTATGATAACGCCTGCTACATTTTGGCATCACCTTCAGCATGCTGAGGAGTATCGAAATAAACCGGTTGTAGGTGCTTATTTACGCTTCGTTCGATTTCTGGCCATCTGGGCGTCTATTTTTCTATTGCCATTATGGTATTTATTTGCCATGAATCCCGAATTATTACCAGAAGTATTGAACTTTATTGGACCGAATGATAATGATGCAAATGTTCCTTTAATTGCTCAGTTTCTCATAATAGAAGTTGGAATTGATATGTTAAGGATGGCTGCCATCCATACACCATCATCCTTAGCAACAGCACTTGGTTTAGTTGCTGCGTTAATGGTTGGACAAGTTGCTGTTGAAGTGGGTCTGCTAACGAATGAAGTGATCCTTTATTTAGCAATAGCTGCCATTGGTTCTTTCGCCACACCAAGTTATGAGATGAGTTTAGCCAATCGGATATTTCGTCTTATTTTATTGATCTTTACTGCAATCGGTGGAGTCATTGGATTTATGATTGGTGTAACAGCTTGGTTCATTCTACTAGGAAGAATGAAAACATTCAATGTTCCTTACCTATGGCCGTTTATTCCCTTTAACTATAGAGCTTTGAGAGACGTAATTGTTCGATCACCAATTCCTTTAAAGAATAGAAGACCGACTGTTTTACACCCAAAGGATCCTGATCGGTAAATAATGCTCAATTGAGTGCTGGTTTATATCAGCACTCTTTTTTATGAATAAGACATTATAGGTTTTGATTGTATCTAATTACGATGTGCTTAGTAATCCGGCTCCAGCGCCCAGCCAAGAAGAAATGGTGACGATCTTTGCCATTTCATCCTACTAAGAGATCAGATTTAGTGAAACCTCCATCAGTGATACTTTCTGTTGGTTAGTTGAACCAATCAGACGCCAACTGGTGGCTTTGTTTTCTACCACCAGTTGGAGTGGGATAACCCTAAATGAGTAAAAGGGAAAAGCGCCCTTATTCTCATTTAGGAACATTTGCTCTTCCTTAGGCTAAACGGGGCGCACTGAGCCTTTTGTTCTTTCTCCATTACTTGACCTAATCTTGTATATTCTTTACTCTAAGAAGATAATAAGAAAATTGAGCAGTAGGTTAGGTGATCATTATTGAAGACATTATATGATGTACAGCAGTTCCTACGAAGATACGGAATTTTTATATATGTAGGGGATCGTTTGGCTGATTTAGAGATGATGGAGGAAGAATTACGAGAATTATTCCATTCAAAACTCATAGAGCCAAACGACTTTAAAATAGGACAACTAATTGTACGACAAGAACAAGAAAATGAAAAAAGAAAAAGGAATGGATAAGATGGAAGAAAACTTACTAGTAGGTGTAGATTTAGGTGGAACCACGATAAAGCTAGCATTTATTACTGAACAAGGCGTAATAGTTCACAAGTGGGAAGTGCCGACAAATAGGGATGAGCTGGGGTCATACATCGTTTCAGATATAAACGATGCTATTGATGAAAAGCTAAGAGAAATCGGCTTGAAAAAGACAAAGCTTCTTGGAATTGGAATGGGTGCTCCTGGACCAGTGAATATGGAACAAGGATTAATTTACGAAGCTGTAAATATTGGATGGAAGAACTACCCCCTAAAGAGGTTATTAGAAGAGGCAACAGACCTTCCTGTTTTCGTAGACAATGACGCGAATCTAGCCGCATTAGGAGAAATGTGGCGTGGTGCCGGGGAAGGTGCTGACAACTTAATTTGTGTAACACTTGGAACAGGGGTAGGAGGTGGTATTATTACTAATGGTCAAATAATTCATGGTGTCAATGGTGCGGGAGGAGAAATCGGACACATAACTTCTATTGCCGAAGGCGGAGCGCATTGTAATTGCGGTAAAACAGGATGTTTAGAAACAATTGCTTCT
This sequence comes from Bacillus salitolerans, assembly GCF_042680805.1. Classification (NCBI taxonomy): domain Bacteria; kingdom Bacillati; phylum Bacillota; class Bacilli; order Caryophanales; family Bacillaceae; genus Bacillus; species Bacillus salitolerans. The sequence continues at coordinate 24,909 of NZ_JBHUEM010000009.1, read as the reverse complement.
GCAACAGGAATTGTTCGCATTGCTTTGGAGTATATCCAAAAGGGTCAAAGTTCAGAGCTATCAAAAGTTCTTGAAGCTAACGGATTGTTAAGTGCAAAGGATGTGTTTGAAGCAGTGAAAAATAATGATACCGTTGCAAAGGACGTGATTAATACTATTGCTTTTCATTTAGGTCTTGCCATTGCAAACTTATCCAACGGTATCAATCCAGAAAAAATCGTCATTGGCGGAGGCGTGTCCAAAGCTGGAGAAATATTACTTCAACCGGTTAAAGAATATTTCTCAAAATTTACATTTCCAAGAGTTCGTATAGGGGCAGAAATTAAAATAGCTATCTTAGGGAATGATGCAGGGGTCATTGGTGGAGCTTGGTTAGTCAAAAACGAATTAGGAAAATAGTACTGAATATGGTATTGTAACATAATAAAAACGAGTCTCAGTTAGGAAATGAGACTCGTTTTTTTATTGTAAAATAAGGAAATTATATAATTTATGAAACTTTTCATCCTATGTAAACGTCTATATGTTTAGGTTCCTAAAATAGTAATTTTCACTAAACTTCTATTATAACTTTGTAAGACTAAAATCTTATTGCTTTTTTGTAAAAAACACATTAATATTATTTTTGTTTACCTTAAGCTACACCCATAAAATGTAAAAAAACACGTAATATTCTGAATATAAGTGACTTACACATCTAGAAAAAATTGGAGGTATGACCGTATGGTGAAATCAACATTGGCAAAGACATGGCCATTATTCTTAACCGTTGTCATGTTGTGGTTAAAAACGTACATTGTCTATAAAACTAGTTTTGATATTAAAATAGAATCGATGATGCAAGAGTTTATTTTATTTATTAATCCGTTAAGCTTTTTATTATTCTTTTTTGGAATCCTGTTTGTTGTAAAAGAGAAGAGAAGGATCCGACTAATGTTCGTATTTAGTATCATAACGAGCTTTGTATTGTATGCAAATGCTGTTTACTATCGTTTTTTCAACGATTTCTTGACAATTCCTGTCCTCTTTCAAACAAGTAATATGGGTGACTTAGGAAATAGTGCATTCGAATTAATCAGAGTCACTGACCTATTATTCTTTGTGGATATATTATTTATAGCTCTTGTTCTTAAGATAACTAAGAAAAAAGGGCAAATTGCAACATCAATGGAACTTACAAAAAGGCAAAAAGCTCGTTATATTCTAATTGCGATTATTTTATCTGTTGTGAATTTAGGATTAGCTGAAGTAGAACGTCCACAATTGTTAACGAGAACGTTTGACAGAGAAATATTAGTGAAAAATATCGGAACTTACAACTTTCACCTTTATGATATGTTTTTACAATCAAAGTCAAGGGCACAAAGAGCTTTTGCAAATGGTAGTGAATTTATTGAAATTGAGAACTATTTAAAATCAAATTATCGTAAACCGAATGAAGAAATGTTTGGAGTAGCTAAGGATAAAAATATTATTTTAATTTCAATGGAATCAACCCAAAATTTTGTTATTGGAGAAACCCTTGATGGTGAAGAAATAACACCATTTTTAAATGACTTTATTCAAGAGAGCTTCTACTTTGATAATTTTTACCATCAGACAGGTCAAGGTAAAACATCAGATTCAGAATTTTTACTTGATAACTCCCTTTATCCATTGGGACGAGGAGCTGTATTTTTTACACATGGTACAAATGAATTTACAGCTACCCCTGAAATGATTAAAGAGTATGGCTATTATTCAGCCGTACTTCACGCCAATAATAAAAGCTTTTGGAATCGAGATATTATGTATCAGTCATTAGGATATGATCGTTTCTTTGAGTTAAATGACTACATGATTACAGAAGAAAATTCAATTGGGTGGGGACTGAAAGACAAAGACTTTTTTGAACAATCGATTAACCACTTAAAATCGTTGCCTGAACCATATTATGCGAAATTCATTACCTTGACGAATCATTTTCCATTTGAATTAGGTGAGGAAGATAAATCAATTAATGAATATACGTCAAATAGTCGAACACTAAATCGTTATTTTCCAACAGTCCGTTACACTGATGAAGCCATTAAGCTGTTCATTGAACGACTGAAAGCTGAAGGAATGTATGAGGATTCAATCATCATTATTTACGGTGACCACTATGGGATTTCTGAAAACCACAATAAAGCGATGGCTCAATTTTTAGGAAAAGAAGAAATTACTCCTTTTGATACAGTACAGTTACAAAAGGTTCCTTTAATCATTCACATTCCTGGCATGGAAGGAAAAACAATTTCAACCGTTTCTGGACAAATTGATCTTAAACCGACGATTCTTCATTTACTAGGTATTGATACTAGAAATGATGTCCAGTTCGGAACTGATTTATTCTCTAATGGTAAAATACCTTTAACTGTTCTTCGTGATGGTAGCTTTATTACAAGCAACTTTGTATACACAAAGAGCACATGTTATGATAAAGCAACAGGTGAAGCAGTTGACGGCACTTCCTGTGAGCCATTCATGAATAAGGCAAAACAGGAACTAGACTACTCAGATCGAATTGTATATGGTGATTTACTTCGTTTCTATGAAGGTAATAGCTACCGAGGTAATAACTAAAGAAAAAGCCCTGATTAACGTCAGGGCTTTTAGCAATACTTTGAACATTTCCTTTCATCACAAAAATAGGGACTATCATCCTTTGTCATGGCAAAAATGTATACACTAATATTTTTTGAATTGATTTCATACATTAAATCAGCATGAAGATTAAAGGAGGGAAAGTATGAAAGTTACAGTGAGACAAGGGGATACACTTTTTTATTATAGTCAGTTATATGAGGTTCCTCTGTATTTACTCATTCAATCGAATCATGTTGATCCTATGAATCTTAAAATCGGCAGTGAAGTCTATATTCCTGGTTTTGTTAAGAATAAGTACGTGATTAGTGCTGGTGATAATCTAGCAGCGATTGCGCAGAATCGCAATACCTCTTTAGATGCGCTTATCTTATTAAATCCTACGATTAATCCAAATGAACTCCAAACGGGGCAACATATCTTTGTCCCTACAAGAGTAACCGATAGCCTTGTAAAAGGAAAGCAGGAATATGACTATCCAACGCTTGTCACCGATATTCAAAGACTTCGAACAGTGTTCCCTTTCATAAAGGTACATTCAATTGGAAAATCGGTGCTAAATAAAGACCTATACGAGATAAAAATTGGAACCGGAGATAAACATATTCATATTAACGGGTCTTTTCATGCAAATGAATGGATTACTACTTCTGTAATCATGCAATTTGTGAATGATTATCTTCTCGCATTAACAAATTTTGGGTCCATTAATGGGCATCAAATGGAGCCTTATTTCCATAAGGTTACCTTATCTATTGTACCCATGGTAAATCCCGATGGAGTTGACCTTGTTCTAAACGGTCTTCCTGAAAAAGCGGCTTATCACTCAGAAGTATTGGAAATCAATGGAGGAAGTCATGATTTTAGAAATTGGAAAGCTAATATTCGGGGAGTGGATCTAAATAATCAATATCCGTCGTATTGGGAGATTGAAAAAGGGCGAAAGGAACCAAAGTCACCAGCACCACGTGATTATCCAGGGGATGCACCGTTATCTGAACCTGAGTCTATTGCCATAGCCGAATTAACAAAGACTAGTGATTTTTCAATGGTCGTTGCGTTTCATACACAAGGAAAGGAAATCTATTGGGGGTACTTAAATCACGAACCGCCAATTGCCGAGAGTATTGTAAACGAATTTGAGAGAGTTAGTGGATATAAAGCAGTCAAAGACATCGATAGTCATGCTGGTTTTAGGGATTGGTTTATCTTAACCTACAGGCGTCCAGGATATACAGTTGAATTAGGAGAAGGGGTAAATCCTCTTCCAATCTCACAGTTTGATGAAATATATAAACAGTCTATCGGTATTTTTCTAGCTAGTTTATATATGATATAAAAACAGTCGCCATTAGCGCGGCTGTTTTTTGAGAGGATTAGTAGCTACTGATCATACAGATGATATGGCTGTTAAAATAGTAAGAGTTGCCGAAAACGTGTGGAAAGTTTCCGATAACATGAAAAGCTGCTGATAAATATATGAGGTCACTGATAAATTTTCTTAAGTTTTCTGTTAAATTACAAAAAGCTGAGTATATCTATTTTTTTTCAATAAAAACATGTTATATTTTTAACAAATTGAATGGAAAAATGTATATCAATGGTCTTACTACATGTCTACACTACAAGGAATTGAAGAAAAGTAGCCATTTTTTTTGAAATCAGGGAGACCATATACGGCTCATAAGAAAAAAATTTATCTGGTTGAAGCGTCACAATATCGGTTATAGATAAAGAAGGATGTTATGAGAAAATAAATTTGAAACTTTTTGTAGTCCGAATCGTCTTATTAATATAGGTAGTAATGAGGTGAGTGTTTTGATCCGTTTCTTTGTATGGTTTATTATATGTGCTAGTTTTTCTATTCTTTCTGCTTGTAATTCTTTTGAAACAGATGGATATACACTTGCTCCGATGAAAGAGTATACCTTTGACTACAAAGTGCAACCTTCCGGACAATTTTTTGGTGAAAAGACTATCATTCCTCTACAAGTAAAGGGAGATTACTTTAACTCTGTTGCAGATTGGTATGATAACCAGACCATCCTGTATATTACCAATGGTACCCAAGGCTCTAAGATCTATCGTTATAATATATTCAATGGTGAATCAGAATTGTTTTACGAAACAAAAGATCAAATTATCACTTTACAAGCAAATCCTAGTAGGAGATATTTTGTTGTACATACGGCTGTTACAAGCTATGAAGCAAATTTAGTACTACTTGATCATAAAGGTAAGGAAGCTTTAAAGTGGGGAGTTGGCTCAATTGAGCTTCAATTTGTTTGGAATCCATTCAACGAGCATGAGCTATTTGTAACGAGCTTTTTAGATGATTGGTCTTTTGAAACGTATGTGTTAAGTGTGCAAACGAAGACAGTTACTAATCCAGAGGTAAATCAGCCATTTATACAATGGGTCGATACAACAAAAGTTGCTTACTTGAAGTGGGATGAAGAAAATACAAGTTTTAATGCTCCTTTATACGTGTATGATTTAGAAAGTGGAAAAGAAGAAAAAATGATTGACCAAATTCTCGCTTTTCAATCATTTAAAGATATATTACTTACGGTTACATCCGCTCAGATGAAATCTATTTATCAATTATATGATCAAAAAAGCTTAAAGGTCATCCAAGAATTTACATTACCTATGATTAATACATTTTCTGATAGGTGGTGGGTACCTAATTTCGATTATCATTCAGGTTCAAAACAATTATACTTATTTAAACCAACTGCAATCGGATCTGAGCCAGAATCATTATCGTTTATACAATTCTCAACAGAAACAGGAGAAGGAACGCAATTACTGAAAAACACGGAGAATCGACCTATTAGTATTTCTCCTGATGGGGAACTTTGCCTTATAGGGTTTCAATTTGAGGAAATTCTTGATATAAAGAATAGGACTGTACATTTCTTCGTAAAACAATCATTTTAATTAGAGGTGAATAATTTATGGCTATTGTAGACGTTACAGTGATTCCAACAGGTACTGGTTCTCCAAGTGTAAGTCCTTATGTTGCAGAAATACAGAGCATTCTTAAAAAGTATGAAGAACAAGGATTAATTACTTTTCAATTAACACCTATGAGTACAATCATTGAAGGAAATCTTCCTGTATTATTTGAGGTCATTCAGGCAATTCATGAATCCCCTTTTAAGAAGGGAATTATGAGAGTAGCAACAAATATTAGAATTGATGACCGTCGTGATAAAAAAGTAACGATGAATGATAAATTAGACAGTGTAAGGCGTGAATTGGAGAAGTAAAAAAAGAATAAGAAGAACAAAAGGCTCAGGGCGCCCCGTTTAGCCTAAGGCAGAGCAAATGTTCTGTCATGAAAAAAAGGGTGGTTTACCCTTATATTCATGACAGGTTAGTTGACTATGGAAAAGTGATTTTTCTTTTTCTCTCGAGTAGGATGAAATGGCAAAGATCGTTGCCATTTCATCTTGGCTGGGCGCTAGAGCTGGATTTAGCCGTAACATTGTATAAACTAACCACCAGAAACTTATACTTTCTTAAAAATAAAAGCCATCAACTTTAGTTGATGGCTTTACATTTATAGGGGGATTATCATTTTCCCCCATAATAGCATTTGAAAAGTCCCTAAAAGTATTAAAAACACTTAGGGGCTAATAGTAGTCAATTAATGAGCAACTGGGAATCCATGATTGATTAAAGTCATGATTGTAAACCAACCAAATACTACAAGCGTTCCTGCTGCAAACAATAAACCAAGCATATTTTTTTCACGAAGGGAACGAACTGTTCCTGCAACTGCTAATAACGTAACTAATGCGAAAATAATGACTAAACCCATGAATAATACCCCCTTCTATTAATTTTTACATGAGAGGTTATTTTTTATCCTAAGTTTTAATACCTCTAGCATATGTAACATATATCCTACCTTATTTTAATCGTTTTAAACCATTTTGTCGAGGTTTAAAAAGGACACCGTTATATTGTAGGCTTCTGCAATTTTTTCTATTAGACCTTGATGATGAGCGTCTACTACATATAACTTACCCTGTTTTGCTAATAAATGTTCATCAAATTGTAACAAAGCCATTTTAATTTCTTGCTCATCCCCACTTAAAATGGAAAACGCTCGAACCATGTTCCTGATTACGTAATAGGATTGATTAGGAAACTTGAATCCATAATCATTTAAACTACCTGAACCCTCAAAATACTCTACGTTTTCAAGCTTTAATAAGTGATGAACACTGTCAATGATCTCATATTCCTCTAATTGATTTTGCAAGTAAGAGATGTCTTCGTAAGAATTAAACAAATAAATAGAAGAGAAGCTTCCTAAAAAGGAATGAGTAATTGGAAGAAAGGGCTCAATGATATCGGCATAGCTTGCGTCTAATAATTCAATTCCATATATACTTTTCATTTATTATCATTCCTCTATTTTTTAGGATAAGAATACGTTTTTATACTATCAAATTACGTGTTCTAAGTATTCTGCTCCAGCACTCTACCAAGATGAAAGTGCGTCAATCTTTGCAATTTCACCCTTCTCGTGGTCAAATGTTACTTGAAGAGTAAAAGGAAAAAGCACTCTTTACTCTTCAAGTAACATTTGCTTGTCGAGGTTAAACGGGGCGCGCTGAGCCTTTTGTTCCGTCATCCTATTTTTTAGTGTAAAATAATGACTAGTAGTTTGTAAATGGAGGGATTTCAAGTGAAGTGGAGAAGAATGCCATTAGGTCCGATTGGCACAAATGCTTACATAATTTCGAATCAACAAAAAGAGTGTTTAATCATTGATCCAGGAAGTGAACCAAGCAAAGTATTTGGGTATATTAAGGAAAACCAACTAAAGCCGATTGCCATATTACTAACACATGCTCATTATGATCATATAGGTGCTGTCGATGATGTTAGGGACATGTACGAAATTCCCGTTTATATTCACAAGAAAGAGCAAAGCTGGCTAATGGATCCTGCTCTAAACTTATCCATTAATCTTCCATTTGGAGAGCCTATTCGTTTAAAACCAGCTGAAGAAATTATATCTTCTGAAGGACTGATGTCGATAGGTAGTTTTACATTTGAAATATTCGAGACCCCAGGTCATTCACCAGGAAGTATTTCCATTTATTTTAAAGATGAAAACCTAGTTTTTTCCGGTGATGCATTATTTGAAGGGAGTATAGGAAGAACAGATTTACCAGGTGGAAATTACGATGTTCTCATGAAGAGTATTCATGATAAGCTACTTACCTTGCCGGAAGAAACACTTGTCCTATCCGGACACGGCGGCGAGACTACGATTCAACAAGAAATGGATTCAAATCCGTTTTTAAATGGTTTTTAATGATGGGTCGTATGAAACAACTGATTTTGCAGGCCATTGAAAATACAGAGAGTGGATGTATTTCCTATGCAGACTTCATGGAGTTGGCATTATATCACCCAAGCGCTGGGTATTACATGAAGGGTCAAACCAAAATAGGAAAGAGTGGAGATTTTTATACGAGTAGCTCAGTTTCCGATGTATTCGCTGAAATTATTGGAACGAAGCTCGTTCAGCTTATTCAAAAGGGTCTTGTTCCTCCAATCATCTTAGAAATTGGAGGGGGGAACGGTACGTTTGCAAAACAAGTGCTGCACACATGGAAAGAGTTATCTCCTGATACTTTTATAAAGGGGAAGTATATTTTGATAGAAGCAAGCCCATTTCATAAGGAATTAATTCAGGAGCAGCTACAAGAGTTTGATAATGTGGAACTTTTTAATCAAATAAAGGATGCAAAAGAATGTTTTCCTACGTTCAAAGGGATTATTTTTTCCAATGAATTCTTTGATGCTCTTCCAGTTCATGTCATAAAGAAACAAAATGGTGCTTTTCATGAAATCATGATAGGGAGAGTGGGTGCTGAACTTGTAGAAATGGTAACTCCGCTTTGTAATGATCAAATTTTATCCTTTGTTGAGAAATATGGAGTGGAACTAAAGGAGGGACAGAGATATGAGATCCCTCTTGTAATGGATTTCTTATTTCTCGAATTAAGTAGCTGGGTTGAAGAAGGTCTTGTCATTACAATTGATTATGGATATAGCGATCATGAATGGGGATTGCCGTTTCATAGTCAAGGAAGCCTACGTGGATATTACAAACATCAGATGATTGAAGATCCATTAAAGAATGTAGGAGAGATGGATCTAACAACACATATTCACTTTGACAAATTAATCAAAGCTGGTGAGTGGGCTGGATTTACAGATCAAAGGTTAGTAAGGCAGGATGAATTTCTTATTGAATCTGGTATTTTACATTATTTGCAAGACCATGTAAATAACGATCCTTTTTCTGAAGTAAGCAAAAAAAACCGAGCGATTCGCTCACTTATTATGCAAGGTGGAATAAGCTCATCATTTCGAGTGCTTCTTCAGACAAAAGGAATCAAAATTGAAGACTTTTTAACATAAATAAAAAACGACGAATCATATCCGTCGTTTTTTATTTTACGTATTAGTGGCCACCTACACCCGGAGTCATCATAAATGTTGTCCAGTAAGTAAAACCAACAAAGAAAACAGTTAAGTAAGCACCGAAAATATAAATATACATACGTTCTGATAGGTTTAAATAGCCTAAAAATACAAAAAATGCAGTTTGTCCTAAGAAAAGTAATGAGGCTGTATACATATCACCTAGATAGAACATGACGGTGAAGATACCAGTCCAAAAGCCCATTACACGGTACATACGATCCATATGTATCCCTCCTTTATACCCTTATCCATCACTTTACTATTATAATGGACGATTTTATCAATGTAAATATGTGATGGGGTAAGTTTGTGTCGTAATCTTGAAGATTTAATTTTTATGATTAACCTTAGTTTGGGCAAAAGAAAAAAATAGGCTATGTAATTAGAAACTATTGCATTAATACAAAACAATTTGGAAGATGCGAGACTCCTCCTTTTGGTTATGAACTGGGCTAGCTGGATTCGAACCAACGCATGACGGAGTCAAAGTCCGTTGCCTTACCACTTGGCTATAGCCCAATATAGGAGTTCCTTACTAGTATGGATAACTATAAGTGTAATATACTTATTTTCTGTATTAAGCAAACAGAGGTCGTACAAATTTTTTTTCTGTTATGTAAGAGGAATTCCCTCATAGGCGTTGAATTTATAAGATAAGAAAATATGAAAGAGGTGAACGTATTGAGCATGGTTGAACATCATGCGGAGGGATTAATTCATGATGCAGTAAAGAAAGGAGTGACAGATATCCATCTAATTCCTAAAAAAACGGAATGTCACATTAAGTACAGAATTGGATCACATCTCTTCACAAAGACGACTATTCCAAAAGACTTGGCGGTAAAGCTACTATCCCACTTTAAATTTTTGGCCTCCATGGATATTGGTGAAAAACGAAGGCCGCAATCTGGATCTCTCATGATATCCGTAAATCAAGTCATTATTAATCTTCGCTTATCCACCTTACCAACTCACCATGATGAGAGTCTAGTCATTCGGTTACTCCCACAAGATGAATCCTATCCTTTATCCGAACTATCCTTATTTCCTAACTCAACTAAAACTTTACTTTCCTTTATGACGCAAATCCATGGCTTGATTATTTTTACAGGACCAACAGGTTCAGGTAAGACAACCACACTATATTCTCTACTACACGCTTCGATTGAGAGGACCCATCGCAATGTCATTACACTAGAAGATCCGATTGAAAAATTTACAGAAAATCTCTTACAGGTACAAGTGAACGAAAAGGCTGGAATAACATATTCAACTGGCTTAAAAGCGATTTTACGACATGACCCTGACATTATCATGGTGGGGGAAATTAGGGATGAGGAAACAGCTAAAATTGCGATACGCGCTGCTTTAACTGGCCATTTAGTACTTTCAACCATGCATACAAAGGATACGAAGGGAGCGATATACCGGCTTCTAGAATTTAACGTTTCGCTCCAGGAGATAGAACAGACAGTTATTGCAGTGGCCGCACAACGTCTATTTGAAGTGAAATGTCCCTTCTGTAATGAACAGTGCAGTGCTTTGTGTAGAAAATGGAAAGGAAATAGGCGGGTAAGTGTATATGAGATATTATTTGGAACAAGTTTGAAAGGTGTTATCGATGAAGCGAAAGGGAAAGACGTCACATACTCTTATCCCACTCTCTTTCAATTAGTTAATAAAGGAATTGCATTAGGGTATTTATCAAGAAAGGATTTGGAAGGGTGGGAGCTTGAGAAAACGACTACGAGCTAAATGGAAACTCGAGGATCAAGCAAAATTATTGAAACAATTAAGCACATTATTAGAACGGGGATACCCACTATTAGAAGGGTTAATGTTCCTTACGCTTCATTTACCCCCTTTGAAGAGAAGACAAATAGATCAAGCAATCAAGGGAATGAGAGATGGGGCAACCTTTCATGAGGTACTTGTGAGATTAAGTTTTCACCGTGATATTTTAGGTTATTTATACTTTGCAGAAAACCACGGCAATATCAGTTTTGCCTTAAAAGAAGCAAGTGAGCTGTTAGAACATAAAGTTATTTACCAAAAGCAGCTTTTGAAAATAATGCAATACCCCATTATTCTTATCTGTATTACATTCTTCCTATTAACGATAAGTAATCTTTTTTTATTTCCTCAGTTCTTACGTATGTTTGAATCGATGAACATCCCTGAAACTCCTTTATTAGGTTTGATACTTGGAATTGTGAAATGGTTTCCCATTCTCACGATTTTCTCCGCCATCCTCCTAGGCATCCTATTCATTCTCTTTTGGCTACAATTCAAAAAAACACCTTTAACAAAACGAATTCAGTGGCTAAGTACACTCCCATTGTACGGTCCCATCATTAGCATGTTTTATTCCCAATATTTCGCAATTCAGCTAAGCCAGTTAATTAAAGGAGGTTTATCCATTTATGAATCGTTAACAGTTTTTGAAAAACAACAGCATTTTTTGTTATTTCAAATAGAAGCAAGTCAAATGAAAGCTGAGTTGACAAACGGTGAAGCTTTACCAGAAATAATTAGGAATCGAGTGTATTTTGAAGAGGAGCTTTCAAAATCAATTGAATTTGGAGTGAAAAATGGTGACCTATCGAGAGAATTATTTTTCTATTCAAAGCTATCTTTTCAAAAACTACAAAGCTTTTTACAGAGGAGAATGGCAGTTGTTCAGCCCCTTGTTTTTCTACTCATCGGTTCGTTTATTATGCTTTTGTATTTAGCAATCATGCAACCAATATTTAAGCTACTACAAGGATAGTAAGGAGTGATAAAAATATGAATCAAAAAGGCTTTACGTTAATTGAAATGATGATTGTGCTAATGGTGATATCTGTATTAATCATGATCACGATTCCTAATGTAACTAAGCATCAAGCAGTAATTGGGAAAAAAGGGTGTGATGCTTATATGAACATGGTCCAAGCGCAAGTGGAGGCATATAAAATGGATAACGAAAATACCATCCCCTCTATCCTCAAATTGGAAACTTCAGGTTATATCCCCAAAACTAATTGTCCAAATGGTGATGAACTATTAGTGGATGTTGATGGAACAGTGAGAGTTATTGAATAGTTTGAAACATAATCAATATGGGTTCACACTTCTTGAAATGCTTATCGTTTTGTCAATCGTATTCACTTTATCAACAGCCACCTACTTCAGCCTACAATCAACGTATGAAAAGCAGGTTATCCACCATTTTTTAAAGCAGTTCCAAGAGGATATATGGTTAGCTCAGGAATATGCGATAAGTCATTCTAGTTATGTTGATATCATGTTTTTACATTCGAACAATCTCTACCAACTTCGAGAAAAGGGATTTGGTAAATTAATCATGAGTAGAGCCTTTCATCCTCGTATTAAGATTCAACTACTAACAATGACCAATCCTATTACATTTACCCCAAACGGAAATATTAATCGAGCAGGCTCTCTGTATGTTATTTTCAATGATCAAAGATATAAAGTGATCTTTCTATTAGGAAGGGGGAGATTCTATATTGAGAAACTGTAAGGGAGTGAGTTTACTCGAATCGGTTGTAGCTAGTTTTCTCCTGTTTTCGGTTATTCTCCTTGTGATGCCTCAACTATATTTCATTGTTAGTCAAAGAGAAAATATAGAGGTACGAGCCTATTTAATAGAGAAGCTCAATGATGAATTATTCCGGTTTAGCTTAGGAAACCAACAATACTTTAATAAATCCTATCGATATAATGGTATTCGTTTTCAAATAGTGATTGACCAAACTAATATACTGACACAAGAATGGGAAGGGTGTGTTAGCTGGGAAAATGAACATAATAAATATCTTGAATGTGAAACGATTATACGATGAATAAGTGTGAACGAGGATTCACTTTACTTGAAATGCTATTGGTGTTAATTATATATTTGTCAATTGCATTTCTATTTCCGCTAATCATTCAAGTATTTGAAAAATGGACGAACGAGAAAACAATATTACATCCTTTTGAATGGGAGGTTGCCACTAGGCAATTGTCTATAGAAATTAGAGAGGCGAAGAAGATGGTGATATCAGATAACACAATTGAATTGATTACAACTTCAGGTAATAGCGTGACGTATAAAATGTATAACCAAGCTTTACTAAGACAGGTGAATAACAAAGGGCATGAAATTGTACTTCAGAATATCAGGAATTTTCAAGTAGTAGACGAAGAGTACAGTATTAGGATTGATGTTACGGATCTTTCTGATGAAACCTATCATGTATCAATATATCGGTGGCTGGATGTGATCAATCGTGAATGATAAAGAAAGAGGTTATATCTTGCCATTTGTTTTAATGATTTGTACTTTACTTTTCCTCCTCTTATCCAATCAACTTACTTTATATGTTACAGGGTTAAAATTCTATAAAGAAAAGGAAGAGATAATGAAAATAGAGAGGATGCTACAAAAGTCATTAGTAGAAATGAAAACAATCGTAAATGACACTCTTTCAATGTCAGCTGTTCTTTTTTACGAGGAGGGAACCGTTCAATATGAGATGTCAGAAGCTGGTGAAAATTTCGTTACAATAGATTTAACTTATACTACGACCGAAAATAGGAAGCGCAAGGTGGAACTCATTTTTGATAGGCACAAGATGATATTTGTTTCTTGGATCGAAAGATAATGTCGATGATGAAATGTTTATTTCATTTCACATTCATCATTTAACTCTGTGAAGAAATCTAGATTGTACCAGAAGAATTAAACAAGAAAAGAAGGTACATATCTTAAAGCAATGTGCATTCATTTCTTACTTTTGATACGATATTAAAAAAGTAAGGTGGAAATCGTATGAAATCAATATATTTAACTGGGTTTATGGGATCTGGAAAAACAACGATAGGAAAACAGCTTTCTTCAAAATTACATTTACCGGTTATGGATACAGATGAAGAAATTAGTCGTAAGGAAGGTCTTTCAGTTCGAACCCTTTTTGAAAAGTATGGAGAGGATTACTTTAGGAGTCTAGAAACCTCTATACTAAAGACTATTCCGAAGGAGGATATGATTGTCACAACAGGCGGGGGAATGGTGGTACGGGAGGAAAACCGTAAATGGATGCTACAAAATGGCATTGTGTTTTATTTACAATGTGAATTTGATAAACTGTGGTCTCGTCTTGAGAAGGACGAAACACGACCTCTCGTATTGAATCAACAAAAGGAAGCTGTAAAAAAGATCTATATAAGTCGACAAGAGCTTTATAAAGAGGGCAGTATAGTCATCCATACAACAAACCAATCAGTTGATGAAGTTGTTGACGAGATTGTAAGTAGGGTTAAAAAGTAAATAAGGTGGCTACACTATTATTGTAAAAAAATAGTAGGTGGGTACATATGTCTTTCAATGATTTACTTAAATTTGTAACTCAACAGCTTGTCACCTATTTAGATAGTCCTAAAGATCAGCGTAAACAGGTGAAACGAGCAAGGAAATCTAGTAAAACGCCTTTAGTGAGTAGGTGGTTTGGTGTTGTCCCGTTTGGCTTTATGATGTTTTTTAAAAAAAGGGAAAAATAAAGGCGGAAGCACATTTTGTGCTTTCGCCTTTTAGTGTTGTACAGACTGTTGAGTTAGATAAAAAATACCTCCATTGATAATCGACACTCTAACCCTAGGTTCATACTGTTCCTTTAAAGCTTGTTTTTCGGTTTTATATGAGTCAGGTTTTTCATCTAAATCCTCATAGAAATGATTTAAAAGGTCCAAATCTTTTTGCCACCTGTCTCTCGCTTCGTTGGCCCACGAGTGATCATCATTATCAATTATAGATTGGATTGTTTGTCTTAGTCTGTTCACGCCACTTTTTGGCTTGATGATAGGGGACAACGTAAAACAATAATCAGGAATCTTAGGTGTGAGGATAAGTGCCTCTAGCCGTTCTTGGAAGTGATCAATAATCATCCCATTGATAAGATTTAACCCAACAGAAAGAATGACATCTCGTGTGCGATCACATTGATAGGAGATTTTGAAATTCATTCCTAGCCATGGATGCAAGGGTGCTTGACCACCAGCGGAGGTCTGCCTAACATTTTCATATAATCGAATGAAGCCACCAAGATTATTTGTAGATTGAAAAATTTGATGTAATCGAGGTGAGCCAAAATGAACAACCTCACCCTTTAAGTCTTCCGGAGCCTTTTCTTTATTTGTGATCAGTGTTAATCGCATAGGGTTTGGAACTCCGCCTGTTTTCTCTAAGTAGTGCCAATAAAACGGACGGTTCATTAATTGCTTGTCTAGTTCAATGGTAAGCTGAACATTCATATATCCAGCTGCATTTTCTACTATCTCACACTCATTAGCGGTAAAGTATCGTTCTAAAAATCGGTGAATATCACGTTGCTGCATGTTGTTCATCCTCTTCGCTATCTTGCCCCGCAAAATCTATAAATGAGGCTAGGTTTTCCATTTTTATTTTAATCTCTCCGTCTGTCCTTGAGTGAGTTAATATTTCGGTAATATGGTCTTCAATATTTCCAATTTCAAGTTTGGTTAAGATGTCATCTAATTGGCCGATGACTCTTTCGAAAAGGTGTATCTTTTCATAAAGAAGCTTTAAAATATGTTCTTCAACAGTATCCTTAATGGCAAAATTGTAAATATGAACATCATGTTCTTGACCAAGGCGATGAATACGTCCAATTCTTTGTTCAAGTCGCATAGGATTCCATGGTAGATCGTAATTGATAATATGTTGGCAAAACTGAAGATTAATTCCTTCCCCGCCAGCTTCAGTCGCAATCAACACTTGAGCGTGATTTTTAAAGAGCTCCTTCATCCAATCCTTTTTCCCGCGTTTAAACCCGCCTCGGAATGGCACGGAAGTAATGCCGTGTTGTTTCAAATACCACTGAAGATATAATTGTGTGGCTCGATACTCTGTAAAAACAATAACTTTTCCATTAATTTCTTTGACTAATTCAACAACCTTCTCAGCCTTTGAATTAGACGTAACAGCCTCGATTTTTTTCATTAATTCAAATACAATATTTTGAACATATTCACTTTCTTCATGCTTAGTTAACATATTTTGTAATGTGTAATAAACAGCCTCTCTGCTACTACATGCTTCCCGTTGAAGTGTGATTAGTGAGAATTGACTTCCAAGAGTTCCTTTACTTTGTTGTTTAAATGACTGAATCGAATGGTATAAATCCCATTCTTCACTAGAGAATTCAATGGGGACGGTTTTAACATGTCGTTTTGGCCAATCGATTCCTGTGTCTCCACGTCTGTTTCGAATCATAACCTTGTTGACAAGCTCCTTTAAATGTTCATCATTGTCTAGTGAACGTTCCTTTGCATTAAAGGATTCTTCAAAGTTTGTTTGATTCCCGAGATGTCCTGGCTTCAATAAGGAAACGAGGTTGAAAATTTCTTCAATCCTGTTTTGGATAGGCGTAGCAGTTAACAGTAAACAAAACTTCTTTTTTAAAGATTGGACAAATTCATAGTTTTTTGTTTTGTTATTTTTAAGTTTGTGAGCCTCATCGATGATGATTAGATCATAATCCTGTTCCAAAATAATGTCGCGGTGAGGCTGTCTTTTTGCTGTATCGATTGAAGAAACGACAACGTCACATTGTTCCCAAACATAGCTTTTCTTTTGTCCTATTGCTGGGATAAAGAATTTCTGGTTTAGTTCTGTAACCCACTGAGATACAAGGGAGGCAGGCACTAAAATCAATACCTTTTTTACTAATCCTCGAATCATATACTCTTTTAAAATTAAACCGGCTTCTATCGTTTTTCCTAGTCCGACTTCGTCTGCTAAGATGGCTTTCCCGTTCATTTTCTCCACAACATTCTTTGCTACCTCGAGCTGATGAGGTAAAGGCTGTAGATTTGGTAAAAAATTTGGAGCTTGAAGACCCTCAAATTCTGGAATGGCAAGATGCTGTTCGATTTCGTACGCGAGCTTATATAGATCCCAATGAGACCATGGTCCATCATCTTCGAAGCGCTTATGAAATTCCTCTTCCCATGTCTCATCAAATAGGATATTAACTTGCTGCATCTGAAGTCACTCCTCTCTCTATATATTTTTCTTGGAATTAATCATGAAAAGACATAGAAGTATATTGCCGAAAAAGATGGTTTAATGATAGGATAAGGATAGTTTTGAAAAGCATTAAAACGTTTCACTGTTCAAATAGTATAGCCATAAATTAGCAAAATTATATATAAGCGAATGAGAACAAGAGGAGAGACTACTAGGAACTAGTCTTGTTAGTTAAGTAGCGCCGAAGGAGCAAGCGATTTTTTCGTGAATCTCTCAGGCAAAAAGACTCTTGTTTGACGCTACTCTGGAGAGTGTTCATGTATGTTTAGGAATGAACCACCAAAGAGGAAATGCGAAAAGCAAAACTTTCAGGTGCCAGGACAGAGATTATCCATTTTTCTTGGATTTTTTCTGTCCTTTTTCGTGTTTTTAGGGCAGTTTATAGATGATGTTACTGTTTTATGGCTAAAAAAAGGATGATCTTGTTACATAAAAGGAGGAGAAGGATGACTCAGTTAAAACGAACACCTTTATATGATAGTTATGCTGAGCATGGGGCTAAAACCATTGACTTTGGTGGATGGGATTTACCAGTACAATTTTCAAGTATTAAAGAGGAACATGAAGCAGTTCGTGAGCGGGCTGGCCTATTTGATGTCTCTCATATGGGTGAATTCGAAGTAAAGGGTTCAGAAGCGCTAGCGTTCTTGCAAAAAATGATGACAAATGATGTTTCCAAGCTTGTAGATGGCAAGGCTCAATACACAGCTATGTGCTATGAAAATGGTGGAACTGTAGATGATTTACTAGTTTATAAAAGAGCAGAAAATGACTATTTGCTTGTCGTGAATGCTTCCAATATTGATAAAGATTTTGATTGGCTACAATCACATCTTTCTGGAGATGTAGAATTAACAAACATGTCAGATGAAATTGCTCAAGTAGCTATTCAAGGTCCTCTAGCTGAAAAAATACTTCAAAAGCTTACATCTACACCATTAAATGAAATCGGTTTCTTTGCTTTTAAAGATCAGGTTGATCTAAATGGCATGAAGGCCCTTGTATCACGAACTGGTTATACAGGTGAGGACGGCTTTGAAATATATTGTCAAAAAGATGATGCTAGAGGCTTATGGTCTCAAATTCTAGAGGCTGGTAAAGCCGATGGAGTGTTACCGTGTGGACTTGGTGCACGCGACACTCTTCGTTTTGAAGCCAATCTAGCACTTTACGGGCAGGAGCTTACGAAGGATATTAGTCCATTAGAAGCGGGAATTGGCTTTGCAGTAAAGCTTCAAAAGGAAACCGATTTTATAGGGAAAGACGTACTTGTCAAACAGAAAGAAGAAGGTTTATCTCGTAAGCTAGTGGGTATCGAAATGATTGATAAAGGAATTCCACG
Source organism: Bacillus salitolerans (assembly GCF_042680805.1). NCBI lineage: Bacteria > Bacillati > Bacillota > Bacilli > Caryophanales > Bacillaceae > Bacillus > Bacillus salitolerans. Next base: position 6,325 of record NZ_JBHUEM010000009.1, on the reverse strand, counting down.
TCACGGCTATGAGGTATTTGCAGGGGAAGAAATAATTGGGTTTGTAACAACGGGAACTCAATCTCCAACTTTAAAGAAAAATATAGGTCTTGCCTTATTAAAAACAGAATTCACACAACTTGATCAAGAGGTAGAAGTACAAATTCGTTCCAAGCGTTTAAAAGCAAAGATTGTTTCTACACCATTTTATAAACGACCTAAAAAATAATGGAAGGGGCACAAGGCATGTTACATCGATATTTACCGATGACTGAGCAAGATAAGCAGGAAATGTTAAAAACGATTGGCGTTGATTCAGTTGATGAACTGTTTCAAGATATTCCGGAAAGCGTTCGCTTTCAAGGTGAATACAACATAAAGCCGGCTAAATCGGAAACAGCTTTAATGAAGGAGCTTTCAGAGTTAGCAAGTAAAAGTAAGAATATTAAAGAAAACCCATCGTTCTTAGGAGCGGGTGTTTATGATCATTATATCCCTGTAATTGTTGACCATGTTATTTCACGTTCAGAATTTTACACAGCCTATACACCATACCAACCGGAAATTTCACAAGGTGAGCTTCAAGCTATTTTTGAATTTCAGACGATGATTTGTGAGCTAACGGGTATGGATGTAGCGAATTCATCAATGTATGATGGAGGTACTGCTTTAGCAGAGGCTGCTACCTTAAGCGCTGGACATACAAGAAATAATAAAATCCTAGTATCTGCTGCTGTTCATCCAGAGTCAAGAGCAGTTCTACAAACATATGCAAGTGGGCAGCGATTAGAAGTGGTCGAAATTCCAACCAAAAACGGTGTTACTGATCTAGAGGTTTTGAAGGAAAAGATGGATGAAGATGTTGCGGCAGTCATTGTTCAATATCCAAATTTCTTCGGACAAATCGAACCATTAAAAGACATTGAAGTAATTGCTCATAAGCATAAGGGAATGTTTGTCGTTTCAAGTAACCCACTATCATTGGGAGCATTAACTCCTCCTGGAAAGTTTGGAGCAGATATTGTAGCTGGTGATGCACAGCCATTTGGTATCCCTACACAATTTGGTGGACCTCACTGCGGATATTTTGCTGTATCTACAAAATTAATGCGTAAAGTTCCTGGACGCCTTGTTGGTCAAACGGTCGACGAAGATGGTAAACGAGGATTTGTATTAACTCTTCAAGCACGTGAACAACACATTAGACGAGACAAAGCGACATCTAACATATGTTCTAATCAGGCTCTTAATGCGTTAGCTGCCTCTGTTGCCATGACGGCTCTTGGGAAAAAAGGTGTGAAGGAAATTGCTACTCAAAACATTCAAAAAGCCCAATATGCTAAACAGGCTTTTGAAAAAGCAGGATTCAATATAGCTTATACAGGACCTTTCTTCAATGAGTTTGTGATTGAATTACCAATTCCTGCAAAAAATGCAAACCTCCAATTAGCAGAAAAAGGCTTTATTGGTGGTTATGATTTATCAAGAGATTACAGTGATTTAGAAAACCATATGCTAATCGCTATAACAGAGCTACGCACGAAAGAAGAAATTGACCAGTTTGTAAAGGAATTGGGGGATTGTCATGCATAAGGAAAACCAACCACTTATATTTGAATTAAGCAAGACAGGTCGTGTTGGATATAGCCTTCCTGCACTTGATGTTGAGGAAATTTCACTTGAAGAAGTCATTCCAGCAGACTATCTTCGCACTGAGGATGCTGAATTACCTGAGGTTTCAGAGCTTGATATTATGCGTCACTATACTGCATTATCAAGAAGAAATCACGGTGTAGACTCAGGTTTCTATCCACTTGGTTCTTGTACGATGAAATATAACCCGAAAATCAATGAAAATGTAGCAAGATTCGCTGGGTTTTCACATGTTCATCCATTACAAGAAGAAGAAACAGCACAAGGTGCGATGGAGCTTATGTACGATCTTCAAGAGCATCTAATTGAAATTACTGGAATGGATGAGGTTACCCTTCAGCCTGCAGCAGGTGCACACGGTGAGTGGACCGGGTTAATGATGATTCGTGCTTATCATGAGGCAAATGGAGACTTTAATCGTACAAAGGTTATTGTTCCAGATTCTGCCCATGGAACAAACCCAGCATCGGCTACAGTTGCTGGTTTGGAGACTGTTACCGTAAAGTCGGATGAAAACGGTTTAGTTGACCTTGAAGATTTAAAACGAGTTGTTGACAAGGATGTTGCGGCATTAATGTTAACGAACCCGAATACACTTGGACTTTTTGAAGAGCGTATCTTAGAAATGGCTAAAATTGTCCATGATGCTGGTGGGAAGCTGTACTATGATGGAGCGAATCTAAATGCCGTGTTAAGTAAGGCAAGACCTGGAGATATGGGCTTTGATGTCGTTCATTTAAACTTGCATAAAACCTTTACAGGTCCTCACGGTGGTGGTGGTCCTGGTTCAGGTCCAGTTGGGGTGAAGAAGGACTTAATTCCATACTTACCTAAACCAGTATTAGTGAAGACAGAAGAAGGATTCCGTTTTGATTACAACCGCCCTCATTCGATTGGTCGAGTTAAGCCTTATTACGGTAACTTTGGCATAAATGTTCGTGCCTATACGTATATTCGTTCAATGGGACCAGATGGACTAAAGGCCGTAACGGAATATGCCGTATTAAATGCGAATTACATGATGCGTCGTCTTGAACCACATTATGATTTACCTTACAAGCAGCATTGTAAGCATGAATTCGTGCTATCTGGTAAGCGTCAAAAGAAATTAGGCGTGCGTACTTTAGACATCGCAAAGCGTTTACTTGATTTCGGCTACCATCCGCCAACTATCTACTTCCCATTAAATGTAGAAGAAGCGATTATGATTGAGCCAACAGAAACGGAGTCAAAAGAAACGTTAGACGAATTTATCGATACAATGATTCAAATCGCAAAAGAAGCAGAAGAGAATCCTGAAATCGTTCAAGAAGCACCTCACCATACTGTTGTTAAGCGTCTTGACGAAACGACTGCTGCAAGAAAACCAATATTAAAATTCGAACGATAAGATATGATAAAAACCTCATTCTAGCTGAATGAGGTTCTTTTTTATTTGTTAAGAAAGCATAAGTTTCCAGTGTTTAGTTAATACAATGTTACGGCTAAATCCAGCTCCAGCACCCAGTCAAGCTGAAATGGCGACGATCTTCGCCATTTCATCCTACTCGAGAGAAAAAGAAAAATCACTATTGCCTTGGTCAAATAACATGTCATGAATAAAAGGGAAAACCACCGTTTTTTTCATGACAAAACATTTGCTCTGCCTTAGGCTAAACGGGGCGCTTGCGCCTTTTGTAAGCTAATGCAGGAAAGTATAAAGTTTTTTCGTGAATTAATGAACTACGTGCTTGTGTTTTTTGTTTCAAAAAGGACACCGCTTAGAAAGACTATGCTATCGTTTTTCGTCCAAGGACCTTTCACTAGCATAGTCTTTCTAATTCATTCTAGACTCAAATTGTCGATCTGAAGTAGGTGCATCTATTAATAAGGGGAGCTCAATGACGAATGTTGTATGCTCATTACAGGATTTACAGGAGATACTTCCACCATGTTTTTCTATAATCTGTTTACATACAAATAAGCCTATCCCTGTACCAAGCTTCTTATTTGTGACAAACGGCTCAAATATGGATTGTAAATACTCCTCGGGAATCATTGGACCATTATTTTGGATTTTGATAGATACCGACTGACGATGAGCGATGATTTCTGCGCTAATAAGTACATGTCTCTCCTCCTTGACACTTTCAAGCGCATCAATCGAATTAATGACGATATTTAGAATAACCTGACGAATTTCCTCCCGATAGCCAAATAGTTGAACTGTAGGGTCAATATGTAAATCAACTTGAACATTAGAGGCTACAAGGCTAGGATAAAGAAATTGTTTTACTTCATCACAAAGAGATGGTAGAGAAAACGTATTTTTTGAAGAACCGATCATTTCTTTTTTTGAAACTAATAAAAATTGAGTGATTCGGTAGTTTAATTGTTCTAATTCATGTGAAATAATATCTAAGTATTTGAGGTCTTTATTTTCCTGTTGTAAAAGCTTGATAAATCCAGTTATTGATGTCAAAGGATTGCGAAACTCATGTACAAAGCTAGAAGCCATTTGACCAAGGATTGTTAAGCGATCTTTATGAGTGTGCTCAATTAAGGTATTCTTTTCTTCTAGATCTTTATCTTTTAGCTCTGTGTACTTTAATACAGCAAAATAAATAAATTGATCAAAGCAGGAATTGATTTTATTGATTGTTGGTTGTAACATCTCTAAAGGGATTTGAGAATCGTTTAAGTGTTTAAAGATTTCACTTCTTCCAATATTTACATTGTATATGAACTCTCCGATGTTTACTTTTGCTCCAAACCTTTCGATTGCTACTTTATCAGCAAGTTCTTTAAGTAAGTCGCGATTATATTCATGTCTTAAAAAGTTAATGACTAACTGAATCATTTTTCGGCCGTTATGTCTTACTTCATCTTTATAGGGGTCATCACTCGAAATAATGACAATTTTACTCCATTTATCTATGAAATCTTCGTAGTTATTTTCTAAATATAAGCATAGTTTTTCTTCAACAGTTGACAAATTCCACCCCTCCAAGCTAACTATCTTATATACATAATACTCTTTAAAGAAACAAAATCCTTTTTTACAAAAAAAAATAAACCCTGAAAGTGAGGGTTTATTACTTTCCTTTTTTAATCTTACCGCCCCAAAATTTGTAACCACCTTTTAATTGGTATAAATCTTTAACACCTTTTCTTCTAAGAACCGCAGCCGCTCGTCCTGAGCGAATTCCATTTTGGCAATATAAATAGACTGGCTTATCTGCTCTGATTTCCTTATGACGCATTCTTAGTTGTGAAAGTGGAATGTTTCTTGCTCCTAAAATATGTCCACCTTCAAATTCGTTCGGTTCACGAACATCAATCAGCTGCGCTTTTCTATATCCTTCACGAAACTCTTCTTCTGTGAGAGTTTTCAATATTTTTCGTTGATAAAAAAATGTGAAAACTGAATAAGCGATGATAGCCCCTAGTAAAATTAATAAAGCTTCTAACATAACATCGACCCCTTTTTCTTTTTACCTCTTTATTATAGTGTTCGATGGGTAAAGTTTCAAAGGATTCTTTGTGTTTCTTTTTGACATCCTGCGATTATTTGATAGACTTATACCTGCAAATTGAAATAAAGAGGGTTGAAAGTATGGCAAAAAACAAATGGCGATTTATTGATTCTGGTAACTGCTCTCCTGCCTTTAATATGGCATTAGATGAAGCATTGTTGGATTGGCATAGTAAAGGACTTATTCCACCTACTATTCGTTTCTATGGTTGGTCTCCAGCGACATTATCAATCGGTTACTTTCAAAAAGTTGAAAAAGAGATCAATATGGATGCTGTAAAAGAACATAATCTAGGATTTGTTAGGAGACCAACAGGAGGAAGAGGTGTTTTACACGATAAAGAGCTAACATATAGTGTCATCGTGACAGAAGAATATGAAGGAATGCCACAGACAGTGACGGAAGCGTATCGTGTCATTTCTGAAGGTATATTAGAAGGCTTCAAGTCACTTGGGCTCGATGCTTACTTTGCTGTACCTAAAACGGAAGAAGAGAAAGAAAGTCTGAAAAATCCAAGATCGGCTGTTTGTTTTGATGCTCCTTCCTGGTATGAGCTTGTGGTTGAGGGAAGAAAGGTTGCAGGAAGTGCTCAAACAAGGCAAAAGGGTGTGATCCTACAACACGGCTCTATTTTACTAGATCTTGACGAAGATTTATTATTTAGCTTATTTAAGTATCCTAGTGAGCGAGTTAAGTTAAGAATGCAACAGAATTTTAAGAACAAGGCAGTCGCTATCAACGCTTTACGTGATAGACCAGTGACACTTGAAGAAGCAAAGATAGCTTTCAAAAAAGGCTTTGAAAAAGGGCTGGATATAACTTTGGAGTCCTATGAACTTACACCTGAGGAGCTCCGTGAAGTAGAAGGCATCGCAAAAGAAAAGTATGAAAGTGATGAATGGAACTATAGAAGGTGATAGAGAAAGCCGTTGTGATGTAACGGCTTTTTGTTTTGCAAATCCCGATTGAACAAAAATTTTAAAGTCGAGATAAGTTACTGATATCGTAGAAGTTGATGATAGAATTTGGATAGTTGCTGATAAAGACTCAGAAGTTGCTGTTAAATTTAGTAATGCGGGTTGGCCCCCTTATTTAGGACACTTACTTTAAATATCTCTTTTTATCTTAGTTTTTCATTTTTTCTTATAAAGAGGAAATTGCCCCCACTATTTTACTCT